>JAILRC010000056.1 GCA_024698485.1 Lachnospiraceae bacterium | reverse complement strand
TTTTCTCATAATCTGCATTACCAACCATCCATGACTGGTAGGACTCTGTTGTTTTTTCCGACTCTATGATAAATGTTTCAGTATTGGGACAGATAATAAAAGTAAAAAGCTCTGCGTCCGGTTCAATATCAAAATCCCGAGCCACCTTATCGTACATAGATTCAGCAGTTTCTATGACCGATTGGGCAAATTCATGATCTTGAGATTCATACTTAAATAAAAAATGTTTGCCTTCGTATTGTTTCATTTCAATTCCTCCGTTGTTCCGGTGTTAGTTTGGGTGGGAATGAACCCCAATCTCTCCGGGTTTCTTTGGTTTAAAATGGTGTTTCATGCTTTCAAGTCATAAATTTTCATCCATTTTACCTTGATCTAACATGGATTTTTTGACCTAAAACCACATTTTCAATGTTCAGGTCAAAGTTTTTCGTCAAAATACCCTTAAATGTCCCGGATTATCTCAAAATTCTTTGACTCTAATCATCACTTTCCCTTGTTTAGGTCAAAAAGTTGTCTTCTTGTAGCCTTGATTATGCTTAATTCCTTTGGTCTAAATGCGGATTTTGCATGTTTAGGTCAAAAAAACGCGTTCAGTGGACCACATTCATATCTTCTTTCTCCCCCACCCGCACTGCGCAAAGGTTCATTCATTTCGGATTCTTCTCACATTTTTATTCATCATATGTCTGCCGTAATACCTGTACGCAAACTTCTTTATCGGTGATAATTCCTGATGATGTTCTTTTAACAAATCGTCAGGACAATCATAGACACCAAAATCCTGATTGATTCCCTCGCTCTGAATATATGTATTATTCCTATTGAAATCGATAACCGGATGTCGAAAATCCTTAACTGCAACACCATAACCGCAAAAAGCACCGAAGCAATCTGTATTCATAGCCTGCAGCCTTTCAAGATATTTCTTATCCAATATAAAGGCCTCAAGTTCGTACCAAGTCCCTTCGAAGTAAACCTCAACCCAGCTATGAAATACATTCTGAGGTGCTCTTTTATAAACAAATCCCGTCATAGCACCTTTCTGCAATTTCTTATCGATCGTAAAGCCATGCACCCGACAAGGAACATGGCAAGCACGCAACAATGCCATAAACAGCGTCCCTTTGGTATTACATTGTCCATAGCCATCAGAAAGAACTTTCGAAGCCGGAATATCATCATCGATATTGTATCCGAACAGGATTTCATCCCTGACATAGTTGTAGATATCTCTGATCCGTTCAAACTCCTTCATCTCGTTCCAGCCTCTACTTTTGACGAGTTTCTGAATGGACGGGTTGGAATAATCAAGCATACGTGTTTCCCTAAGATATTTTTCCAAAGTACAGCCTCCTTAAACTGCGGTTTGCCTTTCTCAGTTATGCCGAAAGTCAAAGTCTCTTCTCAAACCTAAACATTCCATCCGGGAACTTCTCATCTACCTGCTCTGCCATTTCGGGAATGGCCCCCAGGGACGGGGTTAGGGGGTCATTTTCCTATGGCAGTTTCGTAGAACTCCAGAAAACGTGCGAACAGTTTCTCATCCAACCTGTTACTCCATCTGTCATGATCAAGGTTTTCCGTAATGTACCGAGCCTTGTCTTCCGCAAAACGCGGCTTGTTTTCTTCCGCCTTGTAGTCGTAGCCCAGATTTTCGCGCCACTTGTCAAACTCCGCATTGAACTCATCTTGGTAGGTGTCGGCAGGATCATTGTAAATCTCGTTGTGTCCCCTGTCTTCAAATCTCAAGAATGTGAAGCGGGGATCATCCTTATATTTCTCGTAATACTTGTCACATCCGTACTCGATCCCGATGACACCGTCGTCTGCACTGTGCACGATCATCACGGATGCATCCGTAGCCTTAAACCCGTCCATAGCTGTCTTTGAGGCATATTTCCCGTATTTGATCAACTCATGGATCCTTACGAAGGGCGTCATGGTGTAAATGAGACCACCCGCCTGTGTTTTTCCGCCCGACTCGAACATATCCGACGACCTGTTAAAGCCCGAGCACTCGATAACAGCCTTTACCTCGGGATGAAAATTCAGCACACTGCTCACGCAGTATCCGCCCCAGCTGTGCCCGAAAAGCACTATGGGAAGATCCGGAATGTCACCGCTGTCTTCAACAAAAGAAATGGCATAGTCAAGGTCCACCACGCCCTGAGGCACGCCGCCCACGCCTTCACCTTCACTCTTGTCACATCCTGTGACATCAAACGCAAAGACATAGTAGCCCTTCTTGGCAAAATAGTTAGCAACGTCCATATAGGAATTGTGTCCGCCGCCGCCAAATCCGTGGGCCATCACCAGGATCCCATGCTGTTCTTCGCCTATGCTATACAGATAGCCTGCCAGCTTCTGCCCCTTGTCCGAAGGGAAAGTGTATTCTTTGCAGTTTAGGCCTTCAAAATCCTCAATCCTCAGCATCAACGGCTCATAACTGAAACTACGCACGTTGAAATTCTCATCATAGATCTGAACGCATATCATCCACCATCCTGCGATCAGCAGAACAAGCACGCTTAAAAGTATTATAAAGATCATCTTCTTTTTCGATCTTTTCTTTTCCATTTATCTGCCTTCTTTCTCCCCCTATTAGGATTATATACGAAAAACTTGTTTGCACAACCCGCACAAACAAGTTTTCTGTCTACTTTCTTAAGTTCTGTCCAAACAACCTTTCCGCTGCTTTCTCCAATTCTCTTCTTTCCTGCGTGTCGTCATATGCGCTTTCTTTGTCGTCGATGCCCTTCACGGGGTCGATCATAAACAATCCGTCGCGGTTACAGTAAAAGAAGATCCTTCTGACTCCCCGTATCTTAAGCCGCGCCTCAGCGCTCCCTTCAGGATAAAGTTTCACCGTCTGCATATCATCCGACGACGCCGCTGCCACAAAAGAAATGTAGTGTTCCTTCGTCATGCTGTGCTCGATCCGCACATAGTACTCATCCTCCACCTTCTCGATGAAGGCCATATGCCGCTCGTCCGTTGGCTCCGCCTCCAAAGGCGCCAGCATTATCCCGTGACACTGGATTGCCGCCTCTCCCATACTGTGTATCACATTCCCGCAGACCGGGCAAACATAAAACTTCGACCGAAGCATATTGGCAGATACATTGGCATTTTGAACGGTATTTCCGGAGATCAGTTCCGTAACCGAAACCTTGAAAGCCTTCGCAATGGGCTCCAGCAGCGTAATGTCCGGATACCCTTTCGCGGTCTCCCATTTGGACACCGTTTTGTCGCTCACTCCCAGCCGCTCCGCCAGCTGCGCCTGCGTCATTTTGTTCTTTTCCCTCAGGTTCCGTATGACCGTCCCTGTAACATATAGATCCATATCTTTCACCTCTTTCTCGCAAATCTCATCTTCTGCACTGATTATAATACAGGCGGGAGGAATGAGCCACCTACGAAAAGTAGAGTCGGGGGGGAGTGAATTATGGCGGACATATATCGAGATATTTGTTGATAAATTTATCGATATATGTTACTCTTACCATAGGAGGACAAAACTATGCAGGATTTAAGAAATGTCATGACAAACACGATCCCTATCTCATCTTTCAACCGTGGCCTCGCGGGCCAGATCTTCGAAGAAGTAAAAACTACCGGTGCCAAGGTAGTGCTAAAGAACAACGTCGCAGAATGCGTTCTTCTCTCCCCCGAAGAATATGTTAAACTCATGGACGAAGTCAACAACGCCCGCCTGCTCCTCATGGCAAACGAAAGGCTAAAAAAATACAGTTCTTTAAAAGCAGTCTCACAGGAAGACGCTCTTAAAGAACTGAATATCGACGGGAAAGATCTCACCGGATGGGAAGATGTGGAGATTGAATGAAGTGGAAAGTATCCTTTTTACCCGAGGCCATCGATGACCTCAAAAAACTTGACAGAAGTCAACAAATCTTGGTCAACAAAGCCATTCTCAAGGTTTCAACCAATCCTCTTCCGCAAAGTGAAGGCGGTTACGGAAAGCCTCTCGGCAACAAAGGCGGTAGAAACCTCAGCGGCTTGATGAAGATCAAACTCAAGGATGCCGGTCTGCGTGTCGTGTACACCCTCGTACGCACAGAAACTGAAATGCTCATCATCGTTGTAGGTGCAAGAAAAGATGAGGAAGTCTATGAGGCGGCGAAGAGAAGGATGGGGAAATGACGCAATAATCTTATGTTTCACTCCATTGCTAGTTTTAGCCACTCTTAACCCAATTTCTGTCTACCGCTTTAATCTTTCAGATAGTAATCAAGATGAAACCGTGCAGCTTCCGTAAATCTTTGTTCCATAAGTATGTTCTTAATCTTATTCTTGTCACAAACGCACACTTCCGAAACCTCAAATTGATAATCTTTGCCTTTTTGCATTTCCTTTACAAACTCATGTGCGGTATCATTTAGCATAGCATTCATAATAACAATTGGTTGCAGTTTATTAATTCCTGCCACTATAGCAATAGTCCTTAATTTCTCTTCCTGAATTAGAATATTTAGTTCTTCTCTAAGTTCCCTAATGGCACAGTGTTTAATCACATCCTCGGATTCCCAATCAGATTCATCAAGTGCTCCAGTTGTTGTTACACTGTATATATTTGCTCCCACCCCCACCTTCGACGATCTTTTTACCAAAATAGCATTACCGTATGGATCCGTAACTAATATGCTAACTGCTAAAGCATTAGGCAAACAGCCGTTATTAATTAAGCCATCAAAATTATAACATTTCGGGAAGGATTCATAAAATGTAGTCAGTTTTGACAGAAGTTCACCAACACTATTCATATCTTCGTTATGAATAATATAATAAGCAAAATTATCAAAACCCATCCTAATAATGTTAGAAATAAAGAAAGTGAAAAAATCAGTTTTTGAGAGTTCCATAATTGTTTTCCCACTTCTTTTTTCAATTTTTTGAAGGCGCACATTAACAGAATTTACATATGTCCCACCTTTATACCGACGCCATAGTTCAATTATTCTTTTTTTTTCATCTTCACTAAATTGGAAACTATAGTTACTCTCTTTTCTTGTATAAACTATATCTCCTTCTATATCGTATACCAAAACGCCCATTCCCTTATCCTTCCACCAAAACAAACGCTATATCATCCTGTTGCCTTACTCGGGTATACGCTCTTCCTGTATCATAAGAACGAATATTAATTAATTTACTCAATACATAATCAATTTCTTCTTTCTGAAACTTAAGCTTATCTATAGTATATATTTCGAACACTTCAAAAGCCTCTGCCAATCCATCCGTATAGGCTAAATAACTTGTTTTTTTATTTATCGCCAATTTACCACTAACACCATGTACTATTCCGACCGGATCACATGAACCTATCCAATATCCATCCTTTTTATTCATACATGACCTTGTTAGTCTATAAATCTCAATTTCTCGTTCTTTGCTATACTCTCCATTCTGAATCAGTTGACTAAGTTGACCTACATTTTTTTTTGAGAAAGTCCCTATCCTATCATCTGTTATTTTTCTCACACCCTCTTCATCACGTATAGCGATGGTACAATCCCCCAAAACGTAGTAATCGAACACATTGTTTTGTATTCGTGCCATAGCAATTGCAAAACATGGTAATTTATATGTTTCTGTATAATTAATGGATAATAACAACTCTCTATTTGTATCCACCACGGATTCTTTTATAATATCGGAAAGTTCGGCATTTTCATAACAATGCTTTTTTATATTTTCATTCAAATGCTTAACATAATATGCTACATCATCCACAGTAGAAAAAAGATTTAGTCCAAATAAATCTGTTGCACCATCGATCACCCAAAAAACATTACCACAGGAATCGCATATATCTTCATTTTCCAGCCCATCCCCCTTAATCAAGCCTTTATAAACCACTTTCATTATTCATCACCCACTTGTAATCAGCCTTGTTAAATAGCTGAATCAAACAATTATTACAATCTTTTTTCACAAAAATTCAAACATCCTATCCCCTATATCGACTCAAACATTCATTAACAGAAAATAAGCCTTCTTTATTTCCCCATATCAACAAGACTACCGCTAAAGCAATTATAACAACACTAAAAATTATCATAATAATTCCAGTCTTGCTAGTAACACTCTCTTCTTTATCCAACCTATAACTGTTTTCAATTATGCAGAACCGTAACAAAGAAAAGGCAAGCATTATTATGCCGCTAAATGCCAATAATATAATCATGGCATCAACCGCCTCCAGCGAAAGAACAATCTGAGATGAAACAAATATTATAGAAATTATTCCAGCAAAAAAACCAAGCATTTCTATAGAATTCTTTTTTTCATTATTTATAGCTATATGCGCGCGCGCTATCTCCTCATTCATTTTCTCCGTTGTTTCTTTCATTATATTTAATTGATCTGCTATTTGACCCTGCATTTTTTGAATTGCTTCATCATTTCTTAACTTCGTAAGCGCAGCAATATAATTTCCTCTAACCATTCCATAGTCTTCCCGTTTACTATCCTCCATATTAATGGCCTTATTGATCAGTTCCCTCGCCTTCTTGAATTTTTCAGGGGAAGGATTATCAATGCTTACCAGTCTACCCTTTGTGTAATAGTACTTAGCATAGTTGCCATTATACTGGATTGCCTTATCAATTGCCTTTAATGCCAGTTCTAAAAGTTGTTTTCTATTCTCATCATTTTCTAATAAATCCAGTTCAATTGTATCATATACTAATTCTGCAAATGCATGATAAATGCCAGGGTAATCAGGGCAAAAACCGTTTTTCCCTTCCATATAAACTGCAATGCATTTTTTGCACGCACCTATTGCTTCAAGCATCGAGTCTTTTGTTTTTTCTCCTGACGCCTTCGCTAATACCTCACTTCGAGCATAAAACCATAATGGATGTTCAGGATTTGTCTCATTAAACAATGTTCTTGTTTTTTCTACCAATTCGGCATTTCTATCATTATCCCACAAGTCATGATAAAAAGTAAATAACGTATAAAACGTTTTCATACAAAGCTCTTTATTCCCGCTTCTAATTGCTTCTTCAAGTTTATTTTCAAACCATCTTTCTGGGAATTCCTTTCTATTAAACCCCCTTTTAAACCTCAAAATTGTTTCAGTGAATTTTTTAGTTTTATCACTCGGAAGAATCTCTAAAAATATATCTAACATACAATTTTTTTTCTCTGTTTCTAAAATAATATCATAATACAACCGTTCCTTGCTTTCATCATCATTCATTTGCATCCATAATTCTTCATATTTTTGCTTATAATCTTTATATTCATCAGCATTCAGAGAATTGTTCAACAGATAAACTTGACTTATGCATTGGCATAAGTTATCTATGCCTTCGGAATTTGTATTGAATACTGAAAGAATTTTTTTCTTTTTATCAAAACTTGTATTATCCATGTTTTTTAACCTCTCCATTTGTAAACGCATTTTTCCCAATTTTCATTTGCTTCAATCAAACAATCTTTTAAATCGAGCTGACGGTTTCTTGAATGTTTTTGTGTTATTCATAATATATCTATTTGAAGATTCTTTTGCTTTTGGAGGTTTCCCGTTATTTAATTGCTCCATTTCCTCTGCATCTATTTTTTCATATTCCCACATTCCTTTAACATCAATTGTTCCAATTATGATTTCATCAGTATCTCCACCTTTCATCATAACAATATCTCTGTTATCCCTATTATACGGCCCTGTTATTCTCGAATCACCATAATGAGCTGTATTGGACTGTACAACAAACGTATGTAGATCTCTAGTGAACGATTCTATGATGTTTCCAAAATAAGGTGTGTCTTTATTGAATTCCGGTGTAAAGACAATATCAACCTCATTTTTATATAAAGCTCTCGCTTTAATATCTGTAAATTCATAACATAGAAAAATGCCAATTTTCAGTCCATTTTGTTTAATAATCTGATAAACTGGTTGTTCTTGATCGATGCACCTCGCATGATAATCTATTACATTTTTTTTCTCCTCAGGAGCATAGTCATTCTTTTCCCTTGCTAACAAGCATGCTCCTCTATATCTTTGATTCTTTCCTGAGTATATTGGGCCAAAAAAAGCCACCTTATTATGTGCTACCTGATTAAAAGTCACATACTTCAGCCCTGAAATAATGGATATCCCTGTTCTCTCAACATACGAAAGAACATCCGATATCCATTCGTAAGGGAGGTAAAACTCCGGCAAAAGTATATAATCAACATTTTCATGAAATGCTTTGTTCAAACATCTCCTAAATGATGCCTTGTCAATTTCTGTTCTTTTTCTTACCCCCGGCAACCCAATCAAACATTCCTCTTCTTTTACGTCAAAATTCGCGACTGCAATTCTGATCTTCTCGCCTTGTTTAAGATAACGTGTCTTTTCTCCTTTTTTTCGTTCATACCTTGCCTTATCACCAAGATTAATCCTTTGAATTCTATACTCTTTTATATTCTCTTGTTTTATGTCAAATTCCGGCACAGATTCATCTGCTTTTTTTATTTTATTAATTTCAAAGAAGAAATCAATTAACTTTTTCTCATCAGTTTTATCATTTTCTTTTAGATAAGCATCTACTCGTTTATCCCCCAAAAACATTTCATCTTTACCTAGTCTATAAAGGAAATAATAATAGAACAACTCCGAATATCTGATAAACCTAGGTGAATACCTTATTTTTTTTCCTGTTTTTATCCTTTCTATATAGGAGTGCATATCACCAATGGATACCCTAGTTAAATCTACTGTGTCAGGAATAGTTGAATAATAGTTAATTAAAGGCAAACTCACCAGTTGGTGATTAAACAGATTTGCATGCCTTAAACTTACAGCTATCCTTCTAACATGTTCATTTTCCTTTGGTGAAAAAGCAGGATTCAAAGAAAGTGCTGTCGCCATAGCTATATTCAGCATTTCCCTCAAACTATTTTTCATCCTTTCCGTTATTTTCTCCTTACACTCATCATGTATCTCCTCAATGTCATCTATTATAATATCATCAATTGCACCGCTTATATTTTTTTTAAGTGTATCCCAGCCGCTTAACGGAGAATATTGGGAGAGAACAAAAAAATAAAAAGCATTAATCCAATTACTACAATAATTCAAAGCATTACTTCCCCTAAAAAACTTAAGTATTTTCTTTTTCTCAATTTCTAAATCTTGTCTTTCTCCATTAAGGACATCATTAAAATATGGCTTACTTGCAAGAACCACTTTATGCATATGTTGACCTAGGTTTAATCTATCAATTTCAAATTGATTTATATCTCTAATCTTTGTTTCACGTGTTAAATTCTTTATCGCATATGCAGCATCCTCAAAATCTTCCAGTTTCAAATCAATATCCGGGAGCGGTTCCATCTCGCTGGGCACTATTTTTGTGGACTCAAGTATTTTCAACAACTTATCCGACTTTTTCTTTTCAAAAAAAATGACTTTAACCTTTTCTTTTTGCACCTTTAGTGATGGATAATCCCTCAAACAATACTGATCAGACTCTGTTATCTTTTGTAAAACTTTATTTTGTTTTATCAGCAAATTATCAAAAACTTCCTGATTACCTCTTAATATTTTATCTTCTGTATTCATAACAAGAAGCATATCATCAACATACCTGCCATAATAAAGAATATTGGGTTGATTGAAAAGATATTTGTCATATTGGGCCAAATATATGTTAGCTATAAGCATCGACGAAAAAAGACCTATAGGCAAAAGAGTAGTATACTCATCTAACCTAAACGGTATCTTTCTAACTTTTTTTATAGTATCTGTGTACTTTATAAATATCTTTTCGATTATGTTGGTCAAATTTGTAATTGACACTAGTCTATCGTCATTTTGAAATAAATCACATAGTTTACTAAACTCCCAATTAACCGAATAATAGTAGCTTTTAATATCTAACGTTACCAAAGCAATATTGCAATGGTTGGTTTTCTCTTTGACCATCTCTATTGCCTCATTTTTCCATCTACAGTACTCTGGAAAATATATTTTAAACAGCCTATTTTTATCAAAATTTATAGAAGAATAATAATCTTTTTCAGCATTATACGTTACACTTGTTGCTATACAATTTCCATAACAGCCATATTCTAGCATTCTAGAATCAGCCACTATTTTCCCCATAAGAAGACACCATAGCGAATCTAAAAGATACAATTCAAAAGGCATATTAATAAAAAAATTAATCTTATCTATAGACTCACCACCGTTATCTTCATCTGACACAAAAATCTTTTCGGTGCTTTCTTTTCTCTTAAAATTCTTAGGAAGCACGTAATAGGTTATACCAGAAATCCAATGATCTATTATTTCATCGTATTGGTATGGTTTTTCAAGGACTGCTGACAAAAGCGCAAAAGTGTTTTCCATTTTTACATCGTCATCCTCGAATGAAGCTATTTTTTCTTTCATAAAAATATAGTTCTTATTATAGTGATAATAAGATTTCAAGCGGCAATAAGCCCCTTCAAGCATTTTTCTATTTCGATTCTTATCAGAAAACATATGATACACACTTTCTTGTGTAATATTCCATAATCCAGCAATTTATTAAATCTTACAATTGTCAAATCAGTAAATCTATTAGTTCTATTTTCCACAAGTATATCTCTTCATTATCTCAAATTCAACATGTTTTCCAAAACAATCAATATTACATGTGCATTTTCCTCGTAATATTCCACAGCATCCCTTTTTTCGTATTTTTTCGAATATTCTTGAATTTTCACCAATTTTTTTCCATAAAAAAGCCACCCGCCCAACTGGGCAGATGACCTGAATCATTAGTCCTATAGAGTATTTTATATACTCGCTCTACTTTCTTATTTCACAAGCACAACCATGCCACAACCGCCACGGTGGTACTCAGAAGCGTTCCAAGAAGATAGTACTCCGCAAATTTCTCATTTTTGGTGATCTTATCGTATCTTGCTATAGACTTTGCCGTTAGAACCAAACCCAGAGCACCATACTGCCCCACTGCCATAAAGAGCACCAGTATAAACCTTTCCAGTGTTCCGATGGTTCGTCCTGCTTTTATGTCAACGTCAGGAGAAATCAGTCTGTCCTGCTCTGCTTTCTTCCGTTCTTCCACCTTATATCTTGCCAAAACATTTTGTATCAAGCAGTTTGCTGGTCTATTAATGATCAGAAAAGTCAAAAAATATCTCACCACATCATGTGCCTTAAGTCCAAATGTCCCACAAACGCTGTCAATCCAACTTAGCCTGTATACTTTTACCTGAAATTTGTTCATGAAATATGCAATTGTCAAAATGCTTACCAAGTGAAAAAATTGGTCTATCGTAAAAGCCTTCCCGGGATCATGTACTTTCTTTTTCCTTGAGATAAGGAATTTTACAGTATCAATGATATAATGGATTAGTACCATCACACCAATCACAAAGACCAAATGTGCACTCTTCAGAAGAAGCATCAGTCCAAAAGATGTAACCAGATAGAGTAAAGAATGAAGCAAAACAATTCCGTAGCTCCCCTCTTTTTTCTTGGTCATTTTTTCATTTTTAAAATAAAAATCCCCGATTATGTGTACCAATAACAAATACACCCAATATTCATTTGCCTTCATTTTTTACCCTTCTCATCGCCATATTCAGCGTGTCTAAAGCATTCTTATAGACCAGAAAATTTCCCGCCGACAAACGCCTTGCCACAGTAGGCTGTGTCGTCTGCAGTCTTTTTGCACAATTTTCCTGACTATCTTGATGCACCAACATGTCCATTATTGTAAATCTCTGTTCGGGATTCCAGCCATTTTCAATCACCTTGATCATTCCCAGTAGACAGTTGATTTCTATCATTTCGAAAGATTCTTTCCCATATGTTGCAAGTTTTACATCCGCTGCCTGTTTTTTCTCTCTTTTTTCACTTTCACGTATTTCGGTGATAGCATTTCTAGCCGCATAATATGCTGGTCCGTCAGCCCCCAAAGCTGCCTCATGATCAATAGTTGTTTTGATCTCACCGATTCCGATGCCAAACCTGATCTGTACAGGATACATTTCATTTTGTATGTATTTTACCAAGGCAATGATGTCGTCGGGTCTTTTCAATAATCCCTGAAATTCATCTCCAAGAGTGATCAGAAAGTTCGCAGCAATTCCTTCTTTATAGTCTACATTGACTTTATCAAGTGTCCGCCTTAACTTGTCCTGCACAGTATCTCTGTTATCTATTTTTTTTGAATCCTTTATATCACCTATGATTGCATAATAAAGCATATTCTACCTCCGACTTTATTATGCGCTTTGAGCGTATAAATGTCAATTATACCTTTATTGCGTATAAATTAAAATTATACGCAATAAAGGTATAATTTTAAAATATACGTTCTTGACGTATAAAGCAAAAATATACATAAATAATGTATATTTTGGTCTTGTTTAGTAATCATGTCTTGAAGCGATCTCTTTGAGTCTTTCAATATCCACCGAATCTTTCAACACGTTTATCTTACTGTTGCAGTTCGGACAAAGAGCTACAAGTTTCTTTTCTATCTCTTCCCTGTCTATGTCATAATCATCATATAATGGATGTATTTCCAGATATGGTCGCCCGTTTTGATCTTTAAAAGGCGCATCTTGACCGCATAATTCACATTTACCTCCGGCTCCGAGGATAACCATCCGCTTTACAAAGTCATTTTGAAGTAAAGAAGCATAATGACGTAATCGCCTTTTCTCATCCACAATACTTTCTCTGCGTTCTATGGAAATTACATCATTGTTCTCCTCCGTGCCCAACAGATAATCCACGTCCACATCCAATGCCTTTGCAATTTCGACAAGCCGCTTTGCCGTGGGTTCGGTTTTTCCGTTTTCATATCTCGACAAGACACTCATATTAATGCCCACTGCATCCGCAAGATCCTTTTGTGTAATGTTCTTTTGAATCCTGATTTCTTTTATTCTCATATCACGATCCTCCTATTTCCTAGGATAGCATTAATTTTACCAATTTGCAACTCGTATTTGCAAATATGCAAATATCATTTGTGTATTTGTCAAGCGCAAGTAGCAGTTCAAGTTCAAGTAACATCGCACACCCCCTTGCCTTCCCCGCCCCAAAGTGCTACTCTTACCTTAGCATTATCCAACATTCACCCTCGGGAGGAAGCCTATGGAAGAAAAGAAAAATTCCGAAATGACAAAAGTCACCAACAGCATCTCCATGATGCGGGGATTGCTGGTTTCCAACCGTTTTCTGGCAGTGCTTCTGGCAGTTGTCCAGGTCTACTACGTCGTGAACAAGATCATGCTTTTCAGCCCGCTTTACATTCTGCTCCTGGATCTGCTCTTCCCCATGATTATGGAGGGCATGATGAAGGGCCATGCGAATGTGAAGGCGGAGGAGGATCTGCCGCTGCCGCTGCTGCGTAAAAAGTACCGTTACACGGCTCTCGCTTCCAAGGCCCTGTCCTTCGGATTTCTTCTGAATGTGATCATGCTCATAGCATGGCATTACAATTACAGGATCAAGCCCCCCGAGATTGAAATGCTGAAAGCCTTTCCTCTGGTCATCATCTCCGCATATGTGCTGGTGAGACTCGTGATCTGGTTCTTTTACCTCCTCATGTTCAAGTTCTCTCCGTCAACTCTCATGAAATGAGTTCAAAACACGTCCCGCGGAATTATTATCACCGCGTGAAATGTACACAACATGCACATGCACAGCATATAACATGCACATAACACGCTCTTTCTTCATGTATTCACGCTGCCACTGTATTTCCTATAAACAATCGAGTAGGCTGACTCCTACTCGATTCGACGGGTCATCTCGCGTACGAAGTCCGCTCAATGACCGTTCACTCAGCCCTCGTCCAGCAAGCAAGCTTGCTGCCGAGGGCATTCGCTTATCGCACAAAAAGACCTGCGGTTGGTGATATGTACCCAGAATCCTGGACACATATCACTTCCAACCGCAGGTCTTTCTTACATTTTTATTTATCCGCTTCCTCTATGTACTTTGAGAATTCCGACATGGGCATAGGCTTTGCGTAGTAGTAGCCCTGGATCATGTCGCAGTTTGCTTCCTGAAGGAAGTTCTTCTGTGACTCGGTCTCGACACCTTCCGCAAGAACTGAGATCTGCAGGTCTTTCGCCAAGGAGATAACATGGGAGATGACCTTCTTCTCTCTCTGATTGTCGTTGTCGCAATCGTCCAGGAATCCCTTGTCCAGCTTCAGCACATCCACAGGCATCTCGCGGAGGAGATGGAGCGATGAGTAGCCGGAGCCGAAATCGTCCATGGAAAGTCCGAAGCCCGCTTCCTTGATGAGGTACATGATGTCCAGGAGCCTCTCCATCTCATCGTAAACCGCGCTTTCCGTAAGCTCGATCTCCAGGTATCTCGGTTCGATGTTGTTCTCCTTGGTGGCTTTGATGAGATTTGCCACGAAATCATCATCGTTAAGATGCACTCTCGAAAAATTCACCGAAACGGGAACGATGTTCTTTCCTTCTTTCTTCCATTGGTTCAGCTGCCTGCATACGGAGTTGAACACGAAGAAGTCGATCTCTTTCACCAGTCCGATCTTTTCCGCTATGGGAATGAATATACTGGGGGAAAGGAGTCCTCTGGTCTTGTGATTCCAGCGCACCAGCGCCTCGGCTCCGATAACTTCCTCGTTTGATATGCCGTACTTCGGCTGGAGGAAAACCAGTAGTTCCTTGTTTGCAACGGCTCTCATGAGATCTTCCTGTAGCTCGTGATTTTCCAGTTCGTTGTTGAAATCTTCTTCGTTATAGTAGGCGATCTGGTTGCTGATGGAGCGCTTCAGACCCTTTCTCGCCACATTTGCTCTGGCTCTGATCCTGTTGATGTCCGTCTCCGCGCCTATGAGGTAAACGCCGCAGGTAAAGATGGCTCTGGGCTGGCGTCCGTCGTCCGCTGCGGGAAGAATGCTGGCCGTATCCAGGATACGGGTGAGACGGGATGTGAGCTCGTCCGGATCGTTGTAGTGAAGGAGAAGTGCGAAATGATCGCCGTTGGTGCGGCTCACTGTCTCATCCTTCAAAAGGGCGTCGCTCATAACATTTGCGATGTATTTTAAAACTTTATTTCCGTATTCGTAACCGAAGGTGCTGTTGAAGTACTTGAATTCCGAAACATCACAGGCGGCATATGCGAAATTGCCCTTTGCCTTTTTCAGGATGTTCAGAGCGATGGTCTTATGATGGTGCTTGGAGGGCAGCCCCGTAAGCTCATCGTAATTCATGATGTCGTCAAACTGATTCTTCTTTTTCCTTACTGTGGTGGCATAGTAGACACTCTGTCCCACGGTGATCACAAGGAGCATGCATATGACTGCGATAATGCCTCGTGTTGCGGGTGTGATGTTCTGGAAAACGGAGATCTCATCCACCACGGCCACTATGCAGTAATCCGGGTAGTTTTCGAAAGGAATGCTGCACACATAGAATTTCTTGCCTTCTCTGGAGATCTTGCCGAAGGCGACTCCCTCCGCTTCCATTTTTTCAAAAAGAGCATTGACGTCGTCCGACATGATGTCTTCTTCAACGCCGGTCTGCTGTTCGTGAGCCCTGAACTGTTCGGAAGGAACGATGATCTGTCCGTCGATGTCGCTCAGCATGCTGTATCCCTCTCCGTTCAGGATGGTCTCGGAGATCAGATCCGAGTAGCTGTCGACGTTAAAAAATGCAAAGGCAAGCGCTACTGTACTTCCGTTTTTCTTAAGGGGCACCACGATGCCCACATCGCCACTCTCAAAAAATGCCGTTCCTCTGCAAAAGGTCACATCGTCACGCTCAAAGACCTCTTCCAGTTCCTTTTTAAGAGCTGCCTGATCCACAGTATTGGTGAAATTCTCATCCAAGGAGAATCTGAACTTTTCCGTATTTCTGTCATATACGCCCACTGCCGTCGCAGAAAGCTGTTCCCGGACGTAGTAAAGACTCTTGTCACTGTTCTTAAAGAAATACTCTTCCTGTCCTTCCGGTCCCAGGATCTTTAAAAGCGAAACCGCAAAATTGAAATCCTTTTCAATGTCATGAAGCCTGTTTTCTGTTACTCTTTTGATCTCGACAAAGCTGCTCCTCTCGATCCTCGATCTCAGGCGTCCCGAAACCACAACGCCGAACACTAGGGTCAGAGCCAGCAGGATCCACCAGAGCAACATTTTAAAACGCTCGTCGAATTTTGCTTTCATGTTCCCTCCACTGTCTCGCAGCGGTCCTCCCCATTAATAATGAAAAGGACAGCATAGCTGTCCTTTATTTTAGCATATTTGAAATTTCACTTCAACTTTTTTGCCGAAATACACAGATTTTTTCTGGTTTTTACGCAAATTTTGTCTACTATTTGTCTAATGATCATCAAAGAAGATCTTCCGTCTTCATCTCAATGAAAACAGGATGTTCCTTATAGTTTTCATTGGGATAATGGAGTGTAAGCATCAGCGTTCCGTCAAACTTACGGAACAGCATGCCATGGCCCCCGTTTTCGGAGTAGACCGGAGTCTCCTTCTGGATCCACTTTCCCGTAACATCTCCGTTGTCGGAGTGGGCAACGGCTTCCACATAGCCGTGTTCACCGAAGCTGGACCACAGAAGAGCCAGACTTCCGTCAGGATTTCTCCAGGCGAAGGGACCGTCTGTTACATAGATCTTCTTGTCCGGAAAGCGCTTGTGACTGATGGAACGGACCCAGCCAGTGGCTTCCGATGCCTTAAAAAGTGTGAACACCTTTCCCACAGGTCTCTTAAGGTCTTCACTGAGTTCCACCGCACATATCTCGCCGTCCGCAACGTCCACCCATTCGTGGCTGAAGATCATATATGGCTTCCCCTTGAAATCCGTGTAAAATGTGCCGTCCAGGCTGTTCCATTCCTCGGGAGTGATCTTCCCTTCGCTGTGAGGTCTGAAAGGTCCCATGGGGCTTTCGCTCTTTAGGATCATGGTTCCTTTCATATCCTTCGCCACAGTATTGAAGGTGGCAAACATATAATATGCCCCCTTGTACTTGTGGACTTCCGGAGCCCAGTAGTTCTTGTCATAGGGGAAGTCGTCGGTCTTGTGGAAAACTTCCGTGGGTCCTTCCCAATTTTCAAGATCAGTGCTCACATAGACGTCAAAGCCGTCGGCTTCGCCCCAGCATGTGAGGCTTCTGGTGCCGTAAAGATAGTATTTTCCGCCCTCCGCGAGAACGAAAGGGTCTCTTATGATAATGTCCGTTGTCTTCATACTTATAATGTCGCCTTCATCATATCAACCACAAGTTTTCTGATCTCTTCCTTGCCTGCTCTGCCCTTGATGAGAGGATCGTTCTCAAATGCTTCGCAGATGAGGTCCACATCCTTGTTTCCGCCCAGGACTGCATTCATGATACGCTCATGGTTCTTAATGTGAGGCATCACAAGGGCCTTTACATCTTCCTTGAGGGCTCCGGCATAGAGAGGGCGCACCTTGTCTCTTTCAAAGAGGGCGTTGGTCTCAACGATGGCATCTTCCGGAAGGTTGGGAATCTGACGTCCCGTGTTGGGGATGTTCACGTTGGTGACCTTTCTTCCGAGACCGCAGAGAGCCTTGATCATGCTGACTCCTTCTTCACCGGTCTCCTGGTTGATGTCGATCTCCTCTTCGCCCTTTGCCAGTCTTTCGGATCTCTCAAGTCTGTGCTTCAGATCTTCCTTACGCCATGCAACGGTGGTGAGACCGAACTTCCAGCCCTTCACCTGCTCGGGGTCCTTAAGGTAGTCCGTTCCGGGCATGAACTCAGCCAGATGTCTGTCGCCTGCAGCTGCAATGAGGCCGAAGCGTCTGAAGAGGTCGAACTTTACTCTGTGAGCACAGGCAAATGTGGAATTCATCCAGTTCATATCGCCGAATTCCAGACCTTCCTCATAGTGCTCGTCAACAAATTTTCTGTAGACAGGCAGAAGATCTACAGACTTGTATGTGGCATAATCGAACCATGTGAAATGGTTAATGCCCTGAACGTTGATGTTGATGTCGTCCTTGGTAACGTTCTTTTCGCCCAGTTCGCGCATAACGATCTCCGCCAGAACCTTCTGGGTTCCGAAAACCTCATGGCAGCAACCGAAAGCCTTGATTCCGGGAAAGCCCTCGTACAGAGCCTTTACGCAGAGAGACATGGGGTTGGTATAGTTGATGACCCAGGCCTCGGGACAGTACTGCTTTATCGCCTTTGCAAATTCCAGAAACATGGGAAGGGTTCTGAGAGCTCTCATCATTCCGCCGGGACCCGCAGTGTCGCCTACGGACTGGTAGATGCCCAGTCTCTCGGGCATATGCACATCCACTTCCATTTCATCAAAAGTCTTGGGAAGGATGGATATGATGACGAAATCCGCTCCCGTAAGAGCCTCCTCAAGAGTCTCCTTCATTTCATATTTCCACTTCCCCACCACATCTGCTCTTGCACTCAGACGGTTTCCGATGGTCTCGTTCTTCTTTGCTGCGGGAACATCGATGTCGTAAAGTCTGATGGTTCCGGAGATCTCATTTTCTCTTGCAAGGTCCGTCATAAAGGTCCATGCCCATCCTCTGGAACCGCCGCCGATGTAGGCGATATTAAGATTTTTTGAATCAACTGTTTTCATTTGAACGTCTCCTTATCTCTGCCACATTACCATTTTGGGATCCTTCCCCTGCACATCCGTAACGGCTTTTCCGTCGCATCCCGTTGAAAAGAGCAGTACACCGTCTCTGTGGCACTCAAAGATCCTGCCTGTATGGCATATCCTGTATTCTACGTCATTTAAGACCTGAACGTATTCGTAGTCAGGGCCCTGTCTTAAGCCCCAGTATAGCATATTTCCCTCCCGATGTAAGCCATAGATCCTAGAAAGGTATTCAAGGACCGAAAGGATGGCAGGCCCGTAGGTGGGCTGTCCACCGCTGACTTCGTTCAGGGAAGGTTTTCCCGTAAAGGGATCGAACTGCTGAACAAAAGCCATGTTCTCTCCCACCGCGCTGAAAATTTTCTCTCCGATCATGGGTATCAGTCTGTCCCACCCGTAATTTTCCAGTGCCCTGATGGCCCGTTGATAGATGAGGGATTCGCACTGTCCGCTCCAGTTGTTTTCTGGGATGTTCCTGAAATCCGGATCGTTTGCCGCAACGGCGGGAATGGGCATATATGTCCAGAACTCTTTTTCGTTCAAAAGATGTTCCTTTACAAAAGCATCAGCTTTTTCATTTGATATGCTGCCCCAGTACATGGCCTTTAAGGTTGCATGGGTCAGGGTCTTTTGCATTTCATGGTTCCTCACCCTGTCAAAAAGAGCGGATCTTTTCTCGTCCCAGAGATAACCTTCAAGGGCCTTCCTGACCGTTTCCGCTGCTTTTTGCCAGTCATCCGCAGCCCCTACTTTTCCTTTGATCCTGCATATCTTCGAAAGAACGTTTCTCGTCGAAAAACTCCAGCTCATGATGTCTGATGAAGCCATGGGAACAGATGCGAATTCTGTGGGGGCTGCATCCTTCTCCCAATAGTTGGGAGCATCACCGTATCTCACCGCTCCGTCTTCTCCCGTGTCGTAGACACAGAAGCTTTCAAGACAGCCGTCTTGATCGCTGTCACGGGTAGCCCAGAGCCATTTGTCGAATTTCTCAAGGGTGGCCCCAAGGAAATCCAGATACTCTCTGTCCTCTCCCGTAAGATAGTACATGTTGAGAGCAGGCTCGGGGAAACAGAAGCCCTGGAGTTTATTGTATTCGGGAACCACTTTGCCATGATCCAGTTTTATGCTACCCGGCAAGCGCCCGTCACTCCGCTGATTTTCCATAAAAAGCAGCTGGTTGTTGAGGGCCGCTCCGGAATTGTCCCTTTTACAGAACATCTCTCCGCCCATGGGCTGGGTCTCCAGCCATATCTTTTCATAGCCCGCACCTTCCACCAGCACGGAGCGTCCGGCAAAGTCCCTGAGATTTCCCTGCAGCCTCTTTTCTGCCTCGTCAAAGAGGCGTTGGAGTCTTTCGTCTTCTGTTTTAAATATGACTTTGTTCATCCTTTTAAACCGCTGGTTCCGATACCCTGTACGAGATAACGGTTAAAGAAGAGGAATATCAAAAATACAGGTATCAAAGAAAGGGAGGACATGGCGAACATTGCGCCGTAGTCCGTAATGGAAGAAGCATCGGCAAACTGATTTATGGCAAGGGAAACCGGGATCTTTTTGGGGTTGCTGAGATAAAGCAGAGGTCCCATATAATCATCCCATTTCCAGTAGAACTGAATGATAATGGTTGTAATGATGGACGGTTTGAGCAGGGGCAATATGATCCTGAAGAAGAGGCCGTATTTACTGCAGCCGTCAATCTTTGCGGCTTCGTCAAGTTCTTTGGGTATGCCCTTCATAAACTGCATCATCTGATAGATGAAGAAGGCCTGACCGAAGAAATAGGGAAGGATCAGAGGAACATAGGTTCCCACCAGCCCCAGTTTGTGCCAGATCAGGAACGAAGGTATCATGATGACCTGTCCGGGAAGCATCATGGTCGCCAGCATACACGAAAACCAGAAGCCTCTGCCTTTAAACTTTATCCTTGAAAGAGCATAGGACACAAAGGCAGAACTCAGCAATGTGCCGAGGGTTGCCACAGTGGTCAGGAATATCGAGTTTTTGAAATAGGTGGCAAAGGATGTGCCCGCAAAACCTCTCCACCCCGTTGCAAAATTTGTCTTCACGAAATTTTTGGGTATCAGACTGAGGCCGCCGTTAAGTATCTGCTGATTATCCTTAAAAGCTCCGCTGATCATCCACAAGACAGGATATATCATGCAGAAACCAAATGCAAGAACGAAAATATGATATATGATCTTTAAAATGATCCTTCTTGTTTTCATATGTCCGCCCCCTTAAGAATCCGCTTCCGAGAACACCCATTTCTTGGATGTCTTGAAGATGATTAATGTGATGATCACCATGATGACCAGCATTACCCAGCTCATGGCGCAGGCATATCCCATCCTGTCATAGGATATGGCTGTATTGTAGACATAGAGAGCATACATCATGGTCTCGTTATTGGGGCCTCCCTCAGTGATGATCTTTGCCTGGGTGAACACCATAAAGGCAGAGATGGTCTGCATGATGAGGTTATACAGGATGATGGGAGAAAGGCATGGTAAAGTGATCTTAAAGAATCTGTGAAAACCGTTGGCGCCGTCGATCATTGCAGCCTCGTAGTAGCTTTCCGGGATCTCTTTGAGACCGGCAGCGAAAATGATCATGGAAGATCCAAACTGCCATACACTCATGAGGATCAGAGGATAGATCGCAAGTTTTCCGTTGCCTCCAAACCAGTTCACCTTTGCATCTGCGCCGAAAAGATCTGTCCAGACCACATTAAAAAGACCTCGTCTCGCAAAGATCTGTCTCCACACAAGAGCCACCGCAACACTGCCGCCCACAAGCGAGGGAACATAGTAAAGCGAACGGTACAATGTGACCAGCCTGCTCTTTCTTGTGAGAAGAAAAGCCACCAAAAGTGCAAATGTCAGTTTCATGGGTACGGATATGATCACATATTTAAAGGTGACTCTTACTGATTTCAAAAAGACCTCATCTTGAAAGAGTTTGATAAAATTACCAAAGCCGATAAACTGAATCTCATCGTCACCAAAAGTCATATCCGTGAAGGAATATACGAGAGAAGTTATCATGGGAACCAGTGAAAAGCCCAAAAATCCCAGGATAAAAGGAAGCGCAAAAATGTACCCCACCGTATTGTCATTATATATAAACCGTTTGAAACTGAAAGGTTTTTTTATCTTATTTTCAGTCATGTCCTTATCCCTTTTCGCCAATAAAGCGCGTCCACGTTGCCCGTGGACGCGCCCCGTCGGCTGAGTTATTATGCTTTATTTGAAAAGACTCTGTCCCGCCTTGTAAGTGAGTTCCGCAGCCTTGGAAGCTGTGATCTCTCCGCTCACTACCTGCTGGATGTAATTTCTGTAAAGGTCTACAACCTGATCCTGTCCCGCAGGGCTCAGAACGTTGACCTTCTCGGGTGTTTTGAAGGTTCCCACAAGTGTTACATAGTCATACATGATCTTCTGGCCTGCATTTGCGGAAGCCTGAAGAGCAACACGCACGTCCTCGTTTACGGGGATACCGCGCTCGCCAAGAAGAACATTGTTGCACTCCGTGCTGTTCTGGAACCAGCTGATGAACTCCGCTGCTTCCTTCTTGTGCTTGGAATCCTTGGATACGCAGAGCATCTGTGAAGACTGGATTTTGGAACCTGCGTTGCCGTCCTTTGTAACTCTGGGAAGTGTTGCAAGAGCAAGTGTTCTGCCCTGTGCCTGGCAAATGTCATAGATGGTGGGGAACTGGTTGACAGCTACCCATGTCATACCTGCTTCACCTGTTACAAGGAAATCATTCTCGATGTTGGTGATCTCCATTTCTGCGCCTGCATCCGGTGAAGCACCTTCTTTAATGAGGTCTGCTCTCATCTGGATGTAGGGAGCAAGCATCTGAGGATCCGTGAAGCCCATACCTGTAAGGTCGAGGTTGAAGAATCCGAACTCTCCAAGCTTGCCCTGCTGTCCGATGTATGTGGTACAGCCTGCGGCAAACTCTGATGATGTGAAGCTTGAAGTTCCGAAGTGGCCTGTAGCCTTCTTGATCTTTCTGGCAGCATCTGCGTAATCATCCCATGTCCATGTCTCTGTGGGAAGGGGAACGCCGGCTGCCTTGAACATATCAACGTCATATGCGATACCGTAGGTGTTGAGACCGTTGGAGATACCGATCTGATTTCCGTCGGTGTCCTGAGTGATCTTAAGGTAGGCATCGGAGATCTTGGATGTGTCGATGGTCCCGTCCTTGATGAAATCATTCAGGAAGTAGATCTTGCTCATGTAGTCGGGGAAGTTTCCTCCCAGCTGGAACACGTCCCATACGTTGTCTGATGCTACCAGTGTCTTGAGTTTTGTAAAATAATCGTCGAACGAGAAGAATTCATATTCAATCTTAACATTGGGGTGGTCCTTCATGTACATCTGGATGACCTGAACCGTTCTGTCATGCCTTGTCTGTGAACCCCACCACGCCATTCTGAGAGTCACTTTCTCCTCCGCGGAAGTGCTTGCTTTGGGCTCGTCAGTTTTCTTACCGCCGCATGCGGCAAGAGAAAGTACCATTGTTGCGGCCATCAAAAGCGCCAAAATCTTTTTCTTCATAAATTTCCCTTTTCTCCTTTACTATATGATAGTAGTTTTCAGCGATAAAGTTTTTTCACGGCCGTGTAAAATCACTTTTCAGCTTGCCCCAATTCTATAACGGTTCGTCAAATAATACTACCAATTTATTATGTATTCCACACTAAATACCACTTATTTTTTGTTCTTTGTCTTTTGCAAACCTACCAGAAATCTCAAGATTTCGGTATGTTTTTTGACAAACCGTGTTTTTTATGCTATCATATAGAACCGCAGGCGGAAAGAGGGGGTTAAAAGCCACCTCAAGAAACCTGTAAACATGAGAAAAGAGAGAAAAATATGTCAACTGACCGATCAACTGCCGGGATCTTTGTGGAACGTGCCGTACGTGTTCCCTCATTCCGGATGAACTACGAACATCTTCATTCTTACGTGGAATTCTTTTATTTAAAGACAGGATGCTGCACCTACTACGTAAACGGCAAGGAGTTCCATCTTTCCCCCGGAGACATCTTCATTGCAGCTCCCGGAGAGAGTCACTGTACAAAATACGAAGGAGAGGTGCTCTGCGAAAGGACCGTCATCTACTGTGATCTTCCGGTTCTGGGAAACGAGTACCTGAATTTCCACAAAGAGCTCATTGAAAAGTTTTCTGTTTCGGGAAAAATTCTGGTGGTAAAAAAAGGACTGGAACAGATCGACACCCTTTTGGAAAATATGCTTACTGAAAAGAACATTCCGGATGATTACTCCATAGAGAACATGATCCTGCTCTTTAAGCAGATCCTTCTCTGGATCCAGCGCTACGGCATCTTCATCTACGAGCAGGTGGACACCAGCACGGGACTGGACGAGGACATTGATTCCATAATGAAAATGGTGGCAGAGGAATATGCCTCCACCATCACTCTGGAAGATGCGGCAGCCAGGATCAACCTGAGCCCCACCTATCTTTCCAAGAAATTCCGCCATGTGACGGGAAAGACCTTCAGCGAATACGTGAATTACATCCGTCTCCGCCAGGCCACACAGATGCTCCTCACCACAGACGATTCCGTGACCCGGATTGCCACCTCCTGCGGTTTTAATTCCAGCAACTACTTCAAAGACTGCTTCAAAAAGCGCTTCGGAGTGTCGCCGAGAACCTACAGGACTCAGGGAAGGAACCACACATTTGAATGATGAACCGCAAAACGGACCCGCAAAGGGTCCGTTTTCTTTGCCTGTCATCACGGGTCTAAGTCTTTCAGCACCCATGCGGAATGGGCTTTCATGTGTATGGTGAACATTCTGTCGATCACCTGACAGAATCTGGCTTCTCTTCTGTAGCCGTCGCAGTCCGTGATCATAAGCGTGATCATGGCGGGCATGTTGATGTCTATGCTTTCAAGGGAAACAGTGACATCCTTTTCATAATCGTTGTTGTTCAGCGCAGTGACCACAACATTTTCCCTGTCGAAACGGGCGAAGACGAAGATACCCTTCTCCGTGTAAAGAGGAGTCACGGAGCCGAATTTCAGCACCGAGAGCCTCTTGCGGATGGAGATCATCTCCTTGTGGAGTCTGATCAGTTCCTTGTCCTCATGCCCCCAGGGGAAAGTCCTTCTGGAGTCGGGATCGGTGAAACCGCAAAGTCCCGCCTCGTCGCCGTAGTAAACCGTGGGACAGCCGGGCCAGGTCATTTGGAAAACAACGGCTTCCGCAAAGATCTCCGGATGAATGTCCCGTGAAGCGGCCTCAGGACCCAGGTTCTGCACCCTCCCCACGTAGTGGTTTGTACGGGTCAAGAATCTGGAATGATCGTGGTTTGAAAGTTCATTCATGGCACAATACATGGTGGCCGTGGAAAAAGCCTTGCTCCTGTTGAAGAGGCCGTCCACCAGCGCTTCCGTATTGTTCAGCATATATTCGCTGAATTCGTCGCTGTGCTTTTCCATGCCCGTAAGGAACCAGGTGATGGGCTCCATAAAGGCATCGTAATTCATGAGTGTGTCCCACTCATCGCCTCTCAGCCATTTCTCGGCATTCCCGTAGTGTTCCGCAAGAATGATGCTTTCGGGATTTGCTTCTTTCACCGCTTTTCTGAAACGTTTCCAGAATTTGTGATTGAATTCCTCGGAATGCCCCAGATCCGCTGCCACGTCCAGTCGCCAGCCGTCGCAGTTGTAGGGCTCCGAAACCCATTTGGCTCCGATGTTGCATATGTACTCGCAAAGTTCTTCCGATTCTTCGTAATTCAGCTTGGGCAAAGTGTCAAATCCCCACCAGCCCTCGTAGGAATTGGGGTCGTCGGGATTCAGGAATTTAAAGAACTTTCTGTATTTGCTCTCTTTACTTCTGTAGGCTCCCGCTTCGCTCTCGTCATAGGCGGAATAGTAGCCTTCTCTGTCCATCCATTTATTAAAGGATCCGCAATGGTTGAAAACACCGTCCAGGATCACCTTCATGCCCCGTTCGTGGACCTGCTTCACAAAATCCGCAAACCATGCATTGCTTGCTTCCAGATTTTCCTTGTTGGTGGTGCGGATAACATACTTGTTGTTTCCGTATATGCCCGGAGCACCGATGTCCTTGGCGATCACCGTGAGATGGGGATCGATGTGATCGTAGTCCTGACAGTCATATTTATGGTTGGATGGGGAAACAAAGATGGGGTTCAGATAGATGACCTCCACCCCAAGATCCTGCAGATAATCCAGTTTTTTAAGGATCCCGTCCAGATCTCCTCCGTAAAATCTCGCCACGTCCAGATTTGCCACAGGGGCATTCCAGTCATATACGTGCTCTACTGCCTGATCGGCATAGTAGTACTCGCCGTTCTCCACATCATTTTCCTTGCCACCGTTGCAAAAGCGGTCGGGATAGATCTGATACATTACAGCTCCCGTAGCCCATCTGGGGATCCTGAACCCGGGAAGGAGTCTCAGGCTGTCCTGCCACTCGTAGTAATCCTTGAGTCCGTTTCTTGTATAGTAATAGATCCTGCCCTCATATACCACCTTGAAAGCATAGCTCAGATTGTAATTGGGCATCATCATATCGCAGGAGTAGTAGTTAAAAAAAGGCCCCGATTCGCAGAGTTCCATTGTTATTTCGGCAAAATCGCACATAAACAAAGGCTTAACCTGCATATTCTTCGGGGTTCTGAGCCTGATGGTCACATTTTCGTTTGTATCGATACCGGAAGTCAAGCAAAACTCTTCCGTACCGTCGGAATAAAAAGCTTTTAAAGGATCCATTAACAGTTCACATCTCAAAATTGAATAAATTGCTTGTTTCTTACTATTATAACACACTTGTACCAACGTGAAAAGAGCGGCCTGGGAAAGCCGCTCTTTTCTGGAGAAGGTATTTTTGTTACTTATGGGGTGTAGCAAAAACTATATATAATGTATTGGGGTTTACGAGTGCTATTATACATGAATTTCAAAAACAGTGTGCACAAACATTGCCTTTTTTCAAAAAATCTTTTGTGCAAATTACACAAAACGCACGTTAACCCTGAAAAAGCGCCTCGAATTCCTCTCGTGAGATCCTTTCCTTTTCAAGGAGAAGATTGGAACAGCTGTGAAGAACATCCATATGTTCCTTCAGCATGCTCTTTGCCTTTTCGTAGCAATCCTCCACAATGGAACGTACCTCATCGTCGATAACATTGGCGGTGTGGTCGCTGTAGGCCTTGGTGTGACCGAAATCACGTCCGATGAAGACTTCGTCATCATCATTATCATAGGAGATGAGACCCACATTCTCCGAGAAGCCGTACTTGATGACCATATTTCTGGCGGTTCTTGTGGCTTCCTTGATGTCCTGTGAAGCACCTGTGGTGATGTCTTCAAAGATCAGCTCTTCCGCAGCACGTCCGCCCAGGCTCACGATGATCTCCTGAATGAGCTTGCCCTTGGTGATGTACATCTCATCCTTTTCGGGCAGAGGCATGGTGTAGCCTCCCGCAGGTCCCGTGGGGATGATGGACACTGTATAGACAGGTCCCACATCAGGAAGAAGGTGGAAAAGAATGGCGTGACCGGATTCGTGGTAAGCCGTGATCTTCTTTTCCTTATCCGTAACAACTCTTGATTTCTTTTCAACGCCGATACCCAGTTTGATAAAGGCTTTCTTGATGTCTTCCTTTCGTACAAACTTGATGTCGTTCTTTGCTGCCACAATGGCCGCTTCATTAAGAAGGTTCTCAAGTTCTGCGCCTGTAAAGCCCGAAGTAGCCTGAGCGATCTCATGAAGATCCACATCATCGGAAAGAGGCTTGTTCTTGGCATGCACCTTAAGAATGCTCTCTCTTCCGCGGCTGTCGGGACGATTGATGAACACCTTGCGGTCGAAACGTCCGGGTCTCATGATGGCGGGATCCAGGATGTCCACACGGTTGGTGGCTGCCAGAACGATGATGCCCTCATTTACCGAGAAACCGTCCATTTCCACCAGCAACTGGTTCAGAGTCTGCTCTCTCTCGTCGTGTCCGCCGCCCATTCCTGCGCCTCTGCGTCTTGCAACGGCATCGATCTCATCGATGAAAACGATGCAGGGAGCGTTTCTCTTGGCTTCCATAAACATGTCTCTTACACGGGAAGCACCCACACCTACAAACATTTCAACAAAATCGGAACCTGAAACGGAGAAGAAAGGAACTCCCGCTTCTCCCGCAACTGCCTTGGCCAGTAATGTCTTACCTGTTCCGGGAGGTCCCACAAGAATGACGCCCTTGGGAATCCTTGCTCCCACTTCGATGTATTTCTTGGGATTCTTTAAGAAATCCACTATCTCTTCCAGCTGTTCCTTTTCTTCGTCAACGCCTTCCACATCCTTAAACGTGACAGGCTTTCCGCTGTCCGGCAGCACCATTCTCGCGCGGCTCTTGCCGAAATTCATCATCCGTGAATTTCCTCCGCCGTTTTGTGCGGACATAAAAGACATAAATATGAAAAGTATAACTATGATCAAAAGATAGGGAAGGATGCTTGTGAGGAAAATGCTCTGAGTCTTTACATCTCTTACCATGGGCTCGATACCGTATCCCATGGCGTCTGTAAACGCAAGTTCCGTATTTACCACGAAGAAGGATTTCTCATCGCCGTTCTTGAGCTTGATCCTTACCTGTCCTGTGGGCACCTGTTCGTTCTGAACGATTTCCACCTGGGTGATGTTCTTTTTCCCCAGATCTTCCACGTAATCATTGTACCCGTAGCTCGTGTCCGTTCTGCCCAGTGACATGGCAAACCATATGATAAGTGCACCCATAGCCAGGATCGCAACATACAGTCCTAAATTTCTGAATAATCTTCTACCGTTGTTCTCCACTTTTATTCCTTTCCGAGTTCCAAAACACCAATATAAGGCAGATTTCTGTACTTCTGTGCATAATCAAGTCCGTAACCCACAACAAAAGCGTCGGGAATGGACACGCCCACATAATCCACCTTTACTTCAACCTCACGTCTGCTGGGCTTGTCAAGGAGAGTGCAGAGCTTGATGCTCTTGGGCTGACGCACCTTGAGAACGGCAAGAAGATGTGCCAGTGTCCTTCCGGAATCAATGATGTCCTCGATGACAATGACGTTCTTACCCTCTATGGAGTCGTCCAGATCCTTGATGATCTTCACCCTGCCGGAAGAAACCGTAGCATCTCCGTAGCTGGAAACAGACATGAAATCCAGCTTCACCGGAATGGTGAGCCTCTTTGCCAGTTCACAGGTGAAAAATACACTGCCCTTCAAAATGCATATCAGGAGAACTTCTTCTCCCGCATAGTCTTTGCTGATCTGATCCGCAAGTTCGCGGACTCTTTTTTCGATCTCTTCTTCCGAGATCATAACCGATATCTTATCAGCCATATCATTCCTCCATCGTTTCTTTATTCTTCCGTGATAGTCACAGATAATATATTTTTGGTTTTTTCATCCACACGACAGGTCTCGCAGGAACGTATGCCCTTTATTATCAGTACCTCGCTGCCCAGAGCGGCCACAGGAACCAGGTTCCTCTTTTCCGCTTCCACCTTTTCGTCTTTCAGGATGTCAAAAACTTTTTTACTTTTTCCGTCGGGATAGATCGCCATCACATCCGTCGCCTCAGCTGTCCTTAAGGCAAAGTCCTCCGCCGTAAAAGGCTTTTGGACCCTGGCCAGCAATCTGTCATAGTCAAAGTATTTTTTAAGGTTGCCCTTGGGATGACCACCCATGCTTTCAATGAGATCCGGGGCTTTCCCTTCCGCAACGCTCCATATTTCCACACAGAGCCTATTATTGCAGTTTCCGTCGGTCGTGTCAACGGCATTTTCCAAAGAAGATCTGCTTAATACTATGGTTTCATAGACTCTCTTCGCCGTCACTCCGTATTTTATGTCCACGCTTCTTCCGGACTGACGTTCCATAAGATCTGTGACCATCTTCACAAAGTTTCCGGTAATATCTTTTTTTCGTCCCGCCGCCTCGCAGATGGCGTTATAGATCACCGTTTCCGCAAGAAGGGGATCTGCTTTCCTAAGTTCCGGAATGGAAAGGACCTGATTGCCATTCTCGTTCCTCACAGCCTTTTCCCGGACCTTATCCGCTTCTTTTTCCATGTAATCCGCAACTCTTCCCAGATAATCCGCAGTCTCCGCCATATGTTCCGCTGCACGGGGGCATATCTTTTCCAGTTCCGGGATGACGGTATTTCTCAGCCGGTTTCTCGTATAATCCGCCGAAAGATTGGTGCTGTCCGTAACATATCCGAGCCCGTTCTCTTTCAGATACTCTTCGATCTCGTTTCTGGTGACGCAAAGGAGCGGACGGATCACTTGGCCGTTCCTTTCCTTAACTCCCGCAAGGCCCTTCAGCCTGCTTCCTCTTATCAGCTGAAAAAGGGCCGTTTCCGCCCTGTCATTCATATGATGAGCCACGGCGATCTTGTTCAGTCCCAGCTCCGCCGCTTTTCTTTCAAAAGTCTCATAGCGGAACCTTCTTCCCGCTTCTTCGAGGCCCATGCCTTCCTTTTCGGCCAGGGCGGGAATGTCTGCTCTCACAGTCTCAAACTCCACTCCCAGTTTTTCGCAAAGTTCCCGGCAGAATCTTTCATCCTGCTCCGCTTCCTCGCCTCTGATGCCGTGATTAACGTGAAGTGCATGAAGCCTCAGTCCATAGTCATCTTTAAGGGAATGCAAAATAAAAAGAAGACATACGGAGTCTGCTCCCCCGGATAGCCCGATGAGTAACCCGTCTCCGATGTCCAATAGTTTCTTTTCCCTGCAAAAATCGATTATTTTATTCCTCGTCGTCATCCTTTTCCTTAAATATAACCTCGTCCTTATAGACAAGACCAAGCTTTTCTCTGGCCAGATCCTCGATGTAACGTATGGTGGACATATAGGATCTCCGCTCTTTCAATTCGTCCGTACGCTCATAGGCAGCAGTTTCCTCCTCTTTCAGGATCGCCACCTGCCGCTCCAGTTCCGCTTTACGTTTCCTTAGCTCAAGTCCTCTGGAAAAAAGAACAGCAAATAAAGCAAGCACCGCCAGCGTAATGACAATTATTCCCTTTTGCCTCTTTTTCAGTGAATTCCTCATTTACAGATACCTGAAAAGTTCCTTTGCATCGTCTTTTCCCACTGTTTCCTGTATCTTAAGGACCTCTGCCTTTACCGTACTGTTTCCGAAACCTATCTCTATTATATCACCCGGCTTCACTTCCGCCGAGGCCCTGGCAACCTTACCGTTGATCGTAACCCTTCCCGCATCGCAGGCTTCATTTGCCACCGTGCGGCGTTTGATGATCCTGGATACCTTTAAATACTTGTCCAAGCGCATATCTTTTTCTCCCTGAACCATAAGTTTAAGAAAATTATATCCATTCTCCCCCTCAAAAGTCAATACTTCGGTGGAAAAGAAAGGAGAGAGACCAATGTCTCTCTCCCAATCCTATCATATTTGGTTTTAAATAACGCAACTTACTTGTTGACAGCGTCCTTTAAGCCCTTACCAGCTCTGAACTTAGGAGCCTTTGATGCAGGGATCTTAATAGCCTGCTTTGTCTGAGGATTTCTACCTGTACGAGCAGGTCTCTTAACAACTTCGAATGTACCGAAGCCAACAAGAGCGATCTTGTCACCCTTCTTGAGAGCAGCTGTTGTTACATCGATGAATGCCTTTAAAGCCTTGTCGGCATCCTTCTTGGTAAGTCCAGCGTTTTCAGCGATTGCTGCAACTAATTCTGTCTTGTTCATTTAAATTTCCTCCTATAGGATAATTTTCTCAGGCCTTTTGAGCCTGTAGCCTACGATGTACCGCCTTTGCGGTCAACGCTTATATCCTTTATACCCTTGTTTGTCTTATTTGTCAAGAAAAAAAATGCCTAAAAAGGGCATAATATCGCCTTTTGTGGCATTTTTTTATAGAAAATTTATTAAATTTGGAAAATTAAGTCAGCATGTCAAAAATATGTCATTTATCAGAGCCTGCAACTACTTGCCCAATTCCCTTAAGTTTCTGTCGATAAGCTCTATGCGCTGCTGCACGCAATCAGCTGAACGCAAAGGATCCGAAGGAGTGTTGAAAACGTAGTCCGTAAGCCTTGCCATGTCCGTTCCCGCAACATGAAGTCTGGTGTCGCTGGCTCCGTAATAGATCCAGATCTTTCCGTCATCATCTGTAATGGCTCCGTTGGTGAAAGTCACGTTGGAAACATCGCCCGTTCTTTCACTGCCTCTGGGTCCGATGAGGAAGCCTCCGGGCTCAGCTATGACTCTCGAAGGATCGTCCAGAGCCGTGGCGAAGCAGTAGATCACGTATCTGAGTCCCGCAGCCGTGTTCCTTACGCCGTGGGCGATGTGGATCCAGCCCCTGTCAGTCTTGATGGGCACAGCTCCCGCACCGTTCTTTGCCTCCGTAATGGTGTGATACTTTCTTAAGGAAGTCATCTTTTCTTCGTCGATGACTGCATGGGTGATATCATCGCAAAGTCCGAAACCTATACCGCTGCCGCTGCCGGTGTTGATGAAATCGTCCATGGGCCTTGTGTAAAAAGCATATTTTCCCTCCACAAACTCGGGATGGAGCACCACATTTCTCTGCTGAGGAGAATGAAGAGTCACAAGGTTGGGAAGTCTTTCCCAGATGATCATATCCTTGGTCCTTACAATGCCCGCAGAGGCCACGGCCGCAGAAAGATCATCCGAATCCCTGTCTTTGCTCTCAGAACAGAAAACACCGTAGATCCAGCCGTCCTGGTGCTTTGTGAGGCGCATGTCGTAAACATTTGTTTCTTCTTTATAAAGATCCGGAATGATGATGGGCTTGTTTCTGAATCTGAAACCCTGAACCGGGCTGTCACTCTCTGCCACAGCGAAGAAGGACTTTCTGTCGCTGCCTTCCACTCTCACCACCAGGCAGTATTTTCTGCCGATCTTGATGGCTCCCGCATTAAATGTGGCATTTACACCGAGACGCTCCTGAAAATACGGGTTTGTCTCCCTACATATATCATATCTCCAGATCACGGGAACGCTTCTTCTTGTAAGCACCGAATGCTTGTATCTGTCATAGATACCATTGTAAAACTCGGTGTCTATACTGTTTTTTCTGTTGATGATGTCCTCAACTTTTTTGTTTTCAACATAATACCTTTCGTGTACCATAGCCTTCTCCTCTTCTTTATTCAATTTTCACACGGGACTTCCCCTTTCCCGATGAGTTACCCGATTATAGCAAAAAAGGACAGTCCCCTTTGGAACTGTCCTTTAAATCGGAGTGACAAGATTCGAACTTGCGACTTCCACCTCCCTAAGATGGCGCTCTAGCCAAACTGAGCCACACCCCGATTTATTTCAGGGTGCCTTGTGTCAAGGCACGCAGGATATATTACTCCCATTTCCCCCAAAAAGCAAGCATTATTTTAAAAATTTTTTCTATTTTTCTTGTTTACTTATAAAATTCGCTTATTTCAAGGCCTTACAGCCTCTTGGTTCATCAGTGTCTGAACACGATCTCTCCCGTAGCGGCATCCATGGATTCCACAATGGCAAGGCTCTCCACTCTGATGCCCAGGTCGCGCACCAGCTGGCCTCCGCGCTGGAAGCCTTTCTCGATGGCTATGCCCACTCCTTCCACAGTGGCCTCGGCTTCCTTGATGATGTCAAGAAGACCGAGGACTGCACATCCGTTGGCAAGGAAATCATCTATGATAAGAACGTGATCGTCCTTACTCAAAAACTTTTTGGAAACGATAACGTCATATATCCTCTTTCTGGTAAAACTCTCTATCTTGCAGGCATAAACATCTCCGTCAATGTTGATGCTCTGTGCCTTCTTGGCGAAAACAACCGGAACGCCGAAGGATCTGGCAGCCACACAGGCGATACCGATGCCGGAAGCCTCGATGGTGAGGATCTTGTTGATAGGTCTGTCCGCAAACAGTCTCTTCCATTCCTTTCCCATTTCATCAAAAAGTTCCACATCCATCTGATGGTTGATGAAACTGTCAACCTTCAGGACGTTTCCTTCCTTTACTATTCCGTCCTTCTTAATCCTGTCTTCAAGAAGCTTCATTTATTTACCCTCTCTTTCACTTTTTCCCTGTTCTGTAGACAATATATCACAGAATAAAAGTAACGTAAAGACAAAAAACAGCGCCGAAAACATATGCCTCGCGAGCGAAGCCCCCATTTATCAAAAGGATTAAGTACTGCTTATAAATCCGATTAAATAAAAGCGTTTTACAAAAAAAATGGTTATCCCTATAATGCGTGGTGAAAGGGGAAACCCCTTAAAGTTTTATCAAACATATGTAAAACGGAGGAAAATTTATATGAAAAAGCTTTTATGCTTGGTTCTTGCATGTGTAATGGTTCTTTCCATGGCAGCATGCGGCGGTAAGTCCGCAAAATCTGATTTCAAGATCGGTGTTATCCTTCTTCACGACGAAGCTTCCACCTACGACCTCAACTTCATCAACGGTATCAAGGACGCTCAGAAGAAACTCGGTCTCACAGACGCACAGGTTGTTATCAAGAGAAACATCGAGGAAGGCAATGCATGCTACGAAGCAGCAGCTGACCTTGTGGACGAAGGATGCAAGATCGTATTTGCAGACAGCTTTGGTCATGAAACATATCTTCTTCAGGCAGCTAAGCAGTTCAAGGACGTTGAGTTCTGCCACGCTACCGGAACAATGGCTCACACAGAAAAGCTCGACAATTTCCACAACGCTTTCGCTTCCATCTATGAAGGACGTTACCTCGCAGGTGTTGCTGCAGGTCTCAAGCTTCAGGAGATGATGAAGGCTGATTCAAAGGTTACTCCCAAGATCGGTTATGTAGGCGCTTTCACATATGCAGAAGTTATTTCCGGTTACACATCTTTCTTCCTGGGCGTTAAGTCCATCGTTCCCGAAGTAACAATGGAAGTACAGTTCACAGGTTCCTGGTACGACGAGATCGAAGAGAAGAACGCAGCAGCTGCTCTCATTGACAACGGCTGTGTACTCATCTCCCAGCATGCCGACTCCATGGGTGCTCCTTCCATCTGCGAAGAGCGTAAGGTTCCCAACGTTTCCTACAACGGAAGCACAGCAGCAGCTTGCCCCAACACCTTCATCGTTTCTTCCAGAATCGACTGGGCTCCTTACTTCGAGTACATCTGCAATCAGGTAATGGACGGCAAGAAGATCGACACCGACTGGACAGGTACCATCTCCACAGGTTCCGTTGTTCTTACAGAAGTTAACACAAAGGCTGCAGCAGCAGACACCCAGAAGAAGATCGACGAAGTTAAGGCTCAGCTCCTCAACGGATCTCTCAAGGTTTTCGATACAAAGACATTCACAGTAAAGGATGCTCCTCTTTCTGCAGATTTCCTTGCAGACGTTGACACTGACGATGCTTTCACACCCGATACAAAGGTTGTAAAGGATGGCTACTTCGCAGAGAGCGAATTCCGTTCCGCTCCTTATTTCAATGTAGAGATCGATGGCATTAAGCTTCTGAACGCTAAGTATTGATCCCTTTTTCAAATCATCAATGGCATATAATCCGACGGCGGAGTCATTTTCGACTCCGCCGCTTTGTCGCTTTTATTGACTTTTGTATTTAAGCGAATTATACTTTATGCGTTGTTTTTATTCTGCCCCGGAGGTAACCAGACTTGAAAGAGCTTGCTCTCGAATTAAAGCACATAACAAAGACATTCGGAAGCGTCGTTGCCAATCACGACGTTTCTCTTGATGTTTACAAGGGTGAGATCCTTGCGATCCTCGGCGAGAACGGCTGCGGCAAGACCACCCTCATGAATATGATCGCAGGCATATATTTTCCGGACGAAGGCGAAGTCATCGTCAACGGAGAGCCGGTCATCATCCGCTCCCCCAAAGATGCTTTCCGCTATAAGATAGGAATGGTCCATCAGCATTTCAAACTTGTGGACATATTCACCGCCGGCGAAAACATAGTTCTGGGAGATGCTTCAAAAGAACGCTTCAACCTGAACGAAGTCAACAACCGTGTTGCGGAGATCACCGCAAAGTACGGTTTTTCCATCGACCCCAAAAAGAAGATCTATGAAATGTCGGTTTCCGAAAAGCAGACCGTGGAGATCATCAAGGTGCTCTACAGGAACGCAGACATCCTGATCCTTGACGAGCCCACCGCTGTTCTCACTCCCCAGGAGACCAGAAACCTTTTCGAAGTTCTTAAGAAGATGAGAGCCGACGGAAAGTCCATCATCATCATTACCCACAAGCTCCATGAAGTCCTCGAGATCTCAGACCGTGTTGCAGTCCTCCGCAAGGGCGAGCACATCGCCACGGTGGATACCAAGGATGCCACGGAGAATTCCCTTACGGAAATGATGGTGGGTCAGAAGGTCTCCCTTAACATAGAAAGAACCGAGCCCGTAAACTCCGTTGTGCGTCTCAAGGTGGACAATTTAAGCGCCACGGACGACGAAGGTCTTAAAGTACTGGACAACATTTCCTTCGAAGCCAGAAGCGGTGAGATCCTTGGCATCGCAGGCATTGCGGGAAGCGGTCAGCGTGAACTTCTTGAAGCCATCGCAGGTCTCTATCCTCTCAACGAAGGCGATATCATATACAACAACCCCAAGACAGGCGACACAGTGGATCTTCGTGACAAGACACCACTGCAGATCAGAAACCTGGGCGTACGTCTCTCCTTCGTTCCCGAAGATCGCCTCGGCATGGGTCTTGTGGGCAACATGAACATCACCGACAACATGATGCTACGTTCCTACAGACGCGGAAAATCCTTCTTCGTCGACAGAGCCCGTCCCAAGGCACTGGCCACGGAGATCATCGACAGCCTCCAGGTGAACACCCCCGGTGTCGGAACCGCTGTACGCAAGCTTTCCGGCGGAAACGTACAGAAGGTGCTGGTGGGCCGTGAGATCGCAGCCGCTCCCACAGTCCTTATGGTAGCCTACCCCGTCCGCGGTCTTGACATCAACTCATCCTACACCATCTACAACCTCTTGAACAAACAGAAGGAAAACGGAGTTTCCGTCATCTTCGTAGGTGAAGATCTGGACGTTCTCCTGGAACTCTGCGACAGGATCGTTGTCATCAACTCGGGCCGCATAACGGGCATATGCGACGGTCGTACCGTCACCAAGGAAGAAGTGGGTCTTCTTATGACCAAATCCCACACAAATCACAAGGAGGTTTCTCATGAGTAAACAGCACATCGAAAAAGAACCTCTGTTCCATATAACAAAGCGTGAGGATCTGCCTCTTATGTACAGAGCCGGCATCAGAACAGCCGCTATTGTTCTGGCGGTCATCGTCTGCATGATCCTGTCCATGATCCTCATCGGCATCAATCCTTTCAAGATGCTGGGTTCCATGTTTGCCGGCTCCTTCGGCACCAAGCGAAGGATCTGGAAATTCGCCAAGGATCTGGCAGTTCTCCTGTGCATATCCTTAGCCGTAACCCCCGCATTCCGCATGAAGTTCTGGAACATCGGAGCGGAAGGTCAGTCCCTTATCGGTGCTCTTGCCTCCGTAGCCTGCATCATAGGTCTCGGCGGAAAGATTCCCAACTGGCTGCTCCTCATCATCATGCTGCTGTCTTCAGTGGTCATCGGAGCTGTCTGGGGCGTCATCCCCGCCATATGCAAGGCTCTCTGGAACACCAACGAGACACTTTTTACACTGATGATGAACTATATAGCCACCTTCATCGTTTCCTATTTCCTGATGCTCTGGACCCCCAGCGGATCCTCAACACTGGGAATGCTGAACTTCGGCTATCTTCCAAAGCTTGGTCATGACTATTTCCTGCTGATACTTGTGGTCGCTATCCTCACCATTGGTCTCTATGTCTACCTGAACTACTCCAAGCACGGCTACGAGATCTCAGTTGTAGGCGAAAGCCAAAAGACGGCCCTGTACATCGGTATCAACGTTAAAAAAGTCATCATCCGTACCATGACCATTTCCGGAGCCCTTTGCGGACTCGCAGGTTTCCTCATCGTTTCCGCACTGGATCACTCCGTTACCACAGCAACCATCGGCGGCCAGGGCTTCACAGCCATCATGGTCAGCTGGCTTGCAAAATTCGATCCCATAAAGATGGCTCTTACATCCTTCCTCATCACTTTCCTGGATCAGGGCGCATCCCAGATCTCCACGGACTTCAACATTGATTCCGCTTTTCCTTCGGTCATCGTGGGCATCATCATCTTCTTCATCATAGGTTGCGAGTTCTTTATCAACTATAAGATCAATTTCCGCCATAAGGCAGCAAAGGAGGCATAAAATGAGCATATTGAACTATCTTCTGTCCTCCTTCTCCATAGGTATCATCTTCCTTTTGGGCGCTACCGGCGAGATCGTTACGGAAAAAGTGGGGCATCTGAACCTGGGTATCCCCGGAGTCATGAGCGTGGGTGCTGCCGGTGGCTGTGTCGTTCTTCAGCTCATGTACGGTCACAACATCCCGGGCTTCATCATTGTCACTGTTTCATTGCTGGCCTGCTTCATAAGCGGCGGACTCATGGGACTCCTGTACAGTTTCCTGACGGTTTCCCTTCATTCCAATCAGAACGTTACGGGTCTTGCTCTCACCACCTTCGGTGTGGGCATCACCAAGTTCATAATGTCACGCCTTACCCGCATCGGCGCTCACGAGTACCTCTATGCACTGGAGTACTTCAGAGCCCCCTTCTCCAACATGACCAACTCCCTGAAGTACTGCGGAGTCATGACTTTCCTTGCTCTGGCTGTTGCACTCTATGCCTCTTACTTCCTCTATCGCACGAGATCGGGTCTTAACCTCCGCGCCATAGGCGAAAGCGCTGCCACAGCAGACGCAGTAGGCATCAACGTTACTGCCTACAAGTACATTGCCACCGTCATCGGTTCCGGCATAGCAGGTCTGGGCGGACTTTACTACATCATGGATTATGCGGGTTCTCAGGAAGCTTACCTCTCCATCGAGGCTCTCGGCTGGCTCTCCGTAGCCTTGGTCATCTTCTCCCTTTGGAAGCCTCACATCTGCATCCTGGGCTCCTTCGTCTTCGGCCTTTTGTACATTGCAAATGCCTATGCTTCCAGCATCCTGGGCATACAGCTGCCCATGGCCATGACGCCTCTCATCAAGCTTCTTCCTTACGTATTCACCATCGTGGTACTGATCCTCACCAGTATCAGGAAAAAGCGTGAGAACCAGCCTCCCGCAGGTCTGGGCATCACTTACTTCAGAGAAGAGAGATAAAAAAATAGGGCTGTGTGATGAAAGTCACACAGCCGTTTTTGTTTATTTTGTAAGAGTGATCACATAGAACTCATGACCGTGAAGGTTCTTAAGTTCTGCCTTCGAAGCTGCCGCTTCCTTTTCGAAATCCGCAAGTCCGCGTTCTTTGGAAATGATAAGGCGGGTGTAATCCCTGCCCTCTTCCATTGCCTTGTAGTAGTCGACAGCCTCGTCATAGAGGATCTTGGAAAGCACATCGGGGGTGCAGATCGTGGAATCCAGCACCAGGTTGTAATTGGTGTAATTGAAGTAATCTATGTCATAGATCTCTTTGTAACGCTTTTCTTCTTCCGCAACTCTTGCCTTCAGGGAAGCTTTGCACTCCTCGGCAGATGCGTAGGTCTCAACGTTTCCTCTGTTGTCACCCATGATACGCTGAACTGCGGTGTCAAGGCTTACGGAAAGGAAAACTCTGAATGCCTTTCCCACAAAATGCCATGCAAGACGTGAGTCAAAGAAAATGTTGTCCGCCTGACGGTCTCTTGAGATCTGAGCGGAGCGGTCGTCGATCATATGATCGTATTTTGAATCCTCCGACATGAGCTTGTTCATTTCCAAAACCGTGATGCCACGTTCTTCGGCCAGTTCTCTGATGACTTTTCCCGTAGAATAGATCTCGTAGCCGTACTCTTTTTCAAAAAACTTGCTGAGGGTGGATTTTCCGCTGCCAAGGTTTCCTGTCAATGTGATGTGCATATGCTCTCTCCTAATCCTTATTTTTCTGTTCTCTTCCTGTGTTCGATAGCCGTCTTTTCCGTTTATGCGTTGGGCTTCATGCTCTTCAGTTCCTGAAGGAGCTCGATATCGCCGGCCGTAAGTTTCATGCTGTTCTCGATCTTCTCGCCGTCAGGCTCCGTAACTATGATCTCTATCACCATGTTCTCCTTGAAACCACGCTTCTGAACCGCTTTCATAAATGCAGGGAACTTGGGATGATTGCTCTTGAACCTGTTCCAGGCTCCCATGAGTTTTAGCATCTGAGACATATTATCCATGTTTATGCCGTCCTTTTTATAATATCTGATTTATTATAATTACATCAATTAAAAAATTCAATAGAAAAAGTGCACAAGAAATGTGTTATAATAGACGTGTTTGGGTATAATTCCTCATAAAACAAACAGCACAATGAAAAGAATTTGAGATCATAAACACCGAGGAAGATAACATAGACATGCTCATGGACAAGGTCAGCACCTATCTTGTTCAGCTTTCACCCTATGCGATCAAAGAACTGGAAGTCATCCGGGATATTTTGACAGAGATACTCGCTTACACCCAAAAATCCTTTCATTCCCGTGACATCGAAGCAGCCAAACATATAGAGCCTCTTGAACAGGTGGTGGATGATATGATCGATATCATGCGTTCCAACCATCTTTCACGTCTCAGGGAAGGAAAATGTGACATCACCACAGGAACCACCTTCCTGGACATTCTTTCCAATGTGGAACTTATCTCCGATGTGTGCTCCAATATAGGGTTTGCCACCATTGCCCGTGTGCTCGAGGACGCAAACGAAGCCCACAGCTACGCAGCCACCCTCCACAAGGGCGAAGACAGCTGGTACAACGAACAGTACGAAAAAGAAAGAGAAACATATTTAACAAAGCTTCAAAAAATAAACATTTGATCGGTCGTATTTATGAATAAACTCAAGAAAATCCTGTCCTTCATTCCTCTCCTTTTATGCATAATGATGATCTTCGGCTTTTCCAGCCAGAACGGCTCCCAATCCGGAAGTATGAGCAGAAAGATTGCGAAAAAGATCATAGCAACGGAGGAAAACATGGGCCTCTGGTCCGGTGACGACAAAGAATACAGTCTCAAGGTGGAGGATGTTAACGAAAAGATACGCATCATGGGTCACGCCGGAGAACACGCCTTACTGATGTTCTCCTTCTTCGTTCCCGTGACCGTCATCCTTAAAAAAGACGATAAACGCCTCAGATTCCCCCTGCGTCTTGCCATTGCCTTCGTCTGTACCGTCCTTTGTGCCTGCCTTGACGAACTGCATCAGACCTTCGTCCGGGGCCGCGTGGGCGATCCCTTGGATGTGCTTGTGGATTCCATAGGCGCTGCCATCATGGGACTGGCGATCACATTAATAAATGTCATTCACGGACTTCTCTCGAAAAAAAGAGCGTAAAAAAAGGGAAGCAAACTGTTCGCAGCCTGCTTCCCTTTTTCTTTTTCAATACTCTCTGTTCATCTCAGTACTCTGATGTCCGTCAGAGCCACCTGATCTCCCGTAAGAGCTACATAGACTTTATCCGTTTTATCCGTAAGGATCGAAGAACACCTTAAGATGATGCCTCCGTTCTCCGTCTCCAGACCGATCCTGTTACGGCGGCGGAAGAATCTGATCTCGCTCTCATAGCCTTTTTTGTTGAGATTCTTCCATTTATCCCAGCTTTCGAAAGCGTCTCCGCGTTTCACCGTTATCTCATTCTGGGCGGTTCCGTTTCGTGTGGCATCCTCTCCGTCAAACCTCACGCAGCAGATCTCCTTGTAATCCTCGCTGTCCGTTCTTCCGTTTCCGGATGAAAAGACAAGGATGTAAGGACAATGCCATATAAGGCTCGCCGTGGGCAGTGACCGCACCCGGAGATCCATTCTCATACCGTCCGAAAGAGCCACGGGAAGACTTTCCGCAGTCCTGTTTCCTTCCACCTGAACATTGGGGATGTCTCCTTCGGGACACTCGATGAAGCTGACTTCCTCGGCTATCCTCTCAAAATCTCCCTCCTTAAGGGGCTCGTCGGTAACCTTCAGGTCAAAACCGCTGAGTCTGCAATGCTCTCCCGTAAAAGCCATATAGGCATATCTTATGGCATCCGGCAACGCCACCGTCACCTTGATGCTCTTTCCGTTTTCCGAAACGATGAGGACCACATGATCTCTGTATTTCGCAGCCTTCACCCTGTATATCCTTGAGCCGTCTCCGCGAACGCTGTAACTCTCCTGATCTTCTCCCGCCAAGGTGTCCACCTTGAGATTTCTGGCTGCGGTGCTTACGGTGTGACCGTCAAGCCAGATCTCGGCATATTCCAGATAGTCCAGGATCCTGACAGAGCTTTCGTCTTTGTGGACGCAGGCATCCAGCGAATCGAAAAGGATCAGTGCGGGCAGGGAACGGGCAGGATCGTAGCCCTTTTCCCTTATGTATGAAAACGTGATCTCCGTAAAGTTTTCCGTAAGTCTGATGCCGTCGGAAACCACATCCTTGTATTCGTCGAAATTCAAAACCGAAACTCTTGTAATGTCCGTCTCGTCCTTATGAACGTTTTCTTCGCTCTTTTCCCTAAGGGCATATTCCCTGTCGCTGTCGATCATATCCGTCATGATCCCCACGTACTTGGGATCCAGCTGGAACCCGGCCATTTTCATCAATTCCTCACGGACAGTGTTCTGGGGAAGAGGTTCCGAAAAGATCCTTTTTGAGGTCATGGCATCATAGGTATTGGCCACGGCTATTATCCTTGCAACTTCCGGGATCATGTCTCCCTTAAGGCCGTCGGGATAGCCATGACCGTCGTAACGCTCATTATGGGACCGGGCGCCGTATTTAAGGAAAGGAACAGCGGTGATTCCGGAAAGCAGTTCCTCTCCCATTTCGGGATGTCTTTTAAGGAGTTCATCGTCTTCCGCAGTAAGGTCGTTCTCTCGTCTCACGATGTCCTCGGGAACGCCGAGTTTCCCCACATCATGAAGAAGGGCGGAGTAGTAGATCCTGTCGCATTCATCTTCACTGTGTCCCGACATCTTTGCCAGATCTCTGGAATAACCCGCGATCCTTTCAAGACGTCCTTTGGTCAGTGGATTTTTTGCATCTATGGCATAGGCAAGAAGGGAAGCCGTCTGTTCAAAAAGACGCTTGGTCCCCGCCTGTTCGTCCTTCAGTCGTTCGATGACGATACGATTGGCCTTTTCCGCTCTTTCGTTCATGTCCAGAAATGCGAAGAGATAGACCAGGATAACCATGGTCACCGCAGTCATATCCATCCAGGATATGCCGTAAATGAAGAACTGTACCATGGAGAAGAATATGCATCCGAAAACAAAAAGATAGAGTGAAAAAGCGATCTTACCCTTAAGTATTCTCCTGTGTATGCACAGCATCACAAACTGGATGATCAGTATCGAATAGGGGAAAATATAACTCACAAAATAAAGGGGTGATCTGATGTAGGTGTTGGAAGCATCGAAGGTGTAATAAAGCCCCGTAAACTGGGACAGAATCACAAGGCCTTCTGCGATATAGGAAAACAGATCGCCGATCTTAAGAGGAAGGGGCACTTTTTCCATTCCCCCCTCGTTCACCAGCACATCTTCCATATACCTGTTAACGGAAGCCAGAACGGCAATGGTCAAAAAGAACACCAGGAAGTTGCTGACATACACCGCTATCATGGCAGGTCTGCCGGAAACTCCGTGGTAGATGTAGGCTATCCTGTCCGCAAAAAGCCAGGTTCCGGAACAGAGCTGCATCTTCAAAAGGATGCGCTTTCTCTTTCCCGAGATGGTCCCGGTGAGCAGCGTAAAAAGGGCGATGATAAAGCATATGCTGGACAAAGCAAGCATTACATCCACCTGATGTTGTTTCATTAACTCCATCATCCTTTTCTCCCTTCCTGTTATTTTCGAATTTATACTTAAGCTTTGATCTTTATAAAGAAATTGTTCAGGATCTTCAAAAGTTCCTTTTTCTTGATGGTCTTAAGGAAATAGCCTTCGGGTTTCAATGCCACCACCTTCATAACGCTTTCCTTGTCGCTCTTTCCAGTAAGGAACATGACGGGAATGTCTTTCGTCTCGCTTTCGCTCTTCAGCATTTCAAGAACCTGAGGCCCGCTGGTGACAGGCATCTCGTAATCCAGGAGAATGAGATCCACCTTGTTCTTTGCCAGCCACTTTATGGCCTGCATGCCGGAGTTTGCCATGGAGACCTTGTAACAGTCCTTGAGCCACTCTCTCACAAGGGCAAGATAATTGGGATCGTCATCCACCACCAGTATGCTCTTCTTAAATTCGCCTGTGTCCAGCTTTTTGAAAAGACTGTCCACGGATTTCATAAATTCATCGTTGTTTACCGGGCGGGTGTAGGTGGTGTAGATCAGTTCCACAGGAAACTTGGTCTTCACAATGTCAATGTCGTCCTTCGCCCCTATTAGGATCATCATATCTCCCGTTTCCGTCATTTTATCGCTAAGATAATGAAGGAATTTGTCGTCGGGGCGTTCATTTTCGTCAATGTACATGACCACCACCGTGGATTCGTCCCATTTGCTGTTTATGCCGTCCACATCCCAGACAACGAATTCACAGTCGTGACCCGACTCATTCAACTTGTTTGTAAGAACACGAGTAAGAAATGTCTGTTTTTCCCCCGTCATCAGTATCTTGTGTTCCATGCTGCACCTTTCCGCCTGTTACTTTGGCTTACCCATGATATTTAACGCCTTGGCGTCATTTTTCCAATAACTCTTCCATCTTTTCCCAGTCAAAGGTCTTCAGAAGTTTTCCCAGCTTTTCCACTTTTTCACGGTCTTCTTCCTGAAGTCTGAACTCCTTCAGCTGAGCAAGGGTCATTTCCACCGCATCGTAGTCCATCTGCGGTACAAAATCCTTAAGCACGCTATATGCATCCTTAAGCTCCGCCGGGGATATCTCCGGTTTATCCTTTTCATCTCCGGATCCTTCTCCGTACACAGGCTTAAGTTTGTCATAAAATCCCCTGTATGCCTCCAGCATCTTTTCCGTATTTGCTTCTATGAAGGCCATATCCTTGCGATTTCCCGCATCCTCCAACGCCCGGCACATTTCCGAAAGCCCCATAGCTCCGATTATCCTTGCGGAACTCTTAAGGGCATGCACCTTTACGGTATAAAGCTTTATATCCCCGGAAGCATATGCATCCTGTATGACCTTCGCGAAGGACTCCATCGTGTCCAGGAACATCCTTAAAGACCGGGCATATGCCGCTACGCCGCCCGAATTCTGCAAGCCTTCCTCCGGATCTATGCCTTCGACATCTTTAAGCCACTCAAGATCCTCTGTGGAAAGTTCCTCTTCCTCATCCTCTTCGGGATCGGTTTTTTTGATGATCTCCGGAGGAAGATGCTTCATGATCGTGCGCTCCAGGGCCGCCGTATCTATGGGCTTGGACAGATAACCGTTGAAGCCCTTGGACTTATAGAACTCGTCTCCTCCCGCAGTGGCATTTGCCGTCAGGGCATAGACGGGAAGGTCGGGCATTGTCTCTCGTATTATCTTAAGGGTCTCTATGCCGTCCATTCCCGGCATCATATGATCCAGGAACACCACGTCGAACCTGTCGGTTCTCAGTTTTTCAAGGCATTCTTCACCGCTTTCCGCAGTGGTAACGAACACCTTTGTAGGTTTCAGCAGACCCTTGAAAACGCTTAAGTTCATGGGGTTGTCATCCACTACCAGCACATCGGCATCGGGAGCCACGAACTTGGGAACATATCTTCCTGCACTGTTCTTGGCATCTTCTTCCCTGAAAACGCCCATTTCCGTATCGTCTGCGATCTTCTGCACAAGAGTCAGGATGAACTCGCTGCCCTTGCCGTAGGTGCTTTCGCACCAGAGTCTTCCGTGCATGAGTTCAGCAAACTGCCTGGAAATGTTGAGTCCCAGACCCGTTCCCTGGATGCCGCCGTTCCTGACTTCATCCAGACGTTCATATGCATTGAAGAGTTTCTCCGTATCCTCGGGTTTAATGCCTATGCCCGTGTCTTTTACGGAGATCTTCAGCGTACAGGAAAGGGGATCCTTTTCCATAAGCGAGACTCTCAAGGTGAATCCGCCTTCATCTGTATATTTTACCGCATTTGTGAGCAAATTCAACACGATCTGCTTTATCTTTTTGTCATCCCCGTAAAGTCTTACGGGGATCCTTTCGTCCACTTCCACGTCAAAGTAGAGTTTTTTCGCCTCGCTCCTCACTCTCACCATGGTCGTGAGGGAGCGGAGCATTTCCGCCACGTCATATTCTTCTTCCACCAGATGCATCTTGCCGGATTCGATCTTGGAAATGTCCAGAAGATCGTTTATGAGGCTTAAAAGCGATTCTGCGGCGCTCTTAATGTCCACGGCGTTATTCATGACGGAGAGATAGTAACTCCTGGGCACCTTTGCCGCATCTTCTCTCAGGATCATCTCATCCATGCCCATGATGGTGTTGATGGGTGTTCTGATCTCGTGGGACATGTTTGCAAGGAATTGGGACTTGGCGCTGTTGGCTCTTTCCGCCTCTTCCTTGGCTTCCTGTATCTGGTAATACTGTTTTCTGATGACGGTTCCCACCATGATACGCCAAACGATGACGCCGCTCACAACTACCAGCGCCACAATGACGATCATTCTGACGGTAAGGAGTTCAAAGGGCGAAGGTTCCTTTTTGATGATGAACACCTCGTCGGAAAGCACTTTCTCCGTTTCCTGCTTAAGGACCTGAATGTGGAGCTTGTAGGTTCCGTAGGACAGTCCCGTGTATTCCAGAGGTCCAAGTTTGGACTGCTCCATTTTAATTCCCGGATCGTCGGCGCCTTCAAGGAAGGCTTTGATCAAGGGATCCGACGCCGTATAATTCAGCACTGCGGGGAAGATCTGTATCCTGCCCCTGCCTGTGGGGATGACATAGATCCCCTTAGCATCCGCTTCTATCTTAACATCGTCATAAAAGACTCCCGCCAGAGTGGTCCTGATCCCCGTCGTTTCTTCAAAGCCGCCGTATACATTGACTTTTGAAACTCCCGTCTGTCCCGCTATGTACAGATCTCCGTTTCCGTCCAGGAAGGAGTAGCTGTGTCCTATGGGAAGACTTGTGAGTCCGTTGGTAAGAGTGTAAAGTCTGTAATTAAGAAGGTCGTTGGCCAGCATCTCCTCTTCATCCACGGAGTAGACGCCTCTTGATGAAAGGATCCAGAGACGGTTGTTTGCGTCCCACAGGATGTCGAAGCAGTTGTTGTACGGGAAGGTGCTGATCTCACTCAACACACCGTTCTTCATGTACTGGATGGAGTTGGAAGTTATGATCCAGTAAACCCCCCGTTCTTCATCCTTCTTGATCCTCATGATGACATCGCTGGTAAGGCCCTCATCCGTTCCTATGCGGCTTAAGCCGCTGTCACCGATGACATATATGCCGTCTCCGTCGGAACCCGCAAGGATCGAGCCGTTGTCCCCTTCGCAGACCGTCAGTATCACGGTATTTTTAAGGCCGGCATCGCTGCCGTAGCTTTTCTCTACCTTTCCGTCCCGGATCACCGCCACACCTTCGTTGGTTCCTGCGATCACGCTGCCGTCGGAGGTTTCGTAGGTGCATCTGATCTCGTCTCCGGGCATGCCCTCATCGGTGGTGAGTTCCAGGATCTCTCCTTCGGGGCTCATCCGCCAGAGGCCTTTATGCCCCGTAAAGCAGGAGATCCACATATTTCCTCTGCTGTCGTTCATCAGGCATCTGATCCTGATCCCCGCCAGTTTTTCCGTAAGGCTGTTCTCCGTAACTTTGCTGTCTGTTCCAACGGCCAGAAGACCGTTGTCCGTTCCCACGTAGGTCACGCCGTTGTTAATGCACACCGTATTTACCACAAGTTCGGGAATGCCCGCTTTTTCGGTGAAGTCGGTGAAATTGTTGGCAACTATCTTCATCACACCCTGTCTCGAGGATGCGAACCACATGTTGCCCTGATAGTCGGAAGTCACCATCTCTATGGAATCGTTCATGGGAAGATCTTTGATCTCCACGAACTTATTGTTCTCATCCAGATAGCCTATGACGGAATCGGAAGTGACCCAGACCCGTCCGCACTCGTAAGACATCCAGTGTATGTTCGCTGCAGGGGCGGTATCTATGCGTTCCGCCTCAGAAGCCGTATCTCCGAACTTTCCGTAATAGACGCAGCTGTCTTCCGTTCCGATGTAAAGCCTGCAAGGCGAAACGGGATCCGCAAGTATGGTGGTGATCTTTCCCATCTTCAGATCGTCGCTGTCATAGCAGGCCACCACGGCTCCCTTACGGAGTTCAAATATCTTGCCGCTCTTTGTCTGTCCGAATACATCACCCGCAGCGTCGGTGACCAGTCGCAGGACACGTTCTCCGTTGATCCGGCTGTCATCCACCCTGTGAAGGACCATTTCGTCATCCACATAGGCAACTCCTGCTGTGTAGCCTATATAAACCCTGTTTTCGTAGTCCTGGGCAAAAGCCCTGACAGAGGAGGACTGTAACCCTTCTTTTTTACCGTAATGTCTGTACTCGCCCCTGTCTATGACCACAACACCGTTATCGTTGGTGGCCACCCATATGCGTCCCTGCCTGTCTTCGTAGAGACCTCTGCCGTTGGTCAGTCCGGAACTTGCGGGAAGGCGCTCAAAATTCAGGCCGTCATAGCGGATGATGCCGCTATAACCGCCGATCCAGACATATCCGTCCGATGCCCCCAGAATGAAGTTCGCTTCCGAAGTGGGAAGCCCGTTCCTTGCATCATAAAGTTTCGCCATATAGCCCATGTCCGAAAGACGGCCCGTGGCGGCATATCCGCCTCCGAGGCCCACTTTCTCCTCATCCCGCTCTCCCGCCAGGGCAAACCCGTTTTCGGTCCGCAAAAAGCCCATCATGGCAGGAAGGGTGAGAATCGCTGTCATAAGGGTAAGGGCAGTATATTTTTTTAATCTGTTCTTTAACCGCATAGGAACCAAACCTCCGGGACGTGAAGATCACGATCCCTGATACTTTTTCATTACCATCCTGAGATCCGCTGCAGAATCCATCAAAACTTCCACGCATTTCGGGTCGAATCTCGTGCCTGCTTCCTCTTCCAGGGCCTGAAGAGCCTTGTTCATGGGAAGGACTTCCTGTGTTCCCCTTTTTGCCGTAAGTTCGTCAAAGGCATCCGCCACCGCCATGACTCTGGCGGAAAGAGGTATCACCTGTCCGTGAAGTCCTTCGGGATAGCCTTTGCCGTCCCATCTTTCGTGGTGATATGCGGCCATATTCCCGGCTTCCTTCAGGAAACTTTCACCGTTGACCACATTCATGGTCTTCTCAAGGATCTTCTTGCCCTCAAGAGTGTGACTCTTCATTATTTCCTCTTCCTCTTCCGTGAGTTCGCCTTTTTTGTTGAGCAAAGCCTCCGGGATCCTGATCTTACCCAGATCATAGAGGGGAGCGGACATTTCCACATCTTTTATGTATTTGTCCGTGATCTTCTCGGGATAGTAGCCCTTTCTCTTTAGGCCTTCCAGGATTATGCGTACATATGCCGCAGTCCTCAGGGCATTTTCGTCTCTTCCGGAAGCCCCGCTCTCCACCATGTCCGCCATGGTGATCATGAGGCCTTCCTGCATCTTTTCGTTCTTCTTTGCCAGGGCCCTGATGCTCCTGATCTGTTCCGAGGTTCCCGCAGCCATTTCGCACACCGACCTGTAAAGGGCTTCCGCCTCGTCGTTTGTGCGTATGTCAAGTTTCTGCAGCTTCCTTACGTTTTCTTCCATCTCCTTCTCGTCGCCCATGGCCTGCATGAAGCCTTCTATTCTTTTTTCAAGGCTTCCTATGGGATAGATCAGGAATGCTCTGGCGGATCTTAGACCAAAGGCTATGATGAGAGCCAAAACTCCCGAAGACGCCAGGATCATATTGATAAACAGTTTTCTGAGATAATCGGAATTCCGATCCACCCACACATTCGCACCGGCATAGGCCACGACCTCCCCGTCGGATCCGTAGATGGGTTCATATGCGGAGAAGGACCTACCGTAGTCGCTTTTCACCATCCCGGGCTCGGGTCTTCTTCCCGTCAAAAGATCCTCCTTCAGAGGTTCAAAAAGGCCTTCGTACACGTATCTTTCTCCGATGTAGCTGTTGTTCAGGAAAGCATCATCGGTGCTCAGGATGACATAAAGTCCTTCCTGCCGTGCCTTAAAGATGTAGATCACCTCCAGCGCGTCGTTGAAGTTCACATATGTCGAGAGAAAATCAACCAATTGCCTGTATTCCGGATCGTTCTGAACGCGGTTTGCGGCTCTTCCGCCCTCCCTCAGGCATTTTTCCGCCATGTCGCCGTCAGTGGCGGCTGCCGCAAATCTGCTTGCATTCTCCGCCATTTCCAGATAGTTGTCGTTTTCTTCACGGATCTGGGCAGACATGCTGACCCAGCTTAAAAGAAGGACGATGGCAGACACTGCCGTCACCAGCATGAAAACGATCCTGACCTTCAATGATCCGAAGACGTGACCTTTGTTTCTTCCTATCTCCTTCAGTTCCTGAAGTGACAAAGGTGCCTGCTTCCAGGAACCTGTTCTGATCTGTTGCCTAACGTTCAGCGGGATCAAAAAGAAGAGCACCGCTGCCAGCACAACACTGATGCCTTTATCGATAATGTTCAGGAGGATCACAAGCGCCATGGACATGAAGAAGTAGCCGTTACCGCTGCCTCCCGAAAGTGCCTTTGCAGTCTCTGCTATGTTGGAAAACTCAGGTTTTCCCAAAAGAAGCCACTGGAAAATAATGCCCAATCCTCCGCTGAGTACGGCAAGCACAAGAATGAGCCGGATAACATTTGTCCTTTTTTTGTATTTCTCGTTTTTGGTAAACCATGACGCGGCAAGAGCCACCGATATGCCTATGAAGGCATAGTACAGAGAATCCGCCTGTATGAACTCGCAACAGAGATTTGTTGCCACGGCGGTGATGACACCCGAAAAAGTGCCGCCCAGCATGGAGATGAGGATGGTCCCCACGGTGTCAAAATAAACCGGGAGTCCCAGTCTGTGGACCAGACCGTAAAGGATCACATTCAACGCGGTACAGCATACAATCGCTATGAACCTGAATACCAAATATCTGTTGAACCTGAAAGATGACATCTTCATCCTGTAACTCTCCCGCTCCTCAGAATTATTGTCTGATTATTCAGTTATATTACCACATCCGCCGCAAAATGACAATTAAATCGCTCTAAAACCCACAAAAGTCCCGCCGGAGAATTTTCACACAGAATCCCTTTCGCATACCCCGGGGTCCCTCCCCTGCTTTGCAGCGGTCCTCCCCGGTGTCATATACCCCGGGGTCCCTCCCCTGCTTTGCAGCGGTCCTCCCCGGTGTCATAAAAAAAATCGAAGGATACTTAAGTGTATCCTTCGGGTTTGTTTTTCCGATGTTGTAAGATCAGACTCCATATACGAGCCAGATGTAGATATATGCGGGGATGATGGCTCCAAGGGTGAATGGGATACCGATCTTAAAGAAGTCGGAGTTCTTCACATCGCAGCCTTCCTTGCGGAGAATGCCTATGCCCGTGATGTTTGCGGACGCACCGATGGGAGTAAGGTTGCCGCCCAGTGTGGCTCCGGAAAGAAGTCCGAAGTACAGTGGGGTTGGATCGATGCCCAGCTTCAGGGACATGCCCTGGATGACGGGAAGCATTGTGGCTACGAAAGGAATATTATCAACAAAGGCTGAGAACAGCACGCTGCCCCAGACGATGATGGTGTACATAAGGAAAACATTGTTTCCGCCGGCCTTTGCCATAAGATCCGCAACCCAGTCGATGACACCCATTTCTCTGATACCGCCGATTACAAGGAAGAGGCCCACAAGAAGGCCGATGGTCTGGAAGTCGATTTCCTTAAAGGCATTGACGATGACTTCCTTTGCTTCATCCTTACGTCTGACAGCAGTGTACACGAGCCCTACAACAAACATGGAGCAGCAGATGAGTCCGTTCGTGATGGCCGGAGTGTTGGGTATGAAGGAAGCAACTATGAGAAGCACGATGGCTCCGCAGAGAAGCCATGTGGGAACCATATCCTTTACGGGAGTCTTCTCGGCAGTGGGCACTTTTGCGGTTTCCTTTCTGAACATGATCAGAAGGATCAGTGCGGAGATCACCGCACCCAACTCTACTGCCCAGAAAATGGAGAACTTGCCTTCGTAGAAGAAGAAATCCATGAAGCTCATATTGGCATATGATCCCAGCATGATGGCTGTGGAGTCGCCCACCAGTGTGGCAGCGCCCTGCAGGTTGGAAGAAACCGCAATGGCAACGATGACGGGGATGGGATTGATCTTGATCTTCTTGCAGATCATGAGGGCTACGGGAGCGATCATGAGAACCGTGGAAACATTGTCCACAAATGCGGAGATCATGCCTGCGAAAAGAGCCAGGCTGACTATGGCCCATTTAACATTGGGCACCTTTTCAAGGATTATGTCCGCAAGTCTGTCGGGCATCCTGCTTTCGGAGAAGAGAGCCACAAGCCCCATAGTGCCCGCGATCATCATGAGCACGTTAAAGTCAAGACTGGGGAAGACTTCGGTAAGGGGAAGCATTCCGGAAACAATGAAGATAAGAGCCGAGCCCAATGCGATAAAAGGTCTGTACTTGTCAAAAACTATCATCGCAACATAGGTGACGGCAAACAAAATGATTGCAAAAACCATAAAGGTTCCTCCTGAAAAATAATCTGCAAAATGAAAAGACCCGAACAGACGGTAACCAGACGGGTCTTGTTTTATCAAACCTCAAGAACCATTGCTTCGTAGGGTTTGAGTTCGCCGAGTTCCTCGACAAAATCTCTTCCGTAATTGGTGATGACCACCTTGCCGTCAATGGTCTTGCCATCGATCTTCGGCATTTCCTCGTTATAGCCGTTCATGTTCATAACCACCATAACTCTGCTGTCTCCCGCTGTTCTATAGAAAGCATACACTCCCTTGGCTGCGGGGATCCGCTTGTAATCACCGAACTGTAAAGCCTCGCTGGACTTTCTGTAGGCGATCATCTCACGATAGAAGGCTATCACGCCGTTTTCGCTCTTCTCATCGTCCTCAACGTTGATCCATTCATGATTTCCGTTGATCTTGAGCCAGGGCATTCCCGAAGTGAAGCCCGCAGTGGCTGAATTATCCCACTGCATGGGTGTTCTCGCGTTGTCACGGGTGCACTTGTAAAGGATGCGGTCCTTGGTGCTCTTTCTTAAAGGCAGTTTCTTTAGGATGTCGTAAACATTGTGGCTCTCCACATCCTTGATCTCTGCCAGCTTCTTGAAATCACCGTTGGTCATTCCGATCTCTTCGCCCTCGTAAATGTAAGGAGTTCCTCTCAGGGAAAGGTTCAGCACGCAGAGCATCTTTGCGCTTTCCTTTCTGCAGTTCTCCTCATCACCGAAACGGCTGACGGATCTGGGCTGATCGTGATTTTCCAGATAGTTTGCGGGCCATTCGCATCCCACCTGCCACTTGTCCAAGGCACGGATGAGTCTCTCGGGATTATATGCCCGTCTGAACCACTTGATCTTGCGGCAGTCGCACTCCATATGCTCAAAGCCGAAGACCATGTTGAGTTCCTTGCGGTTCTCTCCCATGAGAAGATTTGCTGTCTGAGGGTCCACGAAGACCGTTTCGCCCACGGTAAAGCAGTCATATTTGTCCAGAACATCCTTTCTTAAACGGCGGAGGATGTCATGATTACCCTCGGTGCTGAGATAGTGCTCGATACCGGTGAGAGCGATCTTCCTCTTGCCCTTTTCAAGGCTGTTCTTGTATATCACATTAACCACATCGCATCTGAAGCCCGCAACGCCTTTGTCGAGCCAGAATCGCATAATGTCAACGAATTCATTGTAAACATCGGGATTGCTCCAATTGAGATCCGGCTGTTTCTTTGAAAACAGATGCAGATAGTACTTGTCCTCGGCAGGCACCTTGTCCCATGCGCTTCCTCCGAAGAAAGAACCCCAGTTGTTCTTTTTCTCCCTGAAGAAATAGTAATTCTCGTACTTTTTATCTCCGTCCAGAGCTTTCCTGAACCACTCGTGCTCATCGGAGGTGTGGTTCAGCACCAGATCCATGACGATCTTGATGCCTCTGTCCTTCGCCTCTTTTACCAGGAGGTCAAAATCCTCCATTGTTCCGAAATCCGGATGTATAGCCTTATAATCAGAAATGTCATATCCGTTGTCGCAATTGGGGCTGGCATACACGGGGCTGAGCCACAGGCAGTCGACGCCGAGACTCTTGAGATAATCCAGTTTTTCGATGATGCCCGGGATATCTCCTATGCCGTCCCCATTGGAGTCCTTGAAGGACCTGGGATATATCTGATAAACGATTGCGTTACGCCACCATTCTTTGTTCATAATCCTTTTTCCTCATTAAATCCTAAACCGATCTCTAATTGAAATAGTTACGTAAACCCGTTATATCCTTTGCTTTAGACCCTATTTCCTTTTTATTTCTCTTCAGATAAAATTCCAAAGCAGCGATCTCTTCCTCGGAAAAACCCTTGCTCTTTTTGATGGCACAATCCGGCAAGAGGGCCTCGGCAAAATCACCGTCACGTTCAAAACGCACGGCTACCACAGGCTTCCCGTCCTTTGCCAATACAGAACTGTAGGTCATCTTCATTTCTTCGGAAGATTCTTTCATATTTCCCCCATTACTCCTCCTCTGCTTTTTTTCCCGCAGTGAAAGAATAGATCGATCCTATAACCATGCCCGCAAGGAAGCCTCCTGCATGACCCCAGATGTCGATGTTTTCCTCGGTAAGGGCATCACCTATACACAATGCCAGGAAAAGCACCAGTCTTATAAAAGGTATCCTGAACATTTGTTTTCTTAAAGAAAGTACTATCAATATGCCAAAAAGTCCAAAGATTGCACCGGAAGCTCCCACCGAAAGATAGTAACTTTCGAACACGAACCTTCCGAAGACCATTCCCAGGCACTCTCCCAGAAGTCCCGAGATTATATAGTAGATAAAAAATCTTAAGCTTCCCAGTTTTTCTTCCAGATACATGCCCGCTCCGTAAAGAGCGATCATGTTGCTTCCCAGATGTGCAAGGGATCCGTGGGTGAACATAGCCGTAAAGACCTTGTACCACTCCGTCTTCCAGTCCATTTTCCAGCCCATGCCCAGATCCTGCCATATGTCCAGCTTAAAAAGCCCGGTTTTCACGATGTTGACTTCGATCACGTACAAAAGCACGTTGATCAGCACAAGAATGATGGTCACCTTGGGAGTCTCGTCAGGATAATAATACTTCTGCCTTATCTCTCGTTCATCCATCTATCTGACCTCTTTGTAAACCAGATTTCTGACTTTTCTGGTGAGGCCCCAAGTTCCCGCATTGATCTTTTGCATACCCATAAGAACAGTGATCCTGTTCACGGGGTCGTTGGCGAAGTAAGCTCCTAACCAGCCGTCCCAGCCATATTCACCTGCTTCGCCGTAGCTCACGCAGCGTGAAGGATCCTTAAGGACTCTCAAAAGATTCCCGTATGTATATCCGGTAAGACCGTCCCAGCCGTCCATGCCTTTCTGCTGCCATGGAGCCAGACTGCCGTTGGTCATGAACTTCACGGCACGTTCCGAAAGAATGGTCTTTCCTTTATAATTTCCGTTGTTTAAAAGCATATCCGCGAAATGTGCGTAGTCGTCCAAAGTCGAGCACAATCCCGCACCGCCGGATTCGAATGCCGGTCTGTGATCCATCTTGTAGTTTATGCCGAGATTGTATGTGACATTGAGTTTTGCCTCTTTTCCCACTGTCTCATAGACATCCGCAAGACGTTCTCTCTTTTCTTCCGTAACCCAGAAATCCGTATCCGGCATTTCAAGGGGTTCGAAGAATTCCTTTTTCAAAAAATCGCCGAAGCGCATGCCGGAAGCCACTTCAACCACTGCCCCCAGAATGTCTGCGCCGGTTCCGTATTTAAAATTTTCTCCGGGCTGGAAATCAAGATCGTTCTCTCCGATCCTGCTTGCCAGTTCCACTGTTCCGATCTCTTTGTCCGTGCCCAGCTTTCTGATGACCTCATCGAAAAGGGCAGCAGACTGACGTTCCGCGTCGGTTCCGTTTCCGGGATAGACCGTTCCGCCCGCCATGTTCATCAGATCCCTCAGAGTCACGGAGCGAAGAGCATTCACTCTTCCTCCCTTTGTTGCCACATGGGCATTGGCAAAGGAGGGAATGTACTTTTCCACAGGATCTTCAAGATCTATGACACCGTTGTCCATAAGCCATATGACCGCAGCCGAGGTTATGGGCTTAGACATGGAGTAGAGTCTGACGATGGTGTCTCGTTCAAAAGGTGTCAGATCCTCAATATTCTTATATCCGCTTTCGGCATAGGCGATCTCTTTGCCATCTGCCAGCACAAGAGCGTTGCAGCCCGCAACTTCGCCGTTGGAGACTGCTTCGTCCAATAATCTTTCTATTTCTTTTTCCATATATTCATCATCCCATCTTAGGACCTTTAAGGTCGCACAAAGATATTATAACAAACTACGTATTGAAAAGCAAGTCACCCCTTGCGATTGACTTCATCTGTGCTTTTTATTGCAACTTTTTTTCACTCATAGTAAAATGGATAAAAAGCTCAAGAAGAGGATGAAATATGCTCAGATACTGCAAAAACTGTCAAAAAGACTTTGATTTTGAGCCCCGGGCGGTGTCATCGGCTAAGGACCTCATCTGCCCCGAGTGCGGCACGGTGATCCCCAAGAACAGTCGCAACCCTATGCAGGGAATAGAAGCTGAACGCTCCGAGGAACGTGTGGGACACATCTTCGGTGTTTTCCTGCATTTTGCATACATCTACTATCTCACTCTTGCGGTGCTGGGTATCATCGGATTCTTCACGGGGCTTCACGGACTGCTGGTGATCACAGCCGCCATTTCTCTGCTGTCCTATGCTGTTCAGAAGATCACGGACACCACCAACTTCTCTCTGGGTATCATCCTCATCCCGGCGGGAGCCATCATCGCAGGACTTTACTTTCAAAGCGTGGAAGGAGCGCTTCTGGGCGTCCACATCGTCTTCCTCATCAGACACCTGATCCGGGACATCATCCTCCGCATCATTTTCTGGTTTGTGGATCTCATAGCAAGACACTGTAATTAATAACACCGGGGTCCCTCCCCGGTGTCATAATAAAACGCTTGCCCATCACGCGGCAAGCGTTTCATTTTCTTCCTGATCTTCATCGAAGAATTCGTAGTACTCTTCCTCCGAAACAAAAAGTCTGTATCTTCCGTCGACATATCCCATGTAACCGTCTGCAACCGCATATCCTTTCATGATAAACTCCTTCCTGCCTTTCGGCATTTGCTTTTCCTTACTTTCCGATCTGAGTATACAAAAAGTCGTGCGGAATTTTCTCCGCACGACCCGGATTTTTATCATGGGTTGATATGCCTGTTTCACAGGTCCGATCAAAAGATCAATAATTCTCTGCGGTAACCTCGAAGAAGCTCTTGGGATGAGCGCATACGGGGCAAGCTTCGGGAGCCTTGGTGCCCACAACGATGTGCCCGCAGTTGCGGCATTCCCAAACCTTGACTTCTGACTTTTCGAAAACCTGCTGTGCTTCGATGTTGGAAAGCAGAGCACGGTATCTTTCCTCATGTCTCTTCTCGATGAGAGCTACCATACGGAACTTGTTGGCAAGTGCCTTGAAGCCTTCGATCTCCGCAGTCTCTGCGAATTCCTCGTACATATTTGTCCACTCATAGTTCTCGCCGTCAGCTGCAGCCTTAAGGTTTGCGGGAGTATCTCCGATGCCTTCCAATTCCTTAAACCACAGTTTTGCATGCTCTTTCTCGTTTTCTGCGGTCTTAAGGAAGATCTCAGCCATCTGCTCATATCCTTCCTTTTTTGCTACAGATGCAAAATATGTGTACTTATTTCTTGCCTGTGATTCACCTGCGAATGCAGCCTGAAGATTTTTCTCTGTCTGTGTTCCAGCGTACTTGCTCATGTCAAGTCCTCCTTCATAATATATGTTGTTTGTAGAGTTTTCAGCACTCTGCCCACATTATCCATGAAATAAACAAAAGTGTCAAGGAAAATAATTATGAAGCGTATTTCACATCTCGTGTTGGGTTATAACATTTCCCGCCTCGGGGTTCAATTCATTTTACTTCCCACATGTATCCCATGTTTTTAAACCCGCCTTCAGGCATACAGCCGGCACAGGTCTTTTTACCCGTGCCGCAGCCGGTACATCCGTTGCAGGAGTGACCGTTTTCCGAAAAACCGACCTTTACGATCACTCCGGTCCGTTCCAGAAATTCAATGTCCCTCTTGACATCTTCGACAGAAACGCCGAGTTCGGCAGCCAACATCTCAGGGGTACGGGACTTGCCGTCTTTAAGTAATGCAAGTAATTTTTCCATATGTCTTTACCAGATGAGTAATCCGATATAGTATGCTATTCCTGCCAGAACAAGAGCCATTCCCGTATAGTAGAGGGCAATTCTTGCAGTCCATTTTACGGAATGTGTTTCCTGATAGGTAGCTGCAAGAGCGACTATACAAGGCATATTAAATGTCATGGCAAAAATGAATGCCAGTGCCTCGGGTTTTGCAATGTTGTTTACAAGGATCTCGTTTATGTTTTCAGCCCTTGCTCCGCTCACCAGCGCTCCTACGGAGATGGTGCCCGAGCCCGTGAAGATCGTGCTCAGAACACCGAGAGCGCCCTCTTTACCGAGACTTGATGCGATGAATGCCATAAATGTCTGCCATCCCATACCGAAGATCTTGGTCACAGGTTCGATAAAATGGCCCACCTTGTAAAGAATACTGTTGGTTATGTCTCCTGTGGAAGTGTACGAAAGGAGCCAGAATGCCAAAGCCACCACAACGACAACTTTGAGTGCCCTTATGAAAGTATCCTTTGTACGTCCGAAAACATACCTAAAGAGAGCGCCCCACTTGGGTTTATGATAAGGAGGGAGTTCCATGATCATTCCATATCTGTCCTCTTTCTTAACAAGAGAACGTCCGAAGATCTTTGCCGTGATCCACATATGGAGCAGCATTACCAGAAGGATCACAAGAATTATCACAGGCATCCATGCGCCGAAGAATATGGTAGAGAGCATGGGAATTACCGCCCATGCTGCTCCGCAGGGAACTGCCCATGCGAGCGCGATGGTCAGCACCTTCTGTCCCCAGCTGTCAATGACTCTGGTGCCCGCAGCACCACCCATGGTGCATCCGAAGCTTATAAGGAAAGGCATTACGGACTTTCCCTGAAGGCCAAATTTAGCCATGGTGTTATCGAAAACATATGAAATGCGCGCCATAACGCCCACTTCTTCCAATAGTCCGAAAACAAGAGTCACGCCGAATACAAAGCCTAGCATCTGAACTATGAAACTGAGCGAACGGATGAGAACATCACAAAGGAGAGCAGCGATAAAAGCAGGACAACCGATGTTCAGCAACGCTTCGTTCAGCGGATCGGGTATCTTTCCGATGAGCTGTCCGATGCCCATGAGAGGCAGAGCGGGAATGAACGAAGCCACAAGACCCAGAAGCACCGTAAGGATGACCACAGGTTTTCCCCACACTCTGTGGGTGATGATACGGTCAAACTTACCGAGACTGATCTGCGTCTTTTTCTTTTCTACGATCCCTGAGAGGAATTCATCGATCCAGGCAAATTTTCTTTCTCCCGTAAGAACAACGCCCTTATCAACTTCAGACAATGCGGACTGCAAAAGTTTTTTGTCTCCTGCCGAAAGTTTTTCAGTGATCTTGGCTATCACAGGTTCATCCTTTTCTATAGCCTTTGCTGCAAGCCAGGTCTTAGAGTAGCCGGGGATAACACCGTCGGGTATGATCTGTCTTACTTTGCCGTAGGCTCCTATCTCTTCATATCTTTTTTCCAGTGCCCCGGGATCCAGCACTGTCTTACCTTTTACTGCAAGTTCCAAAGCCTGATAAAATCTGTCATATGCCTTTGTATCCGTTGCGGAGATCAATATGACCGGAATGCCCAGTTTCTTTTCAAGTTCCTTTACTTTGATGTTCTTTCCCTGCTCTGCAGCCACATCGCTCATGTTGAGCACAAGAAAGCAGGGTACCGTCACGCCCGCAAAGTCTGCGAGCATATAAAGGCTTCTCTCCAGCTGAGAGCTGTCGGCAAGTATGCACACCACATCAGCCTTTCCGGAAGCTATATAATCACGGGTGATCATCTCTTCATCGGAATTTGCCGAAAGGCTATAGGTTCCGGGCAGATCGGCAACAAGGTAATCCGTTCCGTTGTGCTTAAATGTTCCTTCTTTCTTTTCCACGGTCTTTCCGGGCCAGTTTCCCACATGTTGTCTCAGCCCGGTAAGGGCGTTAAAAAGTGTGGATTTACCTGAATTGGGCTGCCCCAAAAGGGCTATCACCGTTTCATTCTTATCCGTCATGCTCTTGCTCCTCCGTCAACTTCGATAAGATTGCATTCTTTCCTGTTCAGCGCGATCATGGTGTCGCGGGAATATACCAGCAAAGGTCTGTTCTTTTCATTTTTGATGATCCGTACCATACACCCCGGTGTGAGCCCTATGGACGTGACCCTGCTTATAAACCGCCGATCGCCGTTTATCGAAGTTATCACTCCTTCCGCATCTTTTTCAAGTTCCGACAGTTTCTTCATCATTTCCTCCTTGTGATCTATCATAAACCGCTCTTCGCGGTTCTTTTCAATTGAGGGCTTTATATGAGAGCAATGTGTATCCGACAGATGAGACAATACTTCTGACCGCATCCTCCGTCTCTCTCTGCTTTGAGATCAGCATCACCGTTTTTTTACCCAAATCCACCTTAGCCCATCTGCCTTCCGTTGAGTTAAAGGCATTTTCGATCCTCATGGCACAGTTGCCGCAATGCATTCCGTCCACACGGAGAACATAGATGTAGGGGTAGTGTTTCTCGTTCCTGTCCTTCACCTTTATCCTTTTGTCTACTGCACCATGTGAACCGCAGCACGAGGAGCCGTACTTTATCCGGTGAACCGTTCCGTAAACTGCCATTCCGACTATCAGGATCAGTATGATTGTAATGATCGCATTCTCCATATAAAGCCTTCCTTTTCGATCTTTTGCGGAATTAAGCCAATGCTCCTCCCAGATTCCTGCATGCTTCAAGAGTGCTGTCATCAGGCTCGTTATTGGCCGTCACACTGTCGCACACAAGATTGGCACCCGCAGCATTGCATCTGTCCTCCCAATCCCTCATCCACTGTCCGTCTCCCCATCCGTAGGATCCGAAAAGTGCGATCTTTTTGCCCGAAAGCGTTCCTTCAAGGGCTGTGAACATAGGATCAAAAGATTCTTCTTCAAGCACCTCCGCTCCCATGGCAGGACATCCGAAAGCTATGCCGTCAAACTGTGCAACTTTTGTGGCATCGAACTCATCCGAGTTGAACACACTTACATCAGCCCCTTTTGCTTTTGCCCCTTCTTCAACCGCGTTGGCCATAGCCTCCGTGTTGCCTGTACCACTCCAAAAAACTACTGCTACTTTACTCATAACGAGTGTCCTCCTTAAAATTATAATTTACCCGGCACATCTTTCTGTATCCACAGCAAGTTGTTCCAGGGATTTACCGTTTCTTATCATGCGTCTGTAGACTTCCCTGCAGTTGTTGAATTTATCGAATACACACTTCGCCTTTTCAGGATCCGAGTAAGCCTTCCAGCACCCGCAACATTTAACACCTTTGCACGGATCATTAATGAATCCTTCCACATCCGACGGAGGGTAGCCCAGAAATAACCCGATCTCATGAGGGAAATCCTCATCACACATCAAATGTCTCACCAGCTGTGCGATGCAACACTCAGGATTTGTGAAGGTGTATCCACGACTTCTTAAGATTTCCAAAGCCAGGCGATCCTTCAGATCTCTTTTTAAAAATTCAGGTCGATAAAGATAGATGAGCATTCTCTTTTTTGTTCTTTTTAAAGGTATGATGCGAATTCCCTTTTTCTTCAGCATAAGGTTCAATTCCCTGATCTTAACGTTCAGATCCTTTTCTTCCTCAACCTCCATGGAAAACATATTTCCCGTCTTTATCCCCGCAAGTGTGGGTGAACAATGCTCTATTATCATATCTTCAAGTATCTGCATATCTTAGATCCCCCTGTTAAGCCTGTATTGTCAGTTAGCGTTTGCTAACCACAAATCTTAAAAATATGCCCTGTCATCGTAATGATCGGGCGTTCCTTGCGGTTAGCCTCAGCTAACCGCATTAATATATACCATATCATTTCTTTTTGCAAGGGTTTTTTACTTCTTCTTTCCCGCAAACTCCCGCGAATATGTTCATCTATGCTCTCCTTACCTGCTTAAGACTAAAAAATGCGTATTTCCAATGGGATCATTCCATTGAAAATACGCATCCTTTGCAGTTGATGTATCGGCAGATTTCAGACGATACTTAATAGCCATCCCCCTCCTCGCTGTAAACTATGAAGCGGAAGAGTCCTCTTTTAAAACTATGCCCGTGTAAACTTTGTAAGCTCCGTAATACATGAGCATATAAACAACAAGGATCCCCAGGCAAAACAGGACAACGCAAAGCCTTATGAAATCCATATCAGTGAGCATAAAAAGCTTCATCACATCCTTCATCAGGTTGAAGCAGGCTGCCACATGGCAGAAGGCCATGATCACAGGAAGGAAAAAGAGTATACCGTTCTCGGCAAATATGCACTTTTTGATCTCCGTTCCGTACATGCCGATCTTTTTCATGATCTTTACATTTTCCACATCATCCAGAGCTTCTTCGATCTGCTTGTAGTACATGATAAAGATCATATACATGATAAAGATCAGACTGATAAAGGTTCCGAGAAAAAGGAAAATTGAATTTCTGGCATATCTGGTCTGTCTTTGCGTGGCATTGCTGTCCATATAATCAACGGAATCGATCCTCATCACCTTTTCTATAAGTTTTTCGTCAAAACGAAGTTCCTCATCCTTGGTGCCTGCCACGTTGTATGTGACGGAAAAACGGAATTCCCTTGTATTTCCCTGAGCGACAAGGCTTTCTCTGATCCTTGCGAGAGTTTCGTCATTGTCCACTATCACATGAAATTTGTAGGCATATTGTATGTTGTCAATGTCCGTAAAGATCGGTCCGTCCACGATCTGTGCCACCTTAAACCGATTCCCGTATATGTTGACCTCCTCAAGGCTCTTTACAGGGCATTCCTCGTCGCTGATAAACAGAATTTCCCCCTCCTTCAGCGCGTAATCGGTGCCCTCATTTTCGTTAAATGTTTCAACCGTCATCATTTCAATGATATCCGGCAGATTACGTCCGGTGAAGTGTTCATTGTTGAATTCACCGGATTGCTCGTTAAAAGTTGTCTGAAACGCATATCTTTTGGCGCTCCATATGCCTTCCACCTTCAGACCCGTTTCATCGGCAGCTGAGTTGATAGCCTCCAGAACGGCAGGTATCTTGTTTTCATCGGTCAACGAGATCTCACCGTCCGTCTTAAAGGCTACGGAAGCCTGGCGCTCGGTTCCCAGATAAAGTGCGATGGTCGATGCCGAACCAACGATAACGCAGGTGAAGAGGATGTTTATGACTGCCAGGGAAAGAGCATTGTTTTTGGTTCTGGAAACCAGCTTTGCAAGTGTGGTAAAAAAGGTGTTTTTATAATAAAGCTTATCCTGTTTTTTCAGCGCAAGTTCGATCATCACAACAAAACTCGAAATGGCCAGGAAGCTTCCCGCAAACAAAAGCGCTATTGCAAAGACCAGAGTTCTGATGCTGTTCACAAAATCGTCAACGCTGTTGACATAAATGTAAGCACAAACGATCAAAGCCACTCCGACGATCCCCTTCAGGATGTCGCCTACGCGGAGCTTCTTGACAGGTTCAACCGCGGCCTCTTCTTTTAAGAGCGTGATGATCTTTTTCTTAGAGGTGGAGATCATGTTCTTTAAAAGTATAAAAAGATCGATCACCGCAAACACGCCCAGGGAAATGAAAATATTATCAAAGGTAAATCCGCCCGCATATTTCACATCGCAGTGCATAAGTTTAAACATTACCTGATATATGTACTTTTGAAGCAATACTCCGAGCCCGATCCCGATCACGGCATATGCCGAATAAATGTACAGTGACTCATAGAAAAGAATGCTGTTGATGTGTTTCGGTTCCAGGCCCCATGCCGCATACAGTCCCAGTTCTTTGTTTCTGCGCTTGATCAGTAATCTGTTCGTATATGCCTTAAATACAAAGGAGATCAGAGCCAAAAAAACACAGCCCACCATGAGAATGAATTTAAGCCCGGAATATCCCTTAACAGCCGCCAGTCCTTTGTTTGTCGCCGTAAAAGTGAATATGTAGAAGGACATTATCGTAAAAACGCTTACGATCATGTTGGCGAGGTGAAATTTAATGTTTTCAATAATATTTTTAAAGGCGATCTTCGCCCAAAAGGTCTGTTTCATTTTTTCACCTTACTTTCTTGCGTTGTACAATAAACTTGCGATCTCTTCTTCGAATTCTTCATCGCTCTTGCCGTTCTTTTCAAGAGTGGTTCCGATGACGCCATCCTTTAGGAACAGAACTCTTTTGGCTTTGGAAGCGGATTTCAGGCTGTGGGTTACCATGATGATCGTCTGACCGAGATCGTTGAAGGTTTTAAAAAGTTCCATCAACTGATCCGAGTTTTTTGAATCAAGCGCACCCGTGGGTTCATCCGCAAGCACCAGCGTGGGTTTGCATACAAGGGCTCTCGCAACGGCCGTTCTCTGTTTCTCCCCACCCGAGATCTCATAAGGATACTTGTTCAAAAGTTTGGTTATACCGGTCTTTTCCGCAAGGTCGTTAACACGCTCATCGATCTCGCGCTTGCTTCTGTTGAGCAAAACAAGAGGAAAAGCAATGTTGTCTCTGACCGTGAAGTAGTTGAGCAGATTGAAATCTTGAAAAACGAAGCCGAGTTTCTCTCTCCTGAATCGGCATATATCCCTGTTGCTCATTTTTGAAATATCGCTTCCGGCAATGATCACTTCTCCCGAACTTGCCGTATCCAGCGATGCAATGATATTCAACGTGGTGGTCTTTCCCGATCCCGACTCACCCATAATGGCGACGAAATCGCCTTCGAGCGCGTCAAAGGAAATACCTTTCAAAGCCTCATATTCCACGTTTGAATGTTTTGTACGGTATGTTTTGTGTAGATTTTTCAGTTCAAGCATTTTGTTCATTGTGCAACCTCCGAATAGATTCATGAATATGACTTTTTACGACGCGATTATAGCATCGGGCCGGTGAAAAGTATAATTACAATTTCGTAACGTACCGTAATATTAAACGTATTTTTAAAATTTGTTTTACTTCTTGTAAAATATACTTGACATTTTGTAAAACAGGGTGTATTTTATGATCATGAACTGAGTAACTCGGTAACCGGGAAAAAACAAAAAAAAATCATTTTCAAGCGGATAAACACCGCTAAATGAGGTGGAATTATGGATAATAATATCGAAATAACAAATGTTTCAAAAAGGCCCGGAAAGATATCAGCCTTTTTCTTCTGTCTGGGCGTCATCATCGCTTTTCTCATTTTACAGGCCATCGTAAGTGAGATCATCATGCTCCCATCATGGAAGAGCTTGTGGTACGCGGTATCATCATCCATCACGCCAAAAGAGCCTATGGCCTCGCGGGCAGCATTATCATATGTGCCATCATGTTCGGCCTTTTCCACATGAACATCATCCAGGGATTATATGTCATTCCCATGGGACTGTTCTGGGGCTTCGTGTCCTATAAATACAATTCCGTTATCCCCTGCATATTATGCCATATGCTGAACAATTTCATCGGCATGCTGCTGGGTTATTTTATGCCTCCTGTGCTGGTGTTCATAGTGTTTGGAGCATTGGCGGCTTTTATAGGTATCAAAGCCGGCATCATCGATCTTAAGGAAAAGAAGGAGAAAGAAAATGAGTAAGAAAAGCAAGACTTTAACGGCAGCCTTTTTAGGTTTGATCATCGTCATCACCGTTGCAGCGTTTTTTTATCCCAAGGGGAACTACTCCACATCCATAGACAGGATCATTGAAATAGAAAATGGTGTCGCAGACGCCGAACCCTTCGGCTCCATACTCACCGTAAAGTCAAAGGGAAAGTACCGCTTTATAGCAGACTGGTGGATTGGAGAAAAACAAGTCTATAAATCTCCGAGTTTTATCACAGGCCTCATCGTCACCGACGAAACGGGTGAGTTCAAATATCCCCTTGCGGCAGGCGCGATTCACATCGAATCCGGTGTAATGGAGCTTGAACCCGGCAGATACAAAGTTACCTTCTACGTGCTTCCAACCCAAGAGAGTTATAATGATTTCTGCTCAGCAAATTTAGAAAATTTCAACCCCTCAACTACTCTCGCGGCAAGTTTCTTCACCGACGGAACATGGGATATGCACTACAGTTTCAAGATCATGGCCGACACTTCAAGGTTTGCGGCAGTCTCTCTCATCGCCGGTGTGGCTGTAGGCATTCTCCTTGTGGTCATCGTCGCAACCCTCGCCATAAAGAGCAATGCCCCCGTGAAAAAGTACGACGAGCGCCAGATCGCGATGCAGGGCAAGGCATATAAATATGCCTTCATCACAATGGTGATCTACTTCGGGCTTTTTGCCGTCGTTTCGACTCTGAGCAGCCTCCCCACGCTCTTTACGTTACCTTTTTCAGCAGACATACTTGTGATGCTGGGCGTTCTGACGGGAGCTATGGTGTTCGCTGTCACTGCCATAATCCATGATGCTTATTTCCGACTTGACGAAAACCAAGGCTTTATTATAATCCTTTTTGTGATCACGTCCCTCATCAACATCGCCATCGGAGTGGTCCACATCGTTAACGGCGATCATGCCGGAGACGGCGTCATAAACATGCTGAACAGCGGAAATCTCCTCTGCGGTGCAGCTCTTCTTGTACTGCCGATCTCCATCATGGTCAAAAAGCTTCTTGACAGAAACGAGGATTAATATGAAAAACCTGAAACTAAAAGCCGCCAGAGCCTCTTTCGACATGTCGCAACAGGATCTGGCGGACAAAGTGGGGGTCTCGCGCCAGACAATAAATGCCATTGAAAAGGGCGACTACAATCCCACCATAAATTTATGTATCGCAATATGTAAAGCCTTGAACAAAACGCTGGACGAGCTGTTCTGGGAGTGAACCTGAACAGTTATAAGTATTCTTTTATCTTCGACAGCAATTGAGTCCAAAAGGAACGTTTCGGCTTTGCACTGTTCATATGACTCAAGCGTCGGTTGAGTCGGTAAAAATGGCTCCTTAACCCCGTCCCGGGGGGCCATTATGTATATCTTCTTCCTTTAATGCATCCCCTAAGCCAAAGCATCCGGGGGTGTCATTTCCCCTGCCATATTTATGGAATAGTAATCCCTTTATCACTTTTTCAAGTGTTCCGATGAAATCATGTTTAATGAAAGGCATACCGCCGATGCCATATGCTTCGATGTACAGCCCTTTGTAGCCTTTTTCCGCAATGGCTTCTATCATGCTCCTGTGTATTCCGTGGAACATTTTGATCATGCAGACTTCGTTGGAATAGGTATCGGACAGTTTGAATATGCCTGTTCTTTCGGGAACGGAAGCCTTATCTATCCGCATGCCCAGGGACGAGATCTTTGCGATGTAAGGGTAGTTTATGCTTTCAAAAGCGTCAAAGCTCAGCGACCGCACCTTGGAAGCCCTGCAACCCAGCATGACTTTTCTGTTGAAGGCCACAAACACTCCCGGAATGGCGCTTGCAGCCATATGAATGGCGCAGCGGCAGTTTTCCATGGCATCCGCCACAAGCCCGTCAAAGAAGAAATCCGCAAACGTCAGGAAATCACCGATATGTATCGAACAATAGCCGCTCACATCTCTCAGTTCCTTACTGAAACGCTGAAGAGCCCGTTTCGCGGCATCAATCTCTGCCTCCGCATTGCCCATCTTGTTGTGTTTCACAAGTCCGGAGATCAGTCCGCCGCCAAAAATATCAAGCAATCCCCAGTTCCCGGCACTTCTCAGATATCCATTTGCATTTTCAAGGTGATACAGTGCTTCGTCCGCAGCCTCGATGGCCTCTCTGATCTCCTTTCGCTCAAGTTCATTCATAGGCAGATCCCCTTTCAAAAAAACAAACCATTCGCTCTATTATAGACTTTCCTTTTTCTATAAGCAAATGGTTTGTGTATGGGATGGATCAGAGATTTCCCATTCCTTTTGTAAACTGTTTTGAAAATCCTTTTCTGTAATTGAGAACGCTAATAATGTAGCAGATCAGCCCTCCGAAGATGATCAACAGATAGTATGTGGCGATCACAACAGCGTGGGCCCCGGTCTTCCCCAAAGTATCGAGGACCGGTACGTAAAGCGTGCGATAGATCCCGTCAAGGACCGTGCCTACAAACAACAGCGAGGTTCCCGCCATACCCACGATCAAAAATATCAGCGACGAAAGCATACTCACGTAGCTGAGTCCCAGATAAACAAAGCCCAAAACACATAAGATTGCCGAAATGATCAGTGAGAAATACAGTTTTTCAAGCATATCTTCACTCAGGTTCATTTTCCGTGTCCCAAACCCAAGGGTCACAAAAACACGAAGAAGAATGAAAACAGTGTTTCCGATAAGTGATGTGATCACAGCCACCGCTACAGAAGCCTTGGTCCTTAAAAACCTATTCCGGGGAGATGCGGCAATAAAGCCAAACACTGTGGGTATTACCAGAAGCTGGTGCAAAAATATGCCAACCAGCGAAAAATACACGCTTGAAAGAGGCATTATAAACCCTCTCTCGAGATTAACCGTCGTAAGACTGATCTCAAACACTATCCCCAAAACCATGAAGAAAAAAACCATAAAGATCATCTGTTTTGACTGTGTTCCGGTTTTTATCATATACATAACAAGTTTTTTATTTTTCATGTCAAGCCTCCGTCAAAGGTTTTCCGTGGGTCTGTAGCCTGCTTCAAAATTTCTGGCACTGCATATGTACAGCGACCTTCCGCTCAAAAATGCAAGTGCCAGAGTGACCGCAGTTGCTGTGACCCCCGCCAAGATGCCAAATCCCGCCTCGTATGCCAATGCTATGCAGCTCACCAAAACTATGGACACCAGAGCATTCAACATGCCTCCGACTTCGATCAGAAACATATTTATGTTGACACCCCAGCAACGATCCTTCATAACCTTAAGTGCAAGAAACAGCATAGCAAGAGATGTGCCAAGACAGGTGAGACACTCAAAAACTCCGCCCTGCATGATCGCAACCGCAAAGCTTCCGAGATAGCCAAGGCTCACAAGAACCGCCTTGTAGATCACATCAGTCTTTAAATACTGCCTAATGGCAAGTTTGCCCCAAAAGGAGCTTCTAACAAAATTCAGGCACCCCAGGTTTGACTTGTTGAATGCCGAGGCATAGAGATAATCCGCAATTCCGATCACGATAAAGAGTACAGCTCCGATAAACGGCATGGACAAGCTTCCGAAGAAAAAAGCAGCCCCTCCTCCGATCAAAACAGACAACACGGTAACAATTATCGTTGCGATCTTATATCCCCGGGATGCAAATGCCTTAAAGCATTTCCTTCCAGTAAATTCCATGATCCGCACTCCTTTCATCTGATCAATGAATTGTGCTTCATTACAGCCACACTGATCTTAAAAAGTCCCGCAGTTTCCGTTACAACGTCCATTCCTGCCAGCTTGTCAAGATCCTCTGCCAGGCATATGCCTTCAAAACCGTAATTTGAAGCTGTCATGCTGTACAGGATCTTCTTCGCAGCCTCAATGTCGCCGGGCTCGCCCTTCACAGCGATGTACTTTTCCTTGAGATCCTCAACGAAGCCCTGCTCAACGATCCTTCCGTGCTCCATGATGATAGCGTAGTCCGTGACGCCCTCCATGTCGCTTATGTTGTGGGTGGAGAAGAACACGCTTCTGCCCTCGTCGGCGCTCAGGTACTCCCGGATCAGTTCGCAGAGTTTGTCACGCATCAAGGGGTCCAGGGGAGATGCAGGCTCATCCATGATGAGAAGGTCCGTATCTCTTGAAAGAACTCCTGAAAGCATGAGTTTTGTCTTGGTTCCGTCGGAAAGCTCGTTCACTTTTTTATTCCCGTCAACGGAGCCCTCTCCGAAAACCGCAAGATCGCGGCAGTAATTCATGAATTTCTCTTCATCGTACTTTTCAAAAAGGAGTTTGGAAAGGTCATTCACCTGCTTCACCGTCCATGTGGGCAGATAGTAGTTGTCCGTGCCCGTGTAGCCGATCCTCTCCTTGATCTCGGGTTTCTTTTCCACCTCATCCGAAGTGTACTTTTCGAAGTACTCCACTTCGCCCTTGTAGTCAAGGCGTATTCCCGAAAGGATGTTTAAAAGTGTGGTCTTTCCCGCTCCGTTTTCTCCGATCAGGGCTGTTGCAAAGCCCTTAGGGATCGAAAGTTCCGGAATGGAAAGCTCAAAATTCTTGTATGATTTTTGAAGGTTTTTTACCTTAATAACGCTGTTTTCCATAATTTCCTCCGTGTGTTCAATGCATATCTTCCATATCCAAAAGCGTATTCAGAGTCTCAACAAGTTCCGTTCTTCCTATCCCTGCTATCTTCGCCGCTTCGATGGCCGCGGAAAGGGACTCTTCCACCTTCCTCAGATGCTGCTCTTTAAGCATCTCGCTGTCCTGTGCGTTCACATAGAACCCTTTCCCCTGAGACGCTGTCACAAGCCCCTCAAGTTCCAACTGTTCATATGCCTTCATGGTGGTAATGACGCTGATCCTAAGGTCCTTTGCCAGTTCCCTGATGGAGGGCAGGTACTCCCCCTGTGCGTATTTTCCCGCCAATATGTCAGTTCGGAATGCATCGGCTATCTGTTTGTATATAGGAATGCCATTATTCTGAGAGATCTTCAAATTTCTTGCCTCCTTCTCGTAACTGTTTATGTGTTATATATACACCTGTAACAGTTCTGTGTCAACACCTTTTTTAAAAAAAATAAAAGAGGCATGTCAAAATGCCTCTTTCAGCTTCATATCACAGTTTCTTTGAGTAGCACACTTCCACTGCTCCCAGTATTTCTTTTTCATATGTTGTTTCGGAAAAACCGCAGGCCTCGTAAAAGCCTCTTGCCCGGATGTTTTCCCTGAACACCCACAAAACCGCTTCGGAATACCCCGCCTCTTTCATATCAGCCAGCACACGGCTCATCATCTGTTTTCCGTAACCTTTGTGCCAGTTGTCTTTAAGGCTGTGTATGCAGATTAGTTCCGCTTTTCCCGTAAACTCAGCATCCCTCGCCGCATCCCACCACGCAATGCAATGGGGCCTTCCGTCCACCGACAGGAGATAGCCGTTTCCCTTGTTGGTCTCTATGAGGTTTTTGTACATGTTGGCGGCTTTTTCTTTGTTCGTGCATCTTGTAAGGGTCTCCGCATCAAGAATGTCCTTGAACGCAGCCTTCCAGCTCTCGGTCTGTATGTATGCAAGATCTGCCTCGTCACCGGGTTTCACTTTGCGTAATGTTTCCATCTTTTCTTCCCCTTTTTTGCGCCACTGAAACGCAAGTCGCGGCTCGCCGTTCTTTAGATATATGATCCCACGCTTTGAAAAACCGTGCTTTGCAAGGATGTTTTGCATCACTTTATTGTCTTCGTGGGTGTCGATACGGATGTTGTCGGCATATTGTTTGCAACACTCCATGGCGCAGGTAAAAATGCCGTGTGCCTTTTGATCTCCAGCGATCCTGTGAATGGTGACGTAGGGCTCGTCGTTCAGCCATTCTCCGCCTTCAATGTACAGATAGGTCGGATCGATGCCCTCGCAAAGTGCAAAGACACCATGGATCCCGTCGCCTTCGCATATCACGTGGCATATGCCGTTTTCAATGTCTTCTTTTATCTGCTCCGCTGCCGGTCGCGTCTTTCCCCATTGGTTGGGATTCCCGGTGCCTGCCATAAAATCCCGGGCGATCCCGTAGATCTCCATTATGGCTTCAAACTCCGCCATTTCAGCCTTTCTTACTGTCAGCATATGAACGCCCTCATTTTTACCTTTCATCTATCCAACAATTTCTTAATGGACATTCTCACTTTTTCTGTTCCTCGCAGGTGTAACCGGGCTGTTTGTACATATACTTCTCATCCGGAACTATGCTCTTGTCCCAGACCTCGGTTTTCCACGCCTCTTCGGCAACTTCCTTGATGGTGATCGAAACACTGGAGACCTTGCATCCCAGCGTCTCCGCCAGAACTTCTGTCACCTTCTCGGCACATGCTTGCTTCTGCTCTTCCGTTCTTCCCGGAAAACATTTGATCTCTACGTGGGGCATATGCTTCCTCCTCTTATCACAGTAAAGTTTATTTCGCTATATTCTATACTATTTCTTTTAAAAATCAACTATTTTACCATCCCTCACATACAGCCTATCCGTCGCGATCTTGTCCACGAACATTTTGTCGTGGGATGTAAACAGCAGGGTTCCTTCATATTCCGTAAGAAGTTTTTCCAACGCCTCCACCGACGGGATGTCAAGATAATTCGTGGGTTCGTCAAGGATCAGCAGGTTCACGTCCGAAACAAAGAGCATGGCAAAGGACAGTTTCATCCGTTCTCCGCCTGAGAGGTCCGCTGCCTTCTTGTTCATGTCTCTTTCCGACAGGAGGAGTCTTGCAAGAATGATCCTCGCAAGGCTTTCGCTCTGTATGCTAACCCTTTTCACATTTTCAAGCACCGTAAGGTTCATGTCGATCTGGGACATGTTCTGTCTGGCATATCCGATCTTTGCCCCCGGCACTACGTATATGCCTTCCCGCTTTGCGATGAGTTCAAGGAGCGTGGTCTTTCCCGCTCCGTTCCCGCCAAGGAGTGCAACTTTGCTGCCGTTCTTTATGATGAGATCCGCGTCGTCGAAGATGACGTTTTGATCATAGGAAAAGGAAATGTGCTCACCGCGGATCACGATCGGGTTCTTGGGCGGGTTCGTAAGGCGAAAGTCAGGTCTCACCGTGGGCTCTTCCTTTGGCTTTTCCTTTACTTCCATGTGCTCGATCCTCTTAAGGACATTGGTGGCACTCCGCTCCATTCCTCGTGCCTTGTCCTCGGGCTTTCTGGAAGCTCCAAGTGCGATTGCCTTCGCCTCGCTTGAAGAAAGGTTTTTGGGCTTCTTTTCAAGGCTCTTCGCTTTCGCTTTTTTCTCTAAATATATGCCTTTCAGCCTCTTCTTTTCAGCCTGATACTCTTCATATTCAGCCTGCTGTGTCTTTACCTGCTCCTCCTTTTGGACCAGATAGTCGTCGTAGTTTCCGTTAAAGCTCTGCAGCTTTCCGAAGGAGATCTCCACGATGCGGTTGCAGAACTCGTTAAGAAGCGACCTGTCGTGGCTTATGATCACCATGGTGTCGATCTCTTTTAACCTCTTTTTAAGGAGTTCCACGCCGTCAAGGTCGAGATTTGACGTGGGTTCATCAAGGAACGCCACCGCCCTTTGGGATGAAAACAGTTGAGCAAGCCTGATCCTTGTCTCTTCTCCGCCGCTCACGTTTTCCTGCCATATGCGGTCGCCGACTCCCAGCCTTCCCGCTTCCGCGTAATCCGTTTCCCGGTAGGAGTCATCGGATCCGAACTGCTCAAAGTAGAAAGGCTCACATTCCTTCACCACCAGGCCCTTTGTAGCCTCGATCTCGCCTGCCAGGATCTTAAGGAGCGTGCTCTTTCCCGCTCCGTTTCGTCCCACAAGCCCCACCTTCTCACCTTCGTAAAGATAAAATCTTTCAAAATCCAGCACTGTCTGCTCGCCATATGCATGGATCACATTTTCCGCTTTTATGAACAATCTTTTGGACATATACAAGCCCCCTTTCATGTTGCCAATGGGGTCAAACCCCATTATCAAAAAATAAGTCCGTTGCGCACGCAAACAGACTCATACAAAAACAGACCAGTATATAAAACCGGCTCGGAATGTATGACGATCTGATCTAAGCGTACGCAAACTCGCCACCATATGGTAGCTGCAATCAACGTGTTCACTTAAATCTCCGATCATCTGATTATCATTCCGTCACCTGTTGTCCTTTCATCAATTTTTCTCTATTTTAAACCAATTCGTGAAAAAATGCAAATCCGGTTTTCGAAAAACGTCGCCGCACTCCTGCTTTTTCTTCTTCCCCTCCTCTTCCGTAGCCGGAATGGTCCCCGGGGACGGGATTAGTGGTTCATTTATATTGTTCCTTTCTTTTTGGCGTTCGATACTGTCCGGTAAGTTGCATATATGCTTTCCGAGCCTTTTACCGTTTCAAAGCCCATTTCTTCATACAGTCCAATCTCCGAAGCATCGTCAATGTCCACCTGGACCATCAGTCCCCTGGCGCCGTTCAGTTGCAGTGCCCTTGCAAGCATATCCTTGCGGTACTCCTCGTAACCCGCTTTGGCATATAGATCGTAGATCTCGTTTTCATCGTAGTTTGAAGTAACGTCTAAGTACCCGACCAATTCTCCCTTCTCAACCGCTGCGATCACCCTAAAATGATCCCGTGCCGCCAGCACTCTTTCTGCGGTCCAGTAGGTGTCCTTTTCATGAAGATCCGTGTACTGTTTTTCGTATTCCGCGCTGAGTTCAGCAGCCCTACATGCGCTTCCGCACGAAACATCCCGCACTACTCTCAGTTTTTTCTGCGGCTTCTCAAATTCTGCATTTCTTGTTTTCAGGACCTCGGTAAGGACCGCATTTCCGGGATTAAAAACAAAATCCATCTGTGCCCCGGGGTTGGCTGCTTCGATATGCCCGATCATCGCTGTCCACGCCTCCTTCGAGCGGGACAGCCCAACGATCAGCTCGACATATTTTTCCTCAGGAATAATCAGCCATACAAAAATGCCGTCGATATGCCCGTTGTCCTCGGATATGTACAGGTGATGATCCTTCTCCTTTGCGGCAAGGTAGAGATTATCCGGATCGTATGCAAAATGAGGATCCGAGAAATCGGGATTGCATGAAAGACCGTTTATAAAAGCATCATATTGTTTTGGGTTATTTATTTCTGTTATCATTTTATCCCCTCATTTTATGGAAATCCGAATTTTCAAAATAGTTCCGAAGGAATTCTCGCAGTGCCTTTACTTTTTCGTAGTTCAATCCGCTTTTAGGATCTTCTTCCTCTAATAGCAATACTCTGCTTGCAGGTTCGGGATGCGGTTCGGGATAATATCCTCTTTCAGCCCACGCATCGACATCCACATCGTTCTTTATCAGCAAGTCCAATACTCCTGCCAGTTTATTGCGTACTTCTTTCTGTACGTTAACGTACAGATCCGGATATGCCATAATGTTTTGAGCTCTAAGAATGGCCCAATTTATAGTTCCTAAGCCGTGACTGGTAAACGCATTTACATTTGCCCCTTTATCGATCAATTTCTCCAACAGTATCAACGCTTGGTCCGATATGTCAAATTCCCTATAGCATAACGAATCAATCGTTGCCGTGATAGCATCGAAGATCACAGGCACTCTTAATCCCGGATCATCATCCTCTTCTTCGCAGAAATTTACATCAGCTCCGTGATCGATCAGGTAATCTGCGATTTCAATATGCCCTGTTTTCAAGGCAACTTGTAGCGGTGATTGTCCGTGATCCTTCTTTGGAGTCGTCCCTGCTACGCTGTTGACTGCCTCAGGCTTCTTTTCTATTATTCTCTTTATTTCTTCAAGATCAGCATGTCTGATCGCCTTAAATAATTTAGTCATATAGATAAAAGAGTCCTTTCTGTCGTTAGGCAAAATGGTCCCTTAACCCCGTCCCGGGGGGCCATTATACCGAAGTAAATCAACGAAAACCGAAGTTGTTGCAATTATATCCATATTACGTTATTATGAACCCCGGGGACGGGGTTAGGGGTTCATTTTGCTGAGGTGCGTATGCTAAATCTATTTCTAAGAAAAAAATACATTCATGCAGAAAGATCCAGTGTTTGCTTCGGAGATGACTGTAACGCTCCCAATGCCGAGGAACTTCCATACACCAAGGATATGAAGCTTTCTAGTTTCTTGTGGACTGTTGAAAAATATGTCCCTCATTTTTCACCGGAGCAACACACGATCTGGGTTATAGAAAACTTAGGCGAGCCTATCGCATTTTTAGAAAGCGACAGGACTCATTCATACGCCTGCACACCCGTAAATAATATCATGGTTAAGGATATAAAAGAACAACGTATCTTTTGTCGTTACTTTTATGTGTATCGCGGTCGTCTATGTTCCGAACTTAATAACTTTGTAACTCCCGAATGGGAAGCTGCGCATCCGGAAAGCATCACTCTACTTGATTATGTTAAGGCATATTACGACCTCCCCGTGGAAGACAGGCGGGGATGGTAACTTTAACAACAGAAATATTTCATTTTATCATTAGGAGCGGAGCCCGTCACCGGATACCCCGCTCTTATCATCTTTTATATACAATTTCAAGGCTTCCATCAACAAATCCGCATGCTACCGCTTCAGCGTGTTTTAATTTGTATGCATTCTTTCCTGTTTCAAGATATTTGATAAGCATATCTTCCGCCTTGGATAGCACATCTTCCCACGATGTATCTTCTTGCCACTGTAACGGGTTTCCCCTTGTGTTAAAATCTGTTACTTCATCGCACGCCCAATCTTCATCACTCTCATCAAACGACGATGTTCCCACAATTTCTATTGACCATTTGCTTCCTGTATCTTCATACAGGTTAAAGTTAAACGCAATAACATCATCCGGAATGTTTTGACATAACGCCGAATCTAACCATTCTTCAAAAAGTTCGTCTAAAGACAGTTCTTCGTTTTCCTTACCATTGTCAGTTAAATCGTTCATGTACTGATACCTCATCATTGATTGTTGTATTGATATACTCCGTCCTGAGTGGAGCCTCCTCACTGCTTTTCATGATAAAGCGATATTGTTTTTCCGCACTGGAAGTCATGAAAAAGCTGAACCTTCGTTTCATAGTTTTTCACGATCATATCGAGTTTCTTCTCGGGCATATCAGCCTGCGCGTAGAAGTCTCGAACATCTTCCGGTGAAGGCAGCAATGATTCCTTAAGGATCATCCTGTCTTTTATGTGGGCAAGCATTTTTTCTTCACGTTCATAAACCCCTGTTATCCTTCTTCCAAGCATTTCAACGCGGGAGTAGATCCTGTTCTCGCTGTAAAACATACTGTTCCCGTTGTCATATATCGGCGCCGGGGCTACTAAACGCAGCGTTTCAGAATCGCGTTTTACACCGAAGTTTAATAGATGTTCGTCTGTGTTGCTTATAACAAAATCAAGAGCGGTCTGATAATCCATAAAACGAGTGATCTCGTCTTCAGCAATCCCATTCTGTACACATGTCTCGATATAATGATCATAGAGAGACACATCGTTTGCGTTTTTCTTGCTATCCACTATTTCCAGTGCAGGAACAAGGTCCTGATCCTGCTCCACAAAACATTTACATTTAACGTCAAAACCGTCATCCACCTTATATGCCCGATACTTTACATAAGGGACGTCGGGAGCCTGGTTGTCGTTTATCATCGTAGCAAACTGCTCGTTCAACGCCTGCAAGCCATAGTATTCCCTTGCCTCTTTTACCAGCACTGCTTCGTTTCCCGAGATTTCCCAGTATTTATTCATATTTCCGCTCAAAGTGGCGTTAGGGTCATATGATGACACATTATGCAGGGCAATTGGCGCATATCCGCCTTTAAGTATCACCCTGAGATTAACATCACTCCATCTGAGATTCGAATCCAAAGGTGCTATCCAGTACGAATCCGTCATGGATAAAGCAAGATTCTTGATCAGGTATTCCTCTGATGACTTTATCCCGTGTTCTGCCAAAAAAGCGTTTAAAGATCTTCTTGTTAACGGTATACCTCTTGTCTTCCACCATCTTCTTATTTTTGCCGCATCAGCAGTCCCCAGATACGGAGTCAAAGATAAGTCGATCGGTTCGTAACTTACCATATCTCCCTTATCGGTCAGTTTTATCAGTGCGGCATCCTTATCTTTATGTTTCAGTATATATATGAGATCAGCCATTTTCTACCTCGCCTTCAGCTTTTCAGAAGCCTTTTTGAGTTCCGATCTGTTCTTTGCCTCTTCGCATTCCATTTTTGCTATCAACGCGCGATATTTATACAGTTCCTTTCCATTTGAACGTTTTTCGATGTACTGTTTATAAGGTGTTTCTCCGGGTGGTAGGATTTCAAGAAAAGTCCCCTGTTCATCACTTCCCCACAAATATCGGATATGTCCTATGTTTCCCTGTATGCCTTCGATGTAATCGATATCGTTAAGAATGTCATATATGCTCTTATCAAAGAACAGTGCAAGTTTTGAAGCAGTTTCCGCAGCAATCTTGTTGATATCACGTTTGCCGTTGAACAATTGATTTATTGTGGTGTAGGGCACGCCTGACCCCGCGGATATCTCATATAAAGATTTATTCGATTCCAAAACCGTCTGCTTGAAATTATCGTTCATATCCCCAGTCCTCCGGCAAAATTATAACGCAATATGGTTATAATTGCAAGGGCAATGAAATCATTAAAAGGCACCCCCGCGGATATATCCCCGAGGGTGCCAAAACAGTTTATATATCTTTCACCATGATGATCTCATCACCGTCAGGCTCTCCGGTGTCTCTGAATCCGAGTCCTTCGTACATTTTCCTGGCCGCTTCATTGCCCTCTATATAGCAGAGCCACACTTTATCGAACTTTCTTTCGGCCTTCATCATATCAAGAATCCGACCTGCGGCTTCTTTTCCGTATCCCTTGCCCTGATATCTTCTATCAATGAAGAACTCGCTGAAACAGTAGCCCGCAGGATCATCTATTCCGTAATACAAAGCCATTCCCACGGGCGTTTCATCCACATATATGATAAAAGCCTTGCTTCCATAATCTCTGAATGCCCACGCACGAGCAAGTATCACTGCAGGCTTCGCCACAAAATGCTCCTGCTCTTCGGTCAGTTCAAACCGCGTCCTCCAGTTTTCCGGATCCACCGACTCAAGATGTATATGTTTATCCATTATATTGCCTCTCTATTTTGTCTATATCCATATGGATTTTCTATCTTCAAAACAAACCCCTAACCCCGTCCCGGGGGTCCATTATTCTTCTGTCCGGCAATCTATCCAATATCTTTTCATTTCCGTGCCGTCAACGTCTATCGTGCGTTCAAACACTCCGCCATTTCCGATAATGGTCTTCTCGCTCGCGATATTGGCTGAATCACAAGTGACCAGCATCTTCTCAATCCCCAGACTTTTTGCATTTCGAATGTTCAGTCTCAGCATTTCCTTTGCATATCCCTTGCCACGCTCCGAAGGACGCACGGAATAACCGCAATGTCCTCCCCATGTGCCTAGAATGGGATGATCTATGTGATGTCTCAGGTCGATGATCCCCACCAGCCGTCCATCGCTTTCTCTGATTGCCAGATACATGTCCGAAGGAACGGTTGTTCCCACTTCTCTGCAAGTTTCCTCACTTTTCCGAAGCTTGCATATATTTATCCATTCCGCCGCAGATGCGCATTTATCCAATGACATACAGCCTGCAAACTGATCCTCATTAACGGCATCTTTTTCTAATATTTCAGCCCTGAATGCCCATATGTCATCACCATATTCAAGGCTTGGTTCTATAAGTTCAATTTTATCCATATATCCTGAATTCCATCCTTCAATATTTCCTATAAGCACAGTATGCGACTTTTGCATCTTCTTGTCAAACGAGGGTGAAATTTTTGCACTTAACGTTTAATCGTTATACACCGGGGTCCCTCCCCTGCTTCTCAGCGGTCCTCCCCGGTGTCATAAATAAAACGAAGCCCAAAGTGGGCTTCCAAGTGCATATTCCATACTAGCATAATACCGACGGAAATCAACTTTATAAAAAATGACGTTTTTTTGACCTAAAGTCATATTTTCATGGTTTTAAGTCAAACTTTTTGGGGCTTCTTCATGCCTTCGTGCTATATTTTCTGTACTTTTTCTCATGTAACGCATATTATATATGTTGCTTCTTTACAAATTACCCTTTTACATATAAAAATGGGCGAAAAATTATGGTTCAAAAGCATCTTTTAGACTTTTGAACCATAAAATGTGGTTTTTGACGGACAAGATGAAAAAGTAAATATTAACTTGTGCGAGGGTAAAATCTATCTCGGATAGGGCGCGCGGACATACGAATGGTAGAATTTAAAAATGCATTTTGTACAGCAGAACTATTTCATTTTACGTCCATTTCTCAGTGCCTTCCTTATGGCATCTTTTATGACCGCACTTGAAAAGGTCGCTTTCGAAATTGCATCCACCGGTGTTGTGTCAAAGGCTTTCACCTGACTGCTCATTCCGGTCACCACAACGCTGCAAACAATAACTATGAGCAACACAAACGCCACTGCCACACCCAGCATTATCTTTATCGCTCGCTTCATTTTTTCTCCCCTTCAAGATACTCCACTATAGGATCGGTGTACTTTATGTCGGAGATATCATATGACTTCGAGACTGCCTGCGCCATTTCCATCATTTCATCGTAATTCATAGGTTCTCCTAAAAAAAGTAATATATTACCCATATTGTTATGGTAATATATTACCTAAATTTTGTCAACATATTTTTTGCCCCCCGGGATGGGGTTAGAGGTCAATTTTCTTTCGAAAAATGGACCTCTAACCCCATCCCGGGGGGCAAAAACAAGATTAAATATGCTTTATTTTTTCAAGTTCAACATTTGTGGCCTTGATGTCATCCAGAATGCTCTCGCTCATCTTCTTGACGTCATTGCTCATTGTTGCGGCGCTTTCGGCGCTTGCGGTGATCTCTTCGGTAACCGCTGAAATATTGTTGGTCTGCTCAGTGATATTATCGTTTGCGGTAGCCACTGCCATGATCTCGGAATTGATGGATCCGATCTCATCGGAAATATGCTTCATAGCCTCAGCTTCTTCACGGATAGCCGCATCGATCTCGGTGATGCTGTCGGTCTGAGCATTGATGGCCACAACGCTTTCATCCATGCTGGAGGAAGCGATGTCGCAGGACTCGTTGAGTTTTGTGATGCTGTCTTCGATCTCCACTACCGACTTGTTTGTACTCTCTGCCAGGGCACGTATCTCTTCCGCAACCACAGCAAAGCCCTTGCCTGCTTCGCCGGCTCTTGCCGCTTCTATGGAGGCATTGAGAGCGAGAAGATTTGTTTTTCCTGAGATCTGGCGGATCACTCCGATGACCTCGGTCACCTTAGTGGCAAGTTCACGCACATCATCCACCTTCTGCTTCGTAATCCCTGATTTTTCAAGAAGTTCGCCTGCCTGAGAATTGATAAGGGAAACCTTCTTGGAGTTCTCATCGTTGCTTTCCTGTACAAGAAGGATGGTCTTTGCCAGCTCTTCCGTGTTGTTCTTGATGACGCCCATTTTCTTGTTGGCAACGCTCATTGCATTTGCTTCGTCCTGAACATTGTCGGCAATGTTCGAAATGGCGCTGCTGATGTCGTTTATGGTCTGTGCCATGCTCTTCATGCTGTTGGCATTATCGCCGGCAGCGTTTTCTATGCCCTGCATTCTCTGTTCGGCAGCTTCACTGGCTGAAAGGATCTGGCGGCTCTTTTCCTCCGCCTCGTCGGAAAGTTTTTCAACCATATCCAGTTTCGCCTTGTTGTTGCCGCGGATAACCCTGATACCTACAATGATGGCCCCGGTAGCAAGAATAAGGCAGGCAAATATGACTTCGTATTCGGTAATGTATTTCGCAGTATCTGCTCCCGCAGCCCTGAGTTTTAAGATCAGAACGATGGCCCCGCCCAGCAGCTCAAGGCCTGACGCCATCAACAGCACACGTTCATCCAGATATAGGATCAAAAGAACGAACACGGGATACAGGTAGAGTGCAGCTATGCTGGTTGTCGCGTAGAACTGACAGTATACACAGAAAATGGGATAGCACACAGCGATCAGATACTTGAATATCATGCTTTCGCCTTTTGTCCTGATAAACTCGATCATACCCGGTGCAAACGTGATCGCCATGACCAACAGGAACCTAAGATACCATTTAATATCGTGGTTACCCTTTATAACTTCAAAAAAGAAGCCTCCCATCAGGAGCACTACCTCCATGGCCCACACGATAAAAACCGATTTGTTGCTTTTGAATTGCTCACTTCTTTGTTTCATACCCTTCTACCTTTCCTACCGTAATTTGTGCTTCCCCGCAATGATCTGCTAAAGCCATAAAATAGTGTAAACATTTGTGTGTGACATGTCAAGGTTTTCAGAAAATAAGGTGGCCCCCCGTCCCGGGGGCCACCTTCGTGTGTCACATCTATTATCCCTTAAGTTTCTCAATTGCTGTTATGCGCTGACTCAACGTGGGGTGGGAATACTCCAGCTTAACTACCAACGGAGAAGGTGCAAGGTTTGAATAGTTCTCCTTTGCCAACGTCTTCAACGCTGTGATCAAATGTTCGCCGTAGCCTTCCTTTACTGCATGAGCGTCTGCGGAGTACTCTGCCTTCCTGGAAAAGAAATTGACCAGCAGGCCGAACAGCGGCGAAATGAAAGGGAATTCCACGGTCATGATCACTATGAGCGCAAATCCGTAGTTAATGCCTTCAAAGCCAAAGTCTGTGAATATGCTCTCGGTACGGAGCGTGAACCATGCGAACAGGGCGATCAGAACCATCTGAACGAAAGTGAGGATCTGATTCTTCAATGTGTCCTTGTGCAGGCCGTGCCCCAATTCATGAGCAAACACCGCGCAGATCTCGTCGGGTGTCATAGCCTCCACCAGCGTATCGTAAAGAACGATGGTCTTCATTTTGCCGAAGCCCGTGAAGTAGGCATTTGTCTTGGTGCTGCGGCGCGAAGCGTCCATGACATTTATCGCCCGGACAGTATAGCCGTTCTTCGTGAGAAGCCCCGTCAGCCTGTCCTTTAACTCACCCTCCTCCAGAGGCGTGAACTTGTTAAATATCTTACTGAAGAATGGGTAGAGGAACGAAAACAGCAGCAGGAACAATGTCATGATGCCGGCAAATGCAGGCACCAGCCAGTCTCCCAGGGCTTTGTGTATTCCGAAGAGGAGCGAAGCGATACCTGTCATGATCACCAGCGAGATCAGAAAGGTCTTGATCTGGTCTGCCCAGAAGGTTTTCGCCGTTGACTTGTTAAATCCGTATCTCTGCTCGATGACCATGGTGTCATGCCATGTGAATGGAATGTCTGCCAGCGCTGTCAGCGAAGCCAGTAGGACAACCGCGAAGGTCTGCCAAAACAGTTCCTCCGGGAACAGCCTCGCAAAGCCTGCATATGCATTAAAGACCAGCAGCAGAATGCTCACCAGGAACGACACCGTGGAGCCGATCACTCCGAAGGCAGTCTTCTCTGCGTGATATGCACGCCATTTTTCGTAGGTTTCCTTGTCATATACATCCGCCACATTCTCAGGTATCGGATTCTTCTCCGACCTCAGATTGAGGATCGAGAGAAACAGCCGATACATCTCGACCAATAAGAAAATAAAAATTATCACTGCTTTATAATTCATAAAATGCCTCCCTAAAGTCTCTGCGTTTTCTGCCACCAACCATATCAATCATCTCATACTCAGATTATTTTTATTCAAATTGATTTTATTAAAATGGATTTGAATAAAATTGATTTGAATAAAATCCAGCGTATCTGTCATTTTATCTCAACAGTCTCCGGATTTGTCTTGTAATATGCTGCCCTTGATACTTTGCTTTTTATCAGGTATCCGTTTTCTTCAAGGTTCTCTAATATTTGTTTCCTGAAGAACGTTGAGTCACTCACGCCAATATGTCCGGCAATTTCCGCCGCTTTGTGAGCCCTGTAATAGCAATATGACAACACTTTATCATCGTGTTCGGTACCATTGGGGACAGGTGCATATAAGAGCTCAGGCAAACTTTCTTCCTCTACCCCATTCTCATATGTAAGATCCGGAAGCACCAACGTAAAATGATCTGACGAGGAATAGATATAGGGCTTATGCCTTTCATCTGCCTGCGCATATTCCTCTGTTATCTTATCAAATCCGCTTCCTGCAGCCTCCATAACACTGCACGCAACAAGAACATTTGAAATAAGTTCATTTCGTCTCTTTGAAATAATACCCGACAGATCATATGTTTTCCCGAACTTCTCTCCACGATAAAAACTGCCGGGTGACGAGATCTCGAGCCTGTCCTTAAACATATCAACCTGGATCTGTGTCCCATCCAGATAATAATCACGATGGGCAACCGAATTGATCACCCCTTCAAACAAAGCCCTTTCCGGATAGGCATCCACATTCCGCCTTTCATCACTTAGTTTTATCATCGAGTGATTCATCCGCAGCTTTACAAAATCCAGCATATACTCTATCGTATCAGTTATATTTCCATTATACCTGTTTACTGTAACGATACGTTTGCTTCCTTTATTGAAGCCCGAAAAAACAGAACACACTACCTCCGTTTTTTTCTCATTATATTTATCCGAAAATAAGACAGCTCCGTTAGCCAGAAATCCTTCTTCATTCACAAATCCCATAGACAGAAGTGCCTTTTCTTTTAATTCTTTTCCGGCATTGTGCTTCTTGTAAAAATCCCTTAACTTTCTGAAGTCATCCCACTTATACTTTACATCGGATGTTTGCACATCATACTGGGTGTGCTTGCTCTTGATGCTCATTTCTATGATCTCTTCATACGTTGCACCGTTTGTAAAGCCATCCCGCCGCATAAAGATCGAAGGAACATTATCATATTTCAGAATTACAGGTTTGATCTCAGATTCATCTACGTGTACTTTTATGACATACCGCTCTGCGTCCCTTATGGAATAGGACAAAAACGAAATACTCATACGAGGTCTGGGGGTCAAATGCTCGTTGACCTGATTATTAAAATAATTTCTCTCATTGTCCGCAGCTTTTCTTTCAAAGCCTATCAATTTGTTTGTTTTATCCTCAACACCGATATAAAAATCTCCACCCTCCGCATTTGCAAAACCGGCTATGGATTTTAACCATCCAACCACATCGCCCCTGTTTAGTATACTCTTGCACTCAATGGCTGTATTCTCAAATTGAGTTTTGTCTATCAATTCTTCCAAAAACATATGTATCCTCCGAAAACCTTGTCCCAGCTACCGATGATCTCCCATAAATATAAGCGCTTCATTACAACTTCAATTTTACTTCAAAGTCACTTCAAAGTCAACTTCAAAGTCACTTCAAAGTCAACTTCAATATAACTTCAAAGTCACTTCAATCTATTTTGAAGTGACTCAAATGCCTTGAATTATCCTGTAAGAAATGATAGATTGAAACCATAACAACCAACAAAATTTCAAAGGAGGTTTCCCATGAACATAGGCTTTTGGCTGTGTGCTGTACTTGTCATCGCTTTTGCCGCACTAGGCATATTTTTTGCCTTGCTTAAAGATCGCGCCGCGAAATATCTATCCGGCTTCAACATGCTCCCCAAGGCAGAACAGGAGCTGTACGACAAAGCCCGCATATCAAGAGACATGCGGAACAGCTGCTTCATCTGGACCGCGGTCATGGCCGCCGGCGCTGTGGCATGTTGGCTCCTCACCACCTACGCTTTCATTCCCGCATATATCATCTGGATCGTCCTGTTTTTCAGGGACTTCCACATCGATGCAAGGAAGGCATATAAAAAGTATCTGCTGGAGAAAGAGAATACGCAAAATTAAAGGACAGAAGGGACGTTAAATCCCTTCTGTCAACATTTTTAATCATCAATTGCAATGCTTAGTTCTATTCTGATGATTGATCCTTTTGAACTGCCTAAGCTGATCCAAAGTCAAGGCCGGGCTATCTTCATCAAACAAAGGTGCCATTTTTTCCGCGGCCTCAAGTTCTAAAGCTTCCTGCTCTGTTATTTCGTTCGAAAATCCATTCAACGTCATCTTCGCCATACCTCTCCTCCCCTCATTTTCCCACATACCGCAAACTGTACCTCGTCACTCCATTGTCATCCGTCACCGTGTTGTACAGTTCACACCCGAAGTGTTAGCACTTTTGCTCATTTATGACCTCTTCAATACTTTTGTACACAGGAGTTGAAAACAGATTTTTCAATTCATCCGTCAGACCAAGTTCCATAGAGATCTTAATAAATGATTCCAGGGAAATCTGCCCGGTTTTTTCAAATTTTCTGAGGGTTGCATAACTCACGTTACTTCTTGCAGCCATTTGCTTTTGCGTTATTTTTCTTCTTTTTCTTATGGCTTTCAATTTTTGCGACATCTGAACAGCAATGTCGGATGGCGTGTCTAATATATATTGCATAGCGGCTCCTTTTTTGCTACTATTATAGCATTTTTAACGATTTTTGTCACGTAATTGATACTATGATAGCAATTCATCCGAAGTCTCTCACAATCCCTTAATCATGATCATCTCCATCGGCTGTTCATATCCCGGAACATCCACCACAAATCCGCCGCAGTCCTTATATCCCAGCTTGCGATAGAAGTGTTGTGCCTCCTCATCGACCTGAGTGGATGTCATCAACATCCCGTACCCTTGGGCTCGCATATCCCGCTCCCACCGCTCCATCAGCAGTTTTCCGTATCCTTTTTGGCGATGATCGCTATCTATGAACAGCATTGTGCAAAACGGCGTGTTGTCCCAAAACAAATTGAATCTGAGCACTCCGATGATCTTTTCGCCTTCAATGCATACATATCCCTGCCCGCACCTTACTTTCTCGTCAAACACCGCGTCCGGCAGATGCTTGTCCAGGGTATACCACGCTTCTCTATCCCGCTGTTTGACTTGTCTTATCATTTATGTTACTCTCCTTGTACTATCCATGCTGTCCCGAAAAATAACGTTCTACAGCCTCCGTTTCGACTTTCTTAGCAGAGATTACTAAATCATATCTTCATTCGCCATTTGCAGTCATGATAGCATCAGTTATTCCCCAGGTATCCCAAATCCACGAATCATATCCTGTCGAAATCCTGGGTTCTGTAATACATGTTATTGCTCCTCCGATTTTCTAAGATATTTTACAGGTACGCTCTTTGTTAGCCACACCCCGTTAACGGAAATGAAAAAATCAAAACCGTCATTTACCATTTCCTTTGTGTCAATCTCATATACAACGGGAGTTCCATGACGCTTTCCCACCTTACGTGCCGTTTCAGGATCAGCAGATAAATGCACATATAACCTCGACTTTGGCAGTAATCCCTGTTCATCAATTGAATTCACATATTTTTTGCCTGTACCGTGCCATAGAACATCAGGCGGCGTACACTTCTTCAGTTCCACATCCACAGGTATTGAATGCCCTTGATTGGCACGAATAAGTCTTCCATCCTCGCTGAAGGAATATCTTTGCTTTTCATCTTCAGCAACTATTTTTTTTAACAACTCTTCGTCAAGCGGGTATTGCTTATTCACCCCAGCGATCAATTCCTTTACATCAGCCCACCCGTGTTCATCTAATGAAATTCCCACTGTTTCAGGTTTATGACGCAGGATTAAACTTATAAATTTACTTATTTCTTTTTCTGATACTGCCATATGGCCTCCTATACTTTTGCCCTGCGATCAACTTTATTGATCACTATTGTTTATTTCATCATACTGCGTTGGATGAATAACAACATGCACCCTTCCGTATATTGCATTTTGCCTTTCTTTAAGGATTCCAACAATCAAGTCATATGACTCTTTTGCAGTCATTCCGCTTCTTGACCTACCGGAACCGATCAAAGGAATATACAGATCATCCCCCTGACCATTTGCATCATAAAAGTCCAATACGCTTAAGATTGATTTTTCTACATGTTCTCTGTTACTGCACGCCTTGTTCTTTTCGTCAAAGTCCGATATTGCAACAAGATAAAAATTCATCTTATCGACTTTTACAACAGCTAAACTTGCTATCGGAAAGACATCCTGCTTACCGACCGGGCATATTCTGGTTGCACATTTCTTAAATCCGTTATGTTTTAAACTGGCGGCTATCTTGACATCAATTTCATTCATTCTGAGCCTTTTTTCAGTCACATACTCCAGCCACTCACCATGAAGTGTATTTATAGAAACGATAGGATAGGTTTTCTCCCCTATTTTTTCTTCAAATTTTGTATCGAAAGCAGTATTAAACGGAATAACAACATTCACCGTTCCTGACGTATTAATATCTCTTTTCATTTCAAGAATATCCGCTTTGATCACATCAATGATAGTTCCCGAGCGTTTAACAACTGTAAACCCAGGTCTTATGATTGCGTCATCAAATATACCGTTAGCCGTATACCCAGGGATTAATGTCAAATGTCCATATTTTTTAAGATCAAACTGCTTGGCATACTCCCTAACTTCACGAACCTCTTTTTCCTTCTTTAGATTATTCGTCTTCTCAATTGCATACAGCAGAACTCCGCCCAAAAGATCCTCAATAACCACCTCATCCATTTTTAAGATTTTAAACGTAAATTCATAATACACAGCACCAGCAGCCCAAATCCATATCCCAGCGGAGCCAGGTACCAAATGTTCTCGTTGATGAACAACGCTCCGATAAAGCCTGTAAGGCACAGGATGCCGCATATCAGCGAGATCACCTTCATATGCCGTGCAGCTTTATCGGGTGATGCAATGGGAAGGGCCAAGCATATAAACGCCAAGCCCATAAAAAAGCCCCACGCAAGATAATCCACAGCCATTTCCACCGATGGCCATTGTCCTATCTGAAAGTAAAGCGGAACCTCCACGCCTTCGCTTATAAGCCTTCTTGTAACCGAAATGTTTACAATATGCGCTGCACCCGTCAGCGCGCATGTGCATCCCATAAACACCTGCATTGCCCTGCAATTCAGGTCGGAGCATGCAAGCCTGTGGCTTAATTCTGACAGTACCAAAACACTATCGGTCCGCTCACCACAGTCATCAATTCCCAGATCGTCAGGGCTGTTTCAGTCCTGCTGACCAGAAAAAAGGCAACAGCCAGAAAGTATAGGATCTCGTCGATCATGCCGATCAAATGTATTCTTTTGCTCATATCCTTATGCTCCCAAAAATCATGAATTCAAACTAACTTCTTTCCCCCCTGAAATGCAGAAACGAAAGTATTCCGACGGGCAGAAAATATACGCACCACACAACAAGAGCAAGCCTTCCGCCGATCCCGTCGCCGCCGGATGACATCCTCGCGAATATACCGGTGATGGGCATAAACGTACAGCTGAAGTAGAACACTCCATGTATCATCAGCAATGCTCTGAGCCACTTATCATTCTTATTTTCCGGCTTCATCGAAAGTCCCGTGAAGAAGGTTGAAAGTGCCATCACGCCGTAGCCAAGCAGGTCGTAGTTAAAGATCAGCCCGTGATTATCAAACTTTAACAGTTTTGTCGCCTGCTCATTCAACTGTTCGTTGTTCACCGTAGTCAGCTGCGAAAAATAGACGAGCATAATGAACGTTCCGTACACGGCCGCAAGGATCAAACCCGTATCTGCGGCGACTTTGCGCCCGCTTTCGCACTCGTTGTGCAGCCCCGCCGTCATCATGATAAACCCTACCGGCAGGATAAGGCATACAAAGAAGCTGCCCATAGTAAAGTTAATTATCAGAAATACCGCGAATAAAAATACCGTCACGGTTACGATCGCCGAGCCCACTTTTGATATCATCTTGTTCAGATTCATTTTTTCTATTCATTCTCCCTTTTTTCTCATTTTGCTTTCTTCACCTTCTTTTCCGGCAACTCAGCATACATGCCTTCCAGAAGTTCCCTGATCAACGCCCTGTCATCAAAACAGTCAAATACATGCATCAGTGTCTTCGACTCTTCATACGGATAGCGCAGTTCGGACTCCGCAAGTAACCTGTCCGATGTGGGGGTTCTCTTTAAAAACAGTTCATTGCCGCAAATGTCGCCTATGAGCTTCCCGTTAAAGTAAACCAGATATCCGCCCATCATAGGCTTTATGACAATATCGCCGGCTTCCGAAAAAGCATCGCGAACGGCCTCGTTAAATTCATTCATTT
>JAILRC010000070.1 GCA_024698485.1 Lachnospiraceae bacterium | reverse complement strand
TCTGCTCCGAACATCTGTCTGAAAGCAAGACGTCCGATACGACCAAAACCATTGATTGCAACTTTAACTGCCATATATGTTTCCTCCTGTTTTCACGCTGGATCCGCGTGTTTGTTGTGCCAAATCGGCATATTTTTAAGCGGAGATCCGTGAGATACCGCCTAATTTCATTTTTATGAACCATTGTACGTTCAAATGACGCACCGTTCATGACCCGCCTGCTATTTAACCATGTTGTTACTTTTTTGTCAATAGTGTCAGACGAAAGTTCAAGATTTTTTCAGGATCATTTTTCGATCTCTTCATTGGGGAGAATGTGAACCTTGCCTTCATAGAGTTCCTGAACTGCGATGGAAAGAGGTTTGTCGCACTTGGGGATGACAAGGGGTTCTGCTCCGTCGATGAGCTGTCTTGCGCGCTTTGCGGTAGCAATGCAGATGGAGTAACGGCTGTTTACAACTGCCTGCTCGCCTTCTGCGTTATCGTTGATTCTCTGTGTTAATTCTGCATAAGAGGGATGGATCATTTCTTTTTTCCTTTCTTTTTTCCGACTGCATAATATTATAGCACGGGTTGTCAATATATTCGAATAAAATATTTTAAAACTATTCGATGTTTTGTATCTGTTCTCTGATCTTCTCTATTTCCGTCTTTAATTCAATGGCTATGTTGGAAACCTCGATGTCGTTTGCCTTGGAAAGGGTTGTGTTGGCTTCCCTGTTCATTTCCTGAGCAACGAAATCCAGTTTTCTTCCCACATCTTTGCCCGAATTCAGAGTGTCACGCATATTGGAAACATGAGCTTTGAGTCTCACCATCTCCTCGTCGGTGCAGATCTTGTCCGCAAAAACGATAAGTTCTGTGGCAAGCACCTGTTCCGAAACGCTTGTGTCTCCAAGAAGTTCCTTAACCTTTGCAAGGATCCTGTCTCTGTATTCTTTTACGATCTCGGGGCTTCTGGTCTCTATCTTTTTAACCATTTCCTCGATGCCGTCAAGTTTTCCGAGAAGATCTTCCTTGAGTTTTTCGCCTTCCGCTATCCTTGTTTCAACAAACTTTTCAAGACAGCCTCTTAAAGCGGTTTCAAGGAGTTTCCAAAGTCCCTCTTCATCCACTTCCTTTTCTTCAAAAGTGAGTACCTCGGGCATTCTTGCGATCACTGCAGCATTAAGCTCATTTGCAAGACCGAATTCATCGGATATGCGATTGAAATATTCTATGTACTCTCTTGCAATCTCGTTGCTGTACTTTACGCAGCCCGAAGCTTCGCCGGTGTCTTCATAGGAAATGAAAACATCCACTTTGCCTCGGCTTATGTACTCTTTCAAAACGCCTCTTATGGCAGCCTCGAAAAAGTTCAGCTTTTTGGGCATTTTGATCGTTACTTCGCTGTATCTGTGGTTAACGGACTTCATCTCTACGGCGATCTTTCGTCCGCCCTCTTCTATCTCGCAGCGTCCGAAGCCGGTCATACTTTTTATCATGGGTTTTCTCCTTGGTGTTATTCTTCAGTTTCCTTCTGTTTCTTGTAGATAGCCATTCTGATCCCCTGGGCATAATCGCCGAAACCCTCTCCGAAGAGATTCATTCCGCCTTTATGTACAGCATTTTCGGCAACACCGATCTTCACCGAAAGAAAATTTTCTTCCGTGATCTTAAAATCTCTTAAGGTAAGGTCCGAAACCTTCTCTCCGTCGAGATAACAGCCGTCTTCGCGAATGGACCAGGTTTTAAGGATGCCGTACTGGGTGTTCTTGTCCGGCCACCATCCGGGATTCCACATGCCTCTTCTGCCTCCGAAATCCGAAGGACAGGTCCAGACGCCTGCATTTTTTCCGTTGAGCCACAAAGTGATGTCCGAGGGATAGTTCAGATTGAACTCATGATCTTCTGAACAGATTTCCATGGAGATCTCGACTCTCTTCGCATCCGTTTCCTTAAACGAATAATTCGGAAAACGGTATTCAATATAACCCGTTCCGCCGAACCACAAAAGTCTGGCATTGCCTCGATCCTGATGATAGAAGCTTCCGGGCTCATCTTCCTGCCCTATGGGGCCTTTATCTCCAGCAAGCCCGCAGGTAGGATGAACGGAGTAATCCACATAAGCGCCGATGGGCATATTGATGATCTCCACACTATCGGCTCCGATGGCAGACTCCGTAACGATCTCAATACCGTTGACAGCTTTTTTGCAAAGTTTCATGGAACCCCGGACCGCAGGTACAAGGTCACATTTAATGAGGCCCGCTTCTTCCAGCGCTCTTACATGCATAGCCGCCGAGCTGGCAGGAATATCCAGTTTGTCGGCAATTTCATTTACGTTAAAGCTTTTATCGGAAAGAAGCCTCAGAATGTCTATCCTGACATCGCTGGCCAGGGCCTTTCCGATCAGATTCAATTTTTCTTTATCATCAAGATTGATCTGAAGAACCATGATTACCCCTTTAATTCATTGTGATCACATGATCTTCCGGCTTTTTGGCGGGTTCAACCTTTAACAGCTTATAAACAGGTCCTTCCCCTTCATATTCCGGAAGGTACTTGGACTGAACCTCACATGTGACATAGACCCAGTCACGGGTCTTGTAGGCAACCGCATCCCCGTAGCAAAGGAATCCGATGAAGGCGATGTCTGCAGCGCAGCAGGTCATGGCAAATCTTCCGGGTACAAAAGTGCCCTTGGGAGTCTCTTTGCCTCTGTATACCATGGCAAGGAATCTCACCTTCTTGCCCACATAGTTCTTAAGATTGTCCATGGCATCGAGATAGAATATGCCATAATCGTCATCGGGGATCTCGATGATGTCCGCATTCATATCGTAAGGAAGCTCGATCTCGTCGTCATAGCCGGATTCTTCACCCTCGGCTGCTTCAAAGACGCACTGAGCCTTACGGTTCAGGGTTCTCACCAGTTTTCTCAATGTGTTTCTCTTGGTGGACGCGTTGCACTTGTTGAAGATAACAAGTTCCGAGAACTGAACGGCTTCATTCATCATCTGGCGCATATTGGCCATATAGGTCTCAAAAGTGGATGCATCCGCAATGGTGATGATCTGAGCAAGTTCCCAGCGTCTGGGGAAGCCCTGTTCAAGGATCCTTGAAACGCTCCAGGTTCCGTTCCACTCGATCATGACCCTGTCTGCCTTGAAATTTTTAACACAATCCATCATGAATGTGGGTCTGAAATCCTCTTCATTCTCCACATGCACGATCGTAACCTTGCGTTTTGCAAGTTCCGTCTCATCATACTCCACTTCGCCCTCTTCGCAGACAATGAGCAATGTACTCTTTCCTTCCGTGAAGTCGTCGTCCATGAGGGTGTCACGTATAAATGTTGTTTTTCCTGCGTCCAAGAAACCAAGGATCAAAAATACAGGTGCTGACATTATCTAAAAACCTCTTCCAACTTATCTTCCTTAAGGTCCGAACCGATGACGCAGAGTTTTCCTGTGTAATCCGGCTGACCGTCTCTGAGTTCATATTCTTCGGGAACAAGATCGAAGTAGATCCATGTTCCGTCCGTTCCCATTACCATGCCCTTTGCACGAAGGATCTTACCGAATTCCTCGGTAAATGCAAGCTTCTTGAGTATCTCCTCAAGAGCTGCCTTATCGTACTTATGAGGAGTTTCCTTGCCCCAGCTTGTGAAGACTTCATCCGCATCGTGACCGTGGTGATGGTGGTGATGATGATGGTGATGACATTCGCACTCGGGATCGTCGCACTCTTCACCGTCGTGATGATGGTGGTGATGATGTTCATGCTCATCCTCTTCATCATCGTCGTCATGGTGGTGATGATGCTCATGTTCATCCTCGTCGTCATCTTCATCATGGTGGTGATGATGGTGATGATGCTCGTGTTCATCCTCATCATCCTCGTCATGGTGATGGTGGCACTCACACTCGGGATCGTCGCACTCATCGTCATCATCTTCGTGAGCATGTTCCTTTATCTCTGCAAGAAGTTCATCCGCAAAGTTTTCTTTCTTCTCCATGGCTGCAAGGATGACACTCTGATCCAGTGTATCCCAGGGAGTTGTGATTATGGCAGCATTGGGATTGTGCTCCTTAAGAAGAGCCACAACTTCTTCAAGCTTGGCATCCGTAAGGTTCTGTGTACGGCTGAGAACGATGGTCTTTGCGCTTTCAACCTGATTGTTGAAGAACTCGCCGAAATTCTTGATGTAAACCTTTGCCTTCTGGCTGTCTACAACAGTTGAGAAGGAATTAAGCCCAGCGCCGTCCAGTTTGTCTTCCACGTTCTGTACCGCCTTGATGACATCGGAGAGTTTTCCGACACCCGAAGGCTCGATGATGATCCTGTCGGGATGGAATTGAGCCACCACCTTCTGCAGAGCCTCGCCGAAATCGCCCACAAGTGAGCAGCAGATGCATCCGGAGTTCATCTCTGTGATCTCGACTCCCGCATCCTTAAGGAAGCCTCCGTCAATACCGATCTCGCCGAATTCATTCTCGATCAGCACCACCTTTTCGCCTTTAAAAGCTCCGTCAAGAAGCTTTTTAATGAGAGTGGTCTTTCCTGCTCCCAAAAATCCTGAGATTATATCTATTTTTGTCATAATTAAACACATCCTTTCTGTAAAAAAACCGAAACCAACATATAATTATATGCCCTTTCCCGGCTTTAGTCAAGAAATTAAGGAAAGAGCCGATATGTCGGTTGTCGCAACAAGTGAATAGTTGGTATGATAGATGACAAATCCCGGTTTTGCATTTGCCGGTTTTTTGATCTCCTTTTTCTTTACATAATCCACTTCAACTTTTCCGTTTTTCGCCGCACTCGAATAATGTGCCGCCAAGGCTCCCGCGTACTCAAAAGCCTTGTCCGGCACTTCCCCGTTTCCCGTCTGCATTATGACATGGGATCCGGGACAGCCCTTGGCATGGAACCACCAATCGTTGTTTCCCGCAAGGCCGAAGGTGAGTTCATCATTCTGTGTGTTGTTTTTTCCCACATAAAAATGTATCCCCTCCGGCGAAACGAAGTGCATGGGCTGACTCTTGATCTTCGTCTTTCCCTGATTCTTGCCGTTTTTTTGGGCATGAAACCTGATGTATCCGCTGTCCGTAAGTTCCTTCTTGATCTGTGCCAGATCGTTCTCATCGGCTGCAATCTCCAGTGAAAGTGCGACACTGTTGAGATGTTCAAGAGCCGATCTCGTTTCTTCTATGTAGACACTGAGAGCTTCAAAGGTTCTCTTCAGTTTTGAATACTTTTCGTAATACTTTTTCGCATTCTGTATGGGCGTGAGTTCGGGATCCAGAGGGATCGCTATCTCTTCTCCGGAATAATAGTCAAAAGCCTTCAACGATCTTTCGCCTGCAGGCTGCGAGTAGCCGTAGGCCGTCAAAAGTTCACCGTAGACCTTGTACTTGTCCCTTTTCTCCGTATCTTCCATCTGCTTCCGCTGCAGTGAAAGTTTCTTTGCCTCCCTTTCAATGGCAGTGTTTACGATCTTGCGAAGATCCGCAGACTTCTGTCTGATGGCGGTAGCTGCGTTTTTTTCAGCGTAAAAATCATAAAGGAGGGACGAAACCGAAGCATATTCCTTCTTTTCCGTATCTTCTCCCGCATATTCCGTCAGCGGTATCACCGAGAATTCAGTGGGAGCCCCCTTTTCCGTCAGCATGAATGGTGTGAAATTCCCTGCCTTCACATCATCCATGATCCTTTCAATGCACTTGAAGAGATGAAGTCCGAAGTCCTCCGAAAGTTCACATGCAGGCATCCTTCCGTCGATACCCGCCCGCCTTGCCATCTCTTCCGCGATCATGGGACTGATGCCCGTGAGCCCGGTATAGATCGCCTTTGTAACGGGAAGATTTTTGGAGAGAACCTTCTCTTTAAATCCTTCATATGCCATTGTCAGAGGATTTTCCCTTTCATCTGCTCCGGGCAAAAAATAGTCTCTTCCGGGGAGCACTTCCCTGACAGAGCTCATAAAGGAATTTACCCTTTTTATGGAGTCCAGGATCTTGTAATTATCATCACACAGGATTATGTTACTGTACTTTCCCATGATCTCGGTAATGAGATGTTTGATCTTAAGGTCTCCCATCTCATCCAGATGTTCCACCGTAAAATCAACGGTACGTTCAAGGCTTGGCCCGCTGCCGCCTCCCTGCCTGATGTCCACCACTCTGGCGCTGTTGAAATGCTTTCTCAGAAGCATGCAAAAAGCAGGCGCCGTCATGGGGCTCGGCTTATTTTCCTCCGTAATGTACATGAGGGGCAAAGAAGCACTGGCCGATATCAGGAGCCTTAGATTCTCTTCCGCTTTTATCGTAAGTAAGATCTCATCTTTTTCCGGCTGGGCGATCTTCGAGATCCTTCCGCCCTTTATACGCCTGTTCAGTTCTTCCGTAAGACAGGCAACCGTAATACCGTCAAATGCCATAGATGCCGTCACCCACCTTTTCTGAAAAATGCGCATCGGAACCGTAGGTAAGCTTTGTTCCTCCCAGTTCCCTGTATCTCTTCATGATCTCATCCGAAGGATGAACATGACCGATGTCCGTAAATGCGCCCTTTGTGTTGACTTCCAGTGCCTGTCCCCTTTTGATGATGATCTTTAAGATCTCGTCTATCACCCGGGCGTTTTTTTCATACACCCTTCCGAAGTACTCGGGAAGCGGACAGTTTATAAGTTCTTTCGGAACGTAACGCACCACATAGTCTATATGTGAAAGGGATGTAAAGAAATCACATTCCCTTACGTTCTCCAGCATATTTTTAAAATACTCTTCGATAAGGGTATCTGCGCCGTATTTGAACCATGCCTCAGGATAGTAGGGCTCCTCATCATTTACAAGATGGGTTGATCCCAGGACCACGTCAAAGCGGTACTTTTCCACGGCTTTCCTGTATTTTTCCGAAATGTCGGGACGATGGGGTCGAAGTCCCAGTTCTATGCCGGACAGGATCTTTATCCTGTCACCGTAAAGGCTTCTCACCCTTTCCAGTGCTTTAAAATAGTCATCGATATCAAAAGTAAAAAGAGGCCGTTCATCGAAATCCGGATGATACTTCTTCCGGTCCGGTCCCGCTGCCTGTCGAAAATCCTCTCTGTATTCATCGGGATAATCCTCATCCCAGTGTTCCGTGAAGGCGATCCTGTCAAGGCCTCTTTTTATGGCTGCTCCCACCGATTCCTCCATTATGGCATTGGAATCCGTGGAAAAGCTTGTATGTATATGTAGATCTTCTTTCATTTTGTGCCTGCTTTCATAGCGCCGCACACTCCCGTCGGCAGACACATTTTACTTTATGTCCCATTTTCAGTCAAGTATCAGGATGCGCACCATTCTTTTTTCATATACCAAACGTCTCCCCGGTGCATATATGATCTCCGGCTCCATTTCAAAATACAGTTGCAGACTGTCCCC
>JAILRC010000068.1 GCA_024698485.1 Lachnospiraceae bacterium | reverse complement strand
CTCGGAATACCGTTAACAGTTGCGTCATCGGTTCTTTCCATTTACCTGCCTTCTTACATAGTTAAAGACATTGAGACCCACAGCGGATTGGAGTCCCTGCTTTTTCACATTGCCATTCTCGGGGGATGTACCATTCTGATCACTGCGGTCTCGTTTGTTTTGGGTACTGTTCGTAACAAAAGGATCGTTAAGATCAACAGGTTTTTCGTCAATCAATGCCTTGAACGGGGTTTAAGAGCAGACTACTCAAGGATCGAGAACAACGACTACGAGAACGGCGTGGACAATATAGTTCAGTTCTCCGACAACGGTACATTTTCTTGGGATTTTATGAGCACTACCTCTGAGGTCCTTTCTTCGGTACTTGGTATTGTGTTCTACACCGGCCTGCTTTCAAAGGTTTCCTTTATTCTCATTCTTTCGGTCATTCTTGCCACTGCTGTGAGCTACTTCTATGGGCTCAGGTGCAACAAATGGGAGTCCGCCAACTGTCAGAAATGGCTCTCCTGTGACAACAAATCTGCTTACATTTCCAGTGAGTTCTCTGTATTTGAAAACGGTAAAGATGTGCGTCTTTTCGGAATGTCTCCGTTTTTGGCGCTTCTCTACAAACAGGTGGTGCACCGTCGTCTCCTGCTTACGGGAAAAATGCAGTTCAATTACTGGCGCGGTATGGCAGTGGATTCGCTAATGACTCTTGTAAAAGAGGGGCTGGCCTATGGCTACCTCATCTACCTCATCGTAAACAACGAGATCACCGCCTCCGAATTTGTCCTTTACTTTGGAGCGGTCACAGGCTTCGGTGCATGGTGCGGAAACATTGTGGACAAGATGAAGCACATCAATCTCCTGACTACTTATCTTAAAAAGAGAGAGGACTTTGAGAAGCTCACCGCATCGGAAGACGAATCCGATAAGCCCGATCTGGATCTTAAGTGTGAAGTGCCAGAGATAGTTCTTAAAAATGTAAGTTTCAAGTACCCCCTCGCAGAGGAAGATACCCTTAAAAGCTTAAACATCACATTCCGCCCCGGAGAAAACATCGCAATCGTGGGGCTTAACGGTGCAGGAAAGACCACTCTCGTTAAACTCCTTGCAGGGCTTTACAATCCCACATCAGGCGAGATCATGCTGAACGGTAAAAACAGAACGGATTATAAATCCTCTTCAATTCACAACATCACTTCCGCCGTATTCCAGGACAAGTGCTTTTTCCCCTTCACCATCAAGGAGAACGTGATCCTGGGTTGCGAAGAAGACGGTGTAAAACTCGAAGAATGTCTTAAAAAAGCGGGAATATATGACAAGATCATGTCCCTTCCAAAGAGCCTCGACTCCACCACTGATCTGCAAACCTTTGACGATGCAGTCAAGCTATCCGGAGGTGAGGAGCAGAAAGTCCTTCTGGCAAGAGCCCTTTACAAAGATGCATCCGTCCTGCTTCTGGACGAGCCCACATCCGCACTGGATCCCATTACAGAAAGCGAGCTCTACAAACAATACGGAGATCTTGCAAAGGGAAAGACTACATTCTTCATTTCTCACAGACTTGCCAGCACTAGATTCTGCGACAGGATCATATATATGGCAGACGGGGAGATAAAAGAAGTGGGGACCCATGACGAACTCATGGCTAAGCAGGAAGCATATGCCGAGCTTTTTGAGACCCAGAGCAGGTACTACAAAGAGGGTGAAACAGGGGAGATAGTAGCATGAAGAGCAAACATCCATTCTTAAAAAGCGTAAAACTGATTCAAAAGGGAACTCCCGCTCTTTTCCCCATGGTCATTCTGTCATCATTGATCGATGCGGCCTACCCCTTCATCAACATCATACTTTATGCAAAACTCATCACAGACATTACAAAACCCGAGAAAGACTATGACAGCCTCCTAAGAACTGCCATCATTCTTATCGTCCTCAACTTCCTCGGAAAGCTTCTTAAAAACTTCGTCGGACAGTTTCAGGATGTTCTGCACTATGCAGAAAAGAAGGTGGTCATCCAGAGCGTTGCGGACAAGTCCTGGAAGTTGGATTACAAAATGCTGGGAGATCCGGACCTTAACAGGCGCATCGCAAGCATGAACAGGTGGCTTTACTCACATGGTATCCTAAACATCCCCGGAAACCTCAAAAGCCTCATTTCAAGCCTTGTATCCGTAGGCCTTTCCTTCTCCATCCTGTCCCAACTTTTCCTGTCAAAGGCAGAAGGCCAAGAAAAGATCGTAGGTTTCCTGAACGGATGGGGCTTTGCTGCTGTGTTCATCCTGTGGTTCCTTGTTGCCTTGATCTTCTCAATGTTTTCAAAACGCAAATCCGCTGAGATCTCAATGA
>JAILRC010000040.1 GCA_024698485.1 Lachnospiraceae bacterium | reverse complement strand
CAATTCGACTTCCTCCTCGCTTACTGCGCATATTCCGCCCATGCTGAATCCTGTTATCTCACCTTTCTCGATCTTTTCCCAAAGATCATCATCAGTAACCTCGACAGTCATCAGCCATGTACCTTTTTTTACTTTCTCATTGCCAATGCTGAAATCAGCTTTTGCAATCCAGCTTTCCACTACCGCACAGCTCGGATCTGGCTCAAAGCTATGCTGAATATCCACCTTTTCAAAGTTCTTTAGGTAGTAGTAAGCCGCCTTCTGGATCTCTTCAGCGTTCATGAACTCTCCATCCGTGTCCTCGGTCATCGGCTCGTACACGACACCGGTAACAAAATGGCTCTTGTCATCTGATTTAATGATCCTTCCGTAGTTTACAAAGTGCATGGTACCGTCTTTTGCTTTGGTAGCGAGAAATCTGCGCTTATTAGCAGCTGCATCCACCAATGAAACGAACTGTATTTTAGCGTCGTAAATCTCTCTTGCCTTGCCAATAGTTTGTTTACCCATGTTCTCACCTCCTTTCAGGTCATTGGCAATATAAAAAGCAGTCTCTCGACTGCCTCTTACCATAAAATTATTGAATTGTTTTCCTGCCCCTTTTAGACCGCTTTGCCTGTTTAGGCAGTTATTTATATGCTAAAAGCTATAAATCGTCCGTACGGTCAAATCCGAGGGCATTCCGGGCATAATAATCAACTGCTTCTTGCCCTTAATCTTTTATTCTGTTCATCGAGCTGTCTGTCAAAATCTTCATCCAGCTCTGCGATTGCTTCTTCTTGTAGCCTCTGCCTCTCTTCCAAGGACAATCCAAGGACATCCTCACTGACAATAGGCTGTTCTATGCACCCACAGTTGATTGTTTCCCCTGCAGGTAACATTGAATCCATGGGATACATCGGATAATATACTGCTCCATCAGCTCCCACCAATGTGAACGGCTCGTCTTTCTTAACAATCTGGCCATCCATATCAATATGATTCTGTCGAGAATACTCTCTCCATCCGGAATGCCGCCACATCTTCGATTCTACTGCCGGGCTTTGCATAAAGCTTTCCTGCTGAGCAACATTGTGCGCTCTTAATATCTCTGTGGTAGCAGCTCTCCTTGCTCTGTATCCCGGATCACGAATACCGCTGTCCGAGATCTTCTCTGATACCTCCTGCACGCTCAAACCGTCCCGGAGTCCTTCATCAAGGATGTTCTCAAGCTGTCGATTATCTGTCAGCCGCATCAATTCCCCTAATTCATAACTCCAATCTTGTATCCAAGCGGTTGTTGCATGTGTAAGACCCAGTGAAGAAAGCTCCGGATCCGTTCTTTTGATGTAAGTATCCACATAATCGGGTATGATCTCGCTGAAAGTCTGCTCAAATCTCCTGGATAATCTCTGTGTAAGGTGTTCTCTGTCTCTGATCTCCGGCCACGCTTCGTTGTATATGGTCCGTAAATCATCGTAATCATTCACGATGTTCACTACAAAGGCCGTATCCTCTTCGAGTATCCGTGTCAGTTCCTCTTCCAGCTCCGTGATCTGCTTCCGAGTGGCTTTGGGATTTGCAAATCCTGACCGCCTCAATGCTCTTTCGATATCATCATCAGCTTTAGTGACATAAGCATCTATCGCCTTGATAAGCTCGTCACAGGAGCATCTACGCATCTTCTTCAGCTTTATCATCATCAACATCACCTCGCATCAATTCAAGCTGCCTCTTGGTAGCTTTAAGCACTGCCACTATTTCATCTTCGTGATGAATAGCAGCTTTGGATATTGCCTTATTAAGCTGTGAACCTACTGCGCTGTCATTAAGCAGTGAGTCTAATTGAGCCGCCGGAGCTTGTCCTGCTCCCTTTGACAGTGCTATGGGCATATCTCCCCAGTCACCCTCAAAGTTCTCCGAGGTTTCTCCCAGGCTTTCATAGAACACTTCCTTGGCCTTGTTAGGTGTAAGGCCTCCTGCCGCATTTGTAACGGTCATTATCTTGTAAAGATCATCAGGGTTCGTAATGTTCGGCTCTTTGAAGTAAGCCTCAACATATTTGAACTGATATCCATTCAGCAGTTTATTGTTGAGCACCCATGCTATTGAGGCTCGTTCCGGTTGGAATACCTGTTCCTCTGTAACCTCCTGTGCTGTCTGTGCCGTTGCTCTGTTGAAATCCGTGGTATATGCCACATACAGATCCGGTAACTGGAATGCCGACTGCACTTTCCTTCGGTTGTTATCCATATACTCCTGAAAAAGCTCGTCCTTCTGGAGGATGGATGCAAGGTCTTTAAGTTCAACGGATGGTTTGTTATCCGCTTCAAAGTCCACTCTATCATCCGTGGACTCCGTTTCAAGGAGTAGGAATGCGTGCTGTCCGTTCTCGCCCTTGATATCGTCAAGGTAGTTCTGAAGCTTATCAAATGAATCATCCGATAATGTACCGCCATTAACGATTATGGCCAACGGAGTATGCCTCCCGTTCTTGAAGTAATTGTTATTGAGCCTTTCTGCTCTTCTGGATCCGTCAACACCTAAGATCTGGCCAACCCACCGGACTGTACCATAAGGCTTTGTTCCGATAGCAAATTCAAGGATTTCGTTTGCCTGATATTCTGATTCAAGCACTCCATCTCCTATATACTGGCCATCTCTGTTATCCATTGTCCGAGGATCCCCGAACTCCTTGTAGTAAACTGTGGTGCCTCCCACGGTCTGTCTGTACTTCCGGAACTTCTTTTTTCTTGTAAGCACCTGTCCGTGATGGAAATATGTCATATCCTGATAATCCAGAGGCTTGGTCTTACGCATTGAAGGTGTGTCTTTGATGAACTCTACCTGTGTGACTTCGCCCTCGTTGTTCCTTATGACCTCAACATAGGCTATGCCGTATGTTTCTCTTGCCTCAATGACATCCTCGAAAATCTCTTTGGTATCATCTTCAAGGGTCAGGCACTCAATGATTTCTGTCAGCCGGTCATACTCAGCAGCTCTCTCAGGGTTTTCTTCCTCATCATCAATATATCTAACTCCGATTCCGAATCCCGCTATATTGTGCCGATATGCTCTTATGCACTGTGGCAATATGGCCGAGTTATCAACCAATATTTGAAAGCCGGCAAGATCTGTAGGAGGTTCTATCCATTGATCTGCAATGTACTGTTCTTCCGGAGTAATCTGAGTCGATGTTTCAGCTTTGCTGACTGAGCGCTGATCCAGGTGCTCACGACCTTTGATTACGCGAACCTGCATCTTTGGTCTCTTTGCCATTGTCCTCTTTCCCCTTTCCTTTAGTTCTAATTGGCAGACATACAAGCAATATGCAATCTGCTTCATCCGGGGAGGTCAATCCCCGCTTTTTCATTTCTTCTTTGCTCTCAACCTTTTGCTTGGCATTGCTCGTGAAAGCATACTTACGGCAAGACAGCTGAGCCACCAAATCATCATCATTCGGTAATATGATCTCCGGTGTTCTGTCATTGCCAGCTTCATCAAAAGGTGTAATCAGATCTCTTACCACTCCCATCATATAGGTTGTGGTATCTGCATAGTATTTATGGCCTTTGATAGGCTGTCCGAAATTGACAGGCATTATCGTCATCCCGTCATATATCGGATCGGATCTCTTGAAGGCTCGGAGCTGGTCAACAACTCCTCCTCCAACACCGCCATCATCAACCCTTACATAAATCTGATCGTGGTAGTTTTTGTGTTTCTGTCGAAGCTCTTTGTAAAGCAATGCAATGTTGCTGGCCGTCCACGTTGTGTCCTGCCCGTTATACTTCTTAAAGATCTTCACTACTTCGTTGACTCGATATCCTATACAGGTCTTATCATCTCCAAATCTGGCCACGTCACAGCCGATCGAGATAACATCAACACCAGCAGAAGGATCTGCCGGTAATAGCTCTCCCTTGTTGTTTCGGTAAACCCCAAGGGCTTTGGCTGTTCTGTCCGGTATCTCTGTTGATACGCTCTGCTCCAACCAAGAAAGCGGGATGAATACATCATCCTCCTGGTTGGGGAACTCTCCGTCAACACGCACTCTTACAACGTTGCTATCCCGGCCATACTTCCTGTCCAGTGATGCTATGTTGTCTTTGTTGGTACGCTTACTGTTTCGAGATGATACGGTATGCAGCTTGTATTGATTACGGTCTGCATGGAAAGCATCAAAGAATGTCCCGGATGTTTTGGTCGGGTTTCCGCACATCAGGAGCTTATTGTTCTGTCCTGACAGTGTACCCATTATTGCTTCCATAATCGGATCCGCAACACCGGAAGCTTCGTCCACTATGAATAACATATTGTCTTCGTGGAAACCTTGCATATTCTCCGGCTTCGTTGCTGTTCTTGCTACCGCAAACCATCTCTTCTCATAATTCCTGAGATATATATATGTCTTAGTCCACTTCAGCAGCTCATTCAGTAAAGGTGATTTCCCGAGCCATTTGCTGATTTCGGACCATAACACATCGTGTAATTGTTGCTTTGTCGGTGCCGTGGCCACTATCCTTGGATAAGGAAAGCAGGTCAAGAACCATAGCAGAGCCACAGCCTCAACACCAGTCTTCCCGACACCTTGGCCGGACTTAACTGCAACCTTCGCACCGTCTGATAAATCCTGCAACACTTTGTATTGCCATTCGTCCGGATCGAAACACAGAACCTCTTGAGCAAAAAGAACCGGATTCATTCGGTATTGCACTACCCGCTGTTGAAAGAATAGCTTTCGGTCTGTATCACTCATCCGTTCCGCCTCCTCCCATCACAGCCGAGATCCAGTCGTTAACCACATCACTGCCAGCTGATTCACTTTCCATCTTCCTGCGCTCGTTGCGCAAGTGCTCAAGCATATCTGCTGCTTTGTCCTTTGCTCTCTGTACTGTGGTCAGCTCCTGTTGCAACCTTGATATTACATGGTCTTTATTCTCTGTCTGCGTAAATGAAGAGTATTCCCTTCCGGGAAGCCTCTCTCCGGCATCTATCTTCTCTTGTATCCTTCTTTCATATTCTTCTCGTTGCACTTCTTGCTGTTCCGGTGTTCCGTCAAATGTCCTCTTGCTCTCTGTTCTTGAGCTCATCTGGACAACCACCGGTGTTACTTCATCCTCATATTTCTTAATGGCTTTCATAAGCTTTCGCTCACGAAGGGTGTAGAGCTTCAATGACTCCACTAATGCCATCTCGCTTTCATTCTCATCGGGGAACTCTTGCAACAGTTCTTTCTCTTCATCATCAAGGAAATCCCACCGCAACTTGGCATAACCGCCGTGCTTCAATGCTTTGTGGTTGCCTGGTGGGCCGCCTTTTGCGTTTTTATTTCCCGGCTGTCCTCCCCGTTTCCGCTTTTGCAACGTTGCACTTTCTTTCTTTGTTTTTTTTGCAACGTTGCGTTCGTTTTTTTTAAGAGGTTGATCCCATTTGCCTCGGCTTTTCCACGACCGCACTGTGCCCTCGGCCACTTTCAATTTTGCGGCTATTTCCTTCAGAAGTTTTCCTTCCCGATACATCTTTTCGGCCTCAATAACATCTGGGCTTCTTGACCTCGGCATACATTATCATCCTCCCTTCCGTTGGAATTGTAAAAAAACGGACGGTAGGGTTTATCCCACCGCCCGTGTGTTACACGCATATTGCTCGTTCTTTCATCAATACTTCGTTATAAACTCAGCCTTGGAGAATGGCTGATCTTTGGCCATCATCTTTAAGAAGTCCTCTTTTGAGAACTCTGATAACCGGAATATTTCTTCAGGACGCATCCCAAGTTGCTTTCCTATCTCCTTAACCGATTTCCCATTATCCATCAATTCCTTCACTATGGCTTTCATAGGTCCGAGTAAGTGGGTACCACGTGCCCTGTTGTGGGTTACGGTACCGTAGATATCCTCTGACCGCTCCTTGTGATCCACGATAACCACAGGAACCTTACCTTCAAGCATCGAAAGCAGAGGCTCTTCGCCTGATACCATCCATCTGTGAAATCCGTCTATTATTGTCATATCCGGTCTTACCACCATAGGCAGTGTCCATCCGTTTGTTAATATAGACTGCTTCAGCAGATCTAAGTTCTGCCTCGATACCTTGTTCGGGTTGTAATCATTCGGTCTTACTGTATTTCTATCCACCCAAGTGAGTGTGGACAACGGGCTTGTAATCTTTTTATCCATGCTTTGATCCCTCCTTCTGCTTTGCTCCGTTAATGTACTTACCATAAATCCTCTGGTATAACGCTCGGAATGTTCGGAACTTGGGATCTCCGGATATCAATCCTTCGTATATTGCCTTGTAATCCTTCTGATCGGCGATAGTAGCGGCCGACATAAAGAAATTACGGTATCTTTCTGCTACATACCGTTTATGTGGAGTATTGAAATTGCCGTCCATATCAGAAAAGAGCTCCAATAATGCAGCTTTGTAATCCTTTTCTGTTTCACCGGCTTCATTTTTTCTGCGTGCTGCTGTGCTTCGGCCGAACATCTCACTATCCCAGTACAGGGCTGCGAGATATGCGTTCGGCTCCCTTCTTATAATCCTTTCCATCAGATCGGGATAATACTCATTCATTTTCACAAGGCTCTTTGCAGTATCCACAGAAAAGAACTGTGATACCCTCAACTGCCTTTTATTTGTCCCGGACTGCCATAAGAATAAATATATCTCCGGGATATCTAAGTGTTCCTGTGACAGGTATTTCCAAACATCGTTGTCTGTCCAGTCATATATCGGGAATACCTGGTGCTTATTTGTCATTGTCTTTCCGGCCTTCAGCATGGTGGCAATGTTCTGTAATCTTTGAATGGATTCTGCTGTTCTTATGCCGACTATTGTAATTCCGTCTGCGCAGGTCCTCGGGAGGAAATCCTGATATGCATCCTTCCGGGGTTTCAGCAGTGGGTGTGATCTTATTGCGAAGGACGGGGGCTGTCTTACCCATACATCCTTCTTGAATCTATCCCAGCAGATA
>JAILRC010000081.1 GCA_024698485.1 Lachnospiraceae bacterium | reverse complement strand
TGTTTCACGGCCAAACATTTCGATTGAGATGATAACTGTCTGCTTGTGTTCGTTGATCTGCTGAACAATACCGCTCTTGTTTTCCCAGTTACCCTCAAGGATCATTACTGTGTCGCCAACCTTGAAGTCAAGCTCGATCTCAGCGGGCTTTCCTCCCTGTGTTCTGTCAAGTCCTATGTTCTTAACCTCAGCGTCCGTAAGCGGAACAGGCTTGGAACCCGGACCGACAAAGCCGGTAACACCTCTTGTGTTTCTGACTACGTACCACGTTTCGTCGTTCATGTCCATGTGAACAAGTACATAACCCGGGAACAACTTACGCTCAACTGTCTTCTTAACGCCGTCCTTAACCTCGATAGCCTTTTCTGTGGGAACGGCAACCTCAAGGATCTGATCCTCGAGTCCGCGGTTCTGGACCGTCATTTCAAGACTACTCTTGACTTTGTTTTCATACCCGGAATAGGTATGAGCAATGTACCACTTAACGTCTGCCATAGTTACCTCCACATTACGATTAAGCGCCGATGCTCAACAAGAGATCGAATAAATTCTTAACACCCATGTCGAGTAAAGCAATAATCAGGCTCAAAATAATGGTGATGACAATAACAGCAGCGGTCTCTTTGACAACGGATTCTCTGTCAGGCCAAACGATCTTCTTGAACTCAGCCTTAAGACCTTTCCACCAGCGTCTGATGCGACCCTTTTCCTTAGTAGTTGCTTCTGCCATAGTTTTACCTTTCTGCCAATCTCTCGGCAATTATTTTGTTTCCTTGTGTAATGTGTGTCGCTTGCAGAATCTGCAATACTTGTTTGTTTCCATCCTGTCGGGATGCTCTTTCTTGTCTTTTGTCATGTTGTAGTTGCGCTGCTTGCACTCTGTACATGCCAATGTAATTTTAACTCGCACGACTTCCACCTCCATATTTTCTTTTTAGTCGTTTTCTTGTCGGAAACGCCTTTTTTCCAACAAAAAAAAATCGCTTGCTTCCATAAGCCTGTAGATTTTATCACGGCTTTTTTCAGAAGTCAAGCGAAATTTTTTATTACGTTTGAACAGTACTTTAAATATCGAACTTTTTGGTGAGATCTCTGAGATGATAAGCATATGTCTTCAGTTCTTCGCTGGCATCGGCACTCTGTTCCGAAGACTTGGAAGAAGCATCTACGATCTCTGTGATGGAAGTGATGCCCACCGTGAATTCCTCAAGGGAATCCGTCTGGTACTTGGAAGCCTTGGCGATCTCTTCCATGAGTTTAACGATGTTCTTGGCACCTTCCGTAACTTCGTTCAAAGTAACGGCGGTTCTCTTAACAACTTCATTACCCTTTGCAACGGCTGTCTTAGTATTTTCCGCAAGGCTGTTGGTGTTTGCTACTGCCTCTACGGTGTCAGCGGCAAGGGCTCCGACCTCATTTGCAACAACCGCAAATCCACGGCCTGCTTCTCCGGCTCTTGCAGCCTCGATGGAAGCGTTGAGGGAAAGAAGGTTGGTCTGATCGGCGATCTCTTCGATGGCGGATGTAACGGAAACGATCTCGTCTGTCTGAACGATGATCTCCTTCATAGCTGCCAGCAGTTCTTCCATTTCCTTATTACACTTGGCAATGGACTGCATAACCTTGTCTGTATCCTGTCCTGCCTGTGTAGCGCTCTGAGTGTTGAGGTTGGAAGTTGCGGTGATCTCCTGTACGTTTGCGGAAAGTTCCTCGATGGTGGCAACCTGATCTCTCGCACCGTCCGAAAGGGATGTGGCAAGGCTTGCAACGTCATTGGACTTGTCAGCCACAAGATCTGCCGTGTCATCGATGCCCTTGAGCACTTCGCCAAGGGATTCGGAGATTCCGAGGAGTGCTGTCTTTACTGTAGCAAATTCGCCCTGGAAATCATGTACGAACTGAACTTTCATCCTGCCCTGAGCCATGTTGCCCAGAATGTCCGCGATCTCTTCTATATATTCACTGTAATTGGTAAGAAGCCCGAGAGTCTTTTCGATGTTGCCCGCAAGGGAACCAAACTCGTCTCCGGTCTTCATATCATCCGTGAATTCAACATCCATCTCACCGTTGGCGATCCTTGCAACGATCTTGTTGGCTGCATCGACTTCTTCAATGAGAGATTTGGAAACCAGTCTTACAACGAACAGTGCAAGAACTGCTGCGATCGCGGTAGAACCGAAAAGTGCCGCGAAACCGATAGCACTGGTAACGGATGCCGTCTTTTCGGCAGCCTGCACTTCAAGATTTGCCGCATCTATACCGTTCTGAAGAGCAAGCTCATGAAGTTTGAAGCAGCTGTTCAGGGAAGTTTTTCCGATGCCGATGAGAGCATCGTTCTTCTCTTTGGCATAAGGGATCAGCATGTTGAGTGTTGTGTCGAACACTTCGAGTCCGTATGTATATGCTTCGTCGAATATGTACGAATACATAGCCGACTCGGGATCAAAATTCTTTTTGTTCTCCTCGTTCCAGGCTACATACGCTTCTCTCATTTCCCCTAATTCTTTCTCAACGTTGAAGCGTGTAAGAACGTTATCGTTGGCAAGGTACATGTATGCATTGGCATATGCCTTGATAACGTAGCCCTCCGAAGGGGAGATATCAGAAACGAGATCCTTATTTAAGGCAATATTGGTGTACTGCTTTCCTCCGATCCTGGTGCTAAGGTTAACGCCCAGGGAGATAACGAGGATAAAAGCCACTACCACAAGTACACTGGCTGCAATGATAAAAAGCCGTTTACCGATCGGAATGTTTTTAATCTTTTTCATCTTCGAACCCTTTCTTCACCCAAAATTTTATTTTAGATTTATCTAAATTTTACCATAATGAAAAATAATTGTAAAGTTTATTTGAGAATGTCTGAAAGATAGGATCTGCCTGCGATGTTGCCCTTTACGCCAAGGAATTCCAGGATGGTTGCTCCCGTATCCGCGAAGGTGCTTCTGGTTCCCAGGTTAACACCGGCTTTCAGCATATCTCCGATACCCATGACGCCCACATATTCTCTGGAGTGGTCCGTGGAAGGGGTTCCGGGGTCGCAGCCGTGATCCGCGGTGATAAGGAGCAGATCGTCGGGTCTAAGCTTTGCCACGATCTCGGGAAGCTTAGAATCAAAGTAGCTGATGGCTTTTGCATATCCGGGCACATCATTTCTGTGACCGTAGATCATGTCCGTATCCACCAGGTTTACAAAGCAGAAGCCGTCGAAATCAAGATCCATCCATTCAAGGGTTCTTTCAATACCGTCGGCATTGTTCACGGTACGTACCATCTTTGTGACGCCGCTGCCGGCGAAGATGTCGTTGATCTTTCCGATGGCAAGCACATCTTTTCCTGCCTCGGAAATGTAATTGAGTATGGTCTTCCTGGGAGGCACGAGGGAATAATCGTGTCTTCTCACTGTCCTGGTGTAAGGCCACTCTCCTTCGAAGGGTCTTGCAATGACACGACCCACACCGTATTTACCCGTGCAGAGTTCTCTTGCGATCTCGCAGTATCTGTAGAGTTCCGGAACAGGAACTATGGCCTCGTGGGCTGCAATCTGGAAAACAGAATCGGCAGATGTGTACACGATGAGAGCGCCCGTTTCGCAGGCTTCCTTACCGTAGTCACGGATAACATCCGTTCCCGAATAGGGCTTGTTGCAAAGGACTTTGCGTCCCGTACGTTTTGAAAACTCATCCAGAAGTTCCTTGGGGAAACCTTCCGGGAATGTGGGCATGGGTTCCTCGGAAATGAGACCTGCCATCTCCCAATGCCCCGTGGTGGTGTCCTTACCCTTGGAAGCCTCTGCCATCCTTGCCACAAAAGAAGGTTTCTTTGCAAGAGCCTTCACGTTAAGATCCTTGGGAAGGTTTATCCCTTTAAGGTCGTCTATGCCTTCGAGATCAAAAAGTCCGTATGCTTCCGCATTCGGAAGATAAAAGTTGGGGTCCTTCGAGCAACTTCTTATGGTGTTGCTCCCCTCGTCCCCATAGAGGTGCGCGTCGGGCATTTCTCCGATGCCCACGCTGTCCAATACGATCATAAATACTCTTTTTGCCATTTTTCCCTGCCTGCCTTTCTTCCTATATATAAATGAACAAATAAAAATGAGAAAATCTCATAAAAAGTGCAAAACACCCAAAATTTTCAAAGAACTTGATAAAAAATTTTTACGGTGCTAAAATGAACCACGTAAACCTCTTTTTATGATAGGAGTCAGCAAATGAAAAGATCGACTAAAAGCATACGGGGACTGATCCGCAAGTACCGTCATGCTTGGGTTCTTATATATATACCGATCTATCTCATGTGGTTCATGTATCTTGAAGGAAAAACTTCTCCCACTCA
>JAILRC010000074.1 GCA_024698485.1 Lachnospiraceae bacterium | reverse complement strand
TAAAGAGTATCGTTACGGGGATTGCAACAAGTACGCCGCCCGCGCAGAACATTGTGTATCTGTTGTTGATCTGGTCATTTGAAAGCCAGGAAGCAAGTCCGACCGCTACGTTCATTCCCTTGGAGGTTCCGAATGCTACGTACTTTGCAAACATGAAATCTCCCCAAGGTCCGAGGAATGCGGTAAGTATAGTGTAGATAACTATGGGCTTGGACAGCGGGAGGATAATCCTGAAGAACACCTGCATACGGTTTGCGCCGTCGATTCGCGCGCTTTCGTCAAGTGACATGGGGATAGTATCAAAGAAGCCCTTTGAAATGTAGTAACCCATTCCGGATGACGCCGTGTAAACCAGCATGAGTCCTGGAACTGCGTTTGCCTGCGTAAGTCCGAGGTCTTTCAGTATCCTGTAAAGAATGATCATGCTGAGGATTCCCGGGAAAAGCCCCAGGACGAGCATAAACTTCATCAGCGGTTTACGTAACCTGAAGCGGAATCTCGAAAGAGTGTAACTCATGCAAAGTACCATGAACGTGCTTACCACAGCACAGAACACGGCGAGTATGAGCGTATTTTTGTACCAGGTTACGAAGTCCGTATCGAGAAGATCGGTATAATTGTCCAGTCCCCAAACTTCAGGAACAACCGTTCCCGACTGTCCGCGATAATTGATCACGTTTCCTGTGACATTCCCGAGGGCATCCCGTTCAAGCTTTCCGACTCTGAAGGACTGCAGAACTATGCACACAAAAGGCGCAAGCCATATCACGCTGATAACGATCAGTATAATGTATATGACTGTATTGCTTATTGTTTCTTTGGCTTTCATGCCAAGTAATCTTTTTTCTTTCGCCATTATGCCATGTCCCCCTCATTCTTATTGGATCCGAGCCTGTTGTAAACACCGAGAGTCAGTGCCGCAAGTATGATGAAGATCACGATACCGATTACCGAAGCCATATAATAAAGTGACTCTGTTCCCTGTGTGATCTTGAATACCCAGGTGATAAGAAGGTCTGTATGACCTACCGCGCCGGCTGCGGAAGATGCTTCCGTATTTGTGGGTCCGCCTCCCGTCAGGAGGTAAATGACATTCATATTGTTGATGTTTCCGGTAAAACTCGTAAGCAGATACGGTGCCGTTACAAAAAGCATATACGGCATGGTGATGTATCTGAACTGCTGAACGGGCGATGCACCGTCGATTCGCGATGCCTCGTAAAGATCGGACGGAATGTTCATGAGTATTCCCGTTGCGATCAGAACAAGGTAAGGAATTCCGACCCAAAGGTTGATCAGTATTACCATCAGCTGGGCAGTCCATATGGTTATGCTCTTGCCGAATATACTGAAGCTTACAAGCTTTGCCCCCCAGAAGTCATAGGGTTTTTCGATCCAGTGAAGTTTATTTACAAGGAGTCCGTTCACAATTCCCGAAGTCGAGAACATCTTTGAAACATAAAGCAGCGAGATGAACTGCGGTATAGCGATCGTGAGTACCAGAATGGTACGCCACATCTTTTTGAACTTTATGCCCTTCTTATTGATCATGAGGGCAACTATTATCCCAAGGAAATAGTTCGTGAAAGTTGCAAAGATTGCCCAAACAATGGTCCATATGAGGATTCCGATGAATGTTCCGAAGTAATTTCCGCCGGAGGATGAAAACATGGTCTTGAAGTTCTCAAATCCCACCCAGTGGAAGAGGTTATTGGCATATCCGTCATGCGATCCGTCATAGCCTGTGAATGCTACAAGGACCATGAACACCAATGGCATGAACGTAAATACCGTAATGCCGACGATCGGCAGTGTAAGAAGTGTCTTGTAAAAGCCCTCATCAAGGAGCGATCTCAAGTCATCCTTGAAACCGTTGATCTTCTTGCCTCTCTTAAGCTTGAGCTCCGCATCATAGGACAGCTTGATGTTCATTCCCCAAGAGATGCAGAAGGCCACAATAAGGAAGATCGTTAAAATTCCATACAGCAGGATCTGGAATGAATTGTCGCCGTATGAAACCACATACTGGTCATAGATTTCATTGTAAACCGTAGACGGCCCCACTTTTCCGAGCGAAGGGAGCATAGAGATCCAATACGATCCGCTTAATATCATATAAAGAATAAACATGATCTCGAAGGCAAAAAAGATAACGCCTCTTGCTATCTGTTTTCTCTTTATGCATCCGAGTCCCATAACAACAGCGGACAGCTTTGTAAATATATCCCCATTTTTAAAAGACTCCGCCAGTCCCGGTCTTTTTTCAAATTCAAGCGAGGTCTTTTTCTTGTCTTTTCTCTTAAACATACATTTATACCTTTCCGCCGATTTAACGTTACTGTGAACAGCAACGACTTAAGCACGGCGAGTAGGAGACGGCAAAACCGCCTCCTACTCTGTGCTTCTGTCATGATACGACTGATACCGCATCACAAGATCTATTATTTTTCAAGTGTAACATTTGACGTTGCGGAATCAAATACGATGGTGTATGTTCCGTCTGCAGGAACGATGAAGTTACCATCCTTATCACCGTTTACAGGATCGCCCCAGCAATTATCCCAGTTGTGTGCCAGACGAACCTTGAAGGTTTCGTTTGCATGAAGAGCAACGTTTTCAAGCTTGAAGGTCTTTCCATCAGCCTGGATCGACATAGCGAAATCCTTATCCCAACCTGTTCCTAAAACACTTCCGATAACAGAATATGCATGATAGCTTGTCTTCTCAAGTGTAACTGTGCCCTGCTTTACATCAGTGCTGGTAACGAGTTTGACAAAATAGTATCCGTCTGCGGGAACAATGGCATTACCATCCTTATCACCGCTGTTGGGATCACCAAAGTTAACATCCCAACTTGCGCCCTGTCTGCACTTAAAGGTTTCGCCCGCATGAAGGAGAAGAGCCTCTGAATAGTAAGTCGGATCGCCGCTCTCAGGTACTCTTGTCATAGGGAAATCCTTATCCCACATGGAACCGCAGATACCACCGATAACGGAGAATGCTTCCTTCTCATCGGATGTCATAAGAAATACAGCGTTGCAATCATCATAGTATTTCTGGAGAACTGCCTTAAGAGCATCGTCGGAACCGTCGGATTCCTTGATACCTGCGCCGATAGCCTTGGAGATATCCCACCAGGAACCATGAACGTTGCCCTGTGCCTTTGCAAAAGGAGACTGAGCTGCAAGTGCTGTAAGTCCGGGATTTGCCTTTACTTCAGGCATGGCCTGCGCAACCTTGTTTGAAGGACCCCACTCAAGCTGCTGGAATCTCTGCTTCTGGCACTCTTCGCCGGACATATACTGAGCAAGCTTGGAAAGAGCTGCGCCCTTGGCTGCATCTGTCTGAGGCTTTACGCCAATGATCTTGGATCCGCAGAAGGAACCGATCTGATAGTTCTTACCGTCAACAGTGTATGTAGGCATCTTTGCTGCGCCTAAATTGTCACCGAGAAGTTCACTTGCCTTTTTGTTCCACCAGGGACCTGCAACAAGAACTGCGCAAGGGATAGCTGCTTCAAACTCTGAGATCTGATCGGAATCTACCCAGCAATCGGATGACATGATCTTGTAAAGCCCCTTTGCTGCGATGAGACCCTTTTCTGAATTGAATGTATCATTAATTGAAACGAATGTTCCTTCATCATCTGTTACCCATGTACTGTCACAGCCAACACCGAAGAACCAGCCTGCAAGATACCAGCCGTTTCCTCCGATGGGGCAGGCAAAGTTTCTCTTTGCTGCCTTACATGCTTCAAGGATTCCCTCGACTGTCTTTGCCTGCTCATCACTTACATATCTCTTATCATAGAAAATGTAGTAACCGTTATCGGAAGTGATGGGATAGCCGTAAAGAGCATCACCTGCTGTTACTGCAGCGATTGCTCCGTCATCGTTGTTCTCGCGTACAAAAGCTTCAGCCTTAACGCCGAGCTTGCCGACAGCGCCTGCCATGATGAGACGTGAAAGCTGATCCTGTGCGAAATTGAACATATCAGCACCTGCTTCTACGTCTGTGATCATCTGGGTAGCAGCGTCTGATTCGGAAACTGCCTCAACCGTAGCATTGAATTTGTAGCCGTCGGTATTTGTTGCATTATAGTTCTCGATCTGAGTCTTTGTAAGTGCCAAAGCCTCTTCGGGCACCCAAACCACAATATCATAGGTCGTTGTTTCGGTTGAAACTGTGCCTGCCTGTTCAGTGGTTTTGCCCGTCTCTGTTTTTTCGGGTGTCGTTTCTTTCTTTCCGCACGCTACAACAGACATGAGCATTGCTAACGAAAGTGCCACAGCAAGAAATTTTGTGAATCTTTTCTTCATGTTTTGTTCTCCTCTTTCAATATATTTAAAACAGCTGAATGCTGCTTTAAGCTGAATTATTTAAGTATAACGCTTGTCTGCGGGCCTATGACGAGTGTTGTGCCTTCAAGGCTTGCATCACCCTGTCCCACGTGATCAAGAAGTTTTGTAATGCCATTCGTATCGCTGAGCTTTGAAAGATCGATCGTGAACTCATCTTCTTCTGTATTATGGAAGAGCCAGATCGTACTCTCGCCTCTCGTAATCTTAAATCCGCTGAAGGTCTTTTTGTCGGAAGCGATCGCTTTGTAGTTTCCTCCGCCGATCTCCGGATATTTCACACGAAGAGCTATCACCTTTTTATAATAGTTCAAAAGGCTGTTTTCATTCGCTTCCTGTTCCGCCACCGTTCCGTTGGTCTGCTTTGATGAAGCAAATGTGCTTCCTTTGGGATCTTTCACCGTATCTTCATCGCCCCAGAGCATTGCGAGACGTCTGTTGGCATCTGTGGTTGCACCGCCTCTGGCGCCCTTCATGCCTATCTCTTCACCGTAATAGATGAACGGCGATCCGGGACTTAATATGTACAGATTGGCAACCATATGCGCCCAATGGGTGGAAGCGAGCATATATCCCGCGGTCCTGTCCATGTCATGATTTGAAATGAAGGACACGGGCATTCCGTATTCCGAGTTTTGCGCAATTACTTTTTTCTGATACTGCTCAACATATTTCGTAAAGGAATTTACATTCCCGAGACGCTTTGTGTTTACCGCCGCATATCCTTCCGCCTGGGCGATCTGGAAATTGAAGCAGTTGACGGCGCTGATGTACTCAAGAGTTTCCGACTCACCCGACCAGCACTCGCCGACACAGTATACGTCTTTCTTATATGAATTGAGATCATCCATATACTGTTTCCAGAACGAAACCGACTTTGCCGTATCTCCGAAGTAAATGTATTTTACAGCGTCAAACCGAAATCCGTCGACTCCGCGGTCCAGCCAGTACTCCGCAACGTTTCGGACAACCTTTCTTACCGTCTCGTTGTCGAAATTAAGCTCGGGCATATCGGACGAGAAATTACATTCATAGTACTGATCCGAACAGCCGGGTATCTGTCTGAAGGTCCTTCCTCCGGGAATACTGTCTTTGTATGCCCAAGTGTAAAAATCATAGAACTCACTGTCGGTGTAACCGTTTTTGTGTGCATCCTTGAATTTTGAAAACCAGCTGTTGTCCGAGGAAGTATGATTCAGAACCAGATCTGCGATCACCTTCACATTTCTTTCGTGACAAAGATCGATCAGTTCCTTCAGGTCATCCTCGCTCCCGAAAGCGGGATCTATCGTATAATAGTCAGTAACGTCATATTTGTGATAGGAGGGAGATTTAAAAACCGGCGACAGCCAGATCCCCTGCACTCCCAGGCTCTTACCCGAATTAATGTCTCCGTCGTTCAGGTAATCCATCCTGTTTATAATGCCCTTAAGATCTCCTATGCCGTCCCCGTCCGAGTCGGAAAAGGAACCCACAAAGATCTGGTAAAAAACTCTGTAATTGTCATCGATGGGGTCCGGCACTTTTTCCGCCGCCACGGGAACACTTTCGGTCGTCCCGCCGCAGCCAAGGCCGCTTAGCAGTAAAAACAACAGAAGCAGGAATGCGATTATTGAATTATAACTCTTTTTCACCATGCTTCTGTACCTTTCTGAAACTACTCAGCCACCGAATTCAGCAGTGCATCGTCGATCTTGCCCCACGCGCCGTTTCCTTTGGGATCGCAGGATACGTGGATGCCAACGGCGATGACGTCTCCGTCTTTCACTTCGAACTTGGGGATCCGTCCTTCATGCCACTCGTTGTAGCTTGTGATGGTGGTTGCTCCCGTAGCGATGACCTCGCCGTTCTTTTTAACGTAGGCATATGCGTTCACGTTGTCCGCATCGCCGCCCATTACGGAAATGGCAAATTTATAATTTCCCGCAGGAAGATCCTTTACTTCCTGTTCCAGGTCGAAATCAACCGATTTTGTCTTGTCTGCCCAGAAATGATAATGCTTTGTGCCTGTCAAAGAATCTGTGGATTTGTCTTCCACATAAAGCTCGTCAATGGCCCTTTTGCTGGTGGCTTTCCAGCCCTTTTCGCCCTCTTCGAAGCTGTAATTTTCAAGGAAGTTGAACTCTATCATGGAAACATAGCATTTTGCTTCCATGCCTCCAGCAAGGCCTTTGATCTCATACCTTGCTGCACCGTTCTTCTTCATCTTGTCGTAATCCACGTTCAGCCATTCCACATCCAGTTCCTTCTTGGAACCGTCAGTCATTACGGCATTTACCTTTTTGGGGAGCTCGATCTCACCGTTTATATCAATAACAAGTGTTGTGTCTTCAATCGCATCTGCCTTGACTTCGCCCGTGCTGCCGTTTCTCACCAGTCCGAAGACCTTTAAGGACTCCAGCACATGGCCCTTTGCATCAAAGAAAGCCTGATTGTCTACGGCAGAACCGCCATAGTACTTGCCTGCGTCATTTGGATCGTACTCTTTTGCATAGGAAGATGCCCAGCCTGAGCCGTACTTTTCCCATTTTACCGAATTCTCATCCCAGCTGTTTCCGCCCACGGTGATCCATGCGCCTTCCCAGTAGAAAACGCCGATACCGTTCTTGGTCTTGTTGGCTATGGTGTCCACCACGTCCCTGAAGGCTGTGGCCTGCCCATGAACCGTGTAGGGGTAGTTCTTTGTAACGGAACTTCCGCCCGAAATTGTGTTGGCCTGAAAATCTGTGTCTTCACCCGTAAACGCATATGAAGTTTCTGCCACCATTACCATCTTGCCGTAGGTCTCTGCTATGTTTGAAAGAACATTTGAAAGATTATCCAGTGTTCCGTGCCAGTAAGGGTAGTAAGATGAAGCAAATACATCGTAATCAAGATTATAGTAATTCAGCTTCTTTGCATAATCCGCATAGCTGCCTGCTTTTTCGGGATTTGCAAAATGAACCGCGATCATCGCCTTCGGAAAGATCTCTCTTGTGGCTCTTGAGCCCGCATCCATGAGATAATAGATGTTCATCCAGATCTTTTCGCCACACATGGCTCCGTTGGTCTCATTTCCCAGCTGAACCATACCCACGTCCACTTTTGCGTCCTTGAGCTTTTTAAGACAGTCCTTGGTGTACTCATAAAGCGCCTCGGTCTTTGTCTCTATGTTCATGCCCTTCCAGGCCTTGGGTACCATCTGCTTTCCGGGATCTGCCCAGAAATCCGAATAGTGGAAGTCCACAAGAAGCTTCATTCCGTATTTTGTGGCCCGCTTTCCGATCTCCACTGCGGCGTCAATATCATTGTTTCCGCCGCCGTATCCGTTTCCGGAAGCATCGAAGGGATCGTTCCATACTCTCACGCGGATGTAGTTGACTCCCGCATCGGACAGGATCTTAAAAAGATCTTCTTCCTTATTATCAAAGTCATAGTACTTTACTCCGCTCTTTTCCAGAGAAAGCACACTGGAAACGTCCATGCCCAGGATAAACTCATCCTTCATATTTTCCACCTTTTCCACATGTAATGTCTCAGAAGGAAGAGAATTGGTCTGCAATGCCACAGGTTCGGGTTTCGCAGCCGGTTCTGAACCGGTGTTTTTTCCGCATCCCGTCACGGCAAGAACCGTAACAAGTGCCAATAACATTATTTTTTTGTAGTTTTTGGTACTTTTCACTAACATATCCACCTCTAATCATAACACTGTTTGGTAATTTTGTCTACATTTTTTTGGTAACGTTTCCAAAAAATTTCGTAAGATTTCGGAACAAGTTGCCTTATCATTATGCGCAACCGGCGTAATTCGTTGCGCAAGCGGTTGCTCTAATTAAATCTTAACAACCTTCTCCCATATGGTCAATGTGAAACTTGCACAAAACGAAGTCATTTTTTTGTGCAAAATGCACAAAAAAAAGCATGCGACCCATGTTCATTCGCATGCTTTTGGTTATAGTTTTTTAATAATTCACTCCAAAAGGGCGTTGTAAACATCCCTCTTTGATATGCCCCTGTCCGCTGCCACGGCCTTCATAGCTTCCTTTTTGTCCATTCCCCTGTCCATATACATTTGGACATGCTCTGCCAGGGAGACATCCTCCCATTTGTTTCTTTCTTCCTGCTCCAGATCTTCGAAAGACCTGCCTTCCATCACCAGGACATATTCACCCTTGGGCTCGTTAGCCGTAAAGAACGCTATATGATCTGAGATCTTCCCCTCATAGGAATTTTCGTGCTTCTTTGTAAGTTCTTTTGTCACTGTCATCCTGCGATCCCCAAGCTCATCCAGAAGAAGCTGCAAAGTCTTAAGGAGCCTGTGGGGAGCCTCATAGAGAACAACTGTTCGGGTCTCGTCTTTAAGTTCATCCAGAACTTTTCTGCATTCTTTTTTATCCGCGGGAAGAAAAGCCTCGAAGCAGAAACGCCTGGTGGGCAGTCCCGACATGGTAAGAGCCGTGATGCAGGCACATGCCCCGGGAACGGAAGTCACTGTTATCCCCGCTGCTCTGGCCTGTTTAACAAGTTCTTCTCCAGGATCCGAAATGCCGGGTGTCCCCGCATCGGTAATGACAGCAATGCTTTTTCCCTCCAGCATAATCTGCACCAGTTCTTTTGCCTTTTCTACCTTATTAAATTCGTGGTAGGCGGTCATGGGGGTGTGTATGTCAAAATGATTCAGCAGTTTAATGCTGTTTCTCGTATCTTCCGCGGCAATAAGATCAACTTCTTTTAAAATATTGATCACGCGAAAAGTCATATCATCAAGGTTTCCTATGGGAGTAGCACACAAATATAGCATAATTTCTGTATTTTCTCCGGCATTTTATTGCCGGATTGTCCTTTCTCCGCTAATTTACGGGATTTTAGCGTTTTTAAAAATTTTTAAAATGCAGATTTTTTGTTGGACTTTTGTTGGACTTAAAATGGTAAAATGCACTTGTTAGAAATTAAACCCCTCATAAGCCCAAGTCCTCGATCAGAGTTCCCCTCTCTGGTCGGGGCATTTTTTGTGATAAGCATGAGCGAATAAACAAACGCATCCGCAAGCACCCCGTGCTTGCCGGGATGCGTTTATTTATTCGCGAAGCCAACAGTAACGAGGAAGTAGGCACATCGTGCCGGATTCCGAGTTACTGTGTAGCGATTTTCACAAGCGCGTTAGCGCGGAAAATCGCGTTATGCTTATCACAATTACGTAGAAATCGCGTCGCGCATATCAAAAACTCGGTAGAAATCGTGCATTCTTATCAATTTTTTCCCCCTAAAACCCATACCTCTCTTTTATCTCCTCCGTATACTCATCTTTTTCCTTATAGATGATCAGCGGCTTATCCACTGTTATCCCGCTCTTTCCCCCTTTTACCGCTGCCACAAGCACCATGTTGGGCTCTTTATCCGCGTAGGGATACACCACCCTGAGTTCCTTCGGCTCCAGCTTGTACTTTTGCATGGTTGCGAAGATCTCCGTAAGTCTGAAGGGCTTGTGCACCATATAGATCCTTCCGTTGGTCTTAAGCACCGCTGCCGCTTCTCTCACCACATCTTCAAGGGTGCAGAGCACCTCATGTCTGGCAATGGCTTTTGCATCCTCGGGGTTCACTTCCCCGTGTCCCGCCGTCATATATGGCGGATTCACCGTAACAACATCAAAGGAAGCCCTTCCGAATATACGGGATGCTTCCTTCACGTCTCCTGTCACGATATCTATTTTCTCTTCCAGCGAATTCATGGCAACGCTTCTTCTTGCCATATCCGCGCTTTCCGCTTGGATCTCCAGGGCAGAAAAATGTCGGGCCTCGGTCTTTGCAGACATAAGAAGGGGGAGTATTCCGGTTCCGGTACACATGTCCAGCACATTCTCACCGGGCTTTGCCTTCGCAAAACCCGAAAGAAGCACCGCATCCATACCAAAACAGAACCTCCCTGTGTCCTGGATTATCTTAAGACCGTTTCTTTGCAGATCGTCTATTCTTTCCACTCATCAATCCTCATCAAGTCGGGATTTGCTCTCTTTCCTCTCAAGAGCTTCCAATTCCCTGAGTTCTGACGTTTCAGCGTCTTTGCTTTCCTTACGTTTTCTGGGCTTAAACTCAAGGTCCGTAACATCGTAGTCCTTAAATTCTCTTTCATCCTCGCCTGTTTCCACGAGAACCTTCACTTTCTGTTTGAGAACCTGGAGACTCTGGACCGTTCCCTTAAGACCGTCCTTCGTGGTGACTTTCTCACCTATCCCGGGAAGGCGGCTGTTCAAGTCCTCATATGCCTCTTCCTCATTCTTAAGACAGCACATGAGTCTGCCGCAAACACCTGAGATCTTAGTGGGATTAAGGGACAGGCTCTGTTCCTTAGCCATCTTGATGGATACGGGTGCGAAATCGGCCATATAAGAATGGCAGCAAAGAGGACGTCCGCATATGCCTATGCCGCCCAGGATCTTTGCTTCGTCTCTCACGCCCACCTGACGTAGTTCGATCCTTGTCCTGAACACGGAAGCCAGATCCTTTACCAGTTCTCTGAAATCCACACGTCCGTCGGCGGTGAAGTAGAAGAGGAGTTTATTGCCGTCAAATGTATATTCACAGCCTATGAGCTTCATCTCAAGATTACGGGCCATGATCTTCTGAACGCAGGTCTTGAAAGCTTCTTTTTCCTTTGCTCTGTTGTTGCTTTCCGTTTTGTCGTCTTCGGGAGTTGCGATCCGCATTACAGGCTTCAAAGGCTGAACCACCTTGTCATCCTCTATCTCGCTGGGTCCCATCACAACATATCCGTATTCCACACCTCTGGCGGTCTCTACGATCACGTTTCCGCCCTGCTTTATGTCAAGATCAAGGGGATCGAAGTAATAAACCTTTCCCGCCTGTCTGAATCTTACACCTATAACTTTAGTCATCTATAACCTCCATAAAATCTTTCTCTAATTGTCTCTGAAGGCGAGCATCATTACCATGAACGCGCTTTCCGTGTTCACATTGACACGCATCCGTTCCTTCGCAGTCTCTATGGCTTTCAGTTTCTTTGCAATGGCTTCGTAACCGAAAAGCGAAGACTGTCTGTACAGATCTCTCTGTTCTTCTTTAAAATAGACCTTATCGGTCCTGTCCGTGGACTTTACCACCAGCAGATCCCGATACCACATTTCCGCCAGCTGAAGTCTCTCCCGATGGTTGCTCTTGTCTTCCGCCCATTGGGAAGCAACTCTCAGGATCTCTCCCGCATCCATGGAATCAAATCGTTTGAGGTTTTCCACCACCTCATTCTTAAGGCTTGAAAACTCATCAGACGCGGCAAAATCTATGGCCTTTCCCACAACTCCGTCGGAGAATCCCGCTGCCAGATCCGCCATATAATCCGACGCTCCGTATTTCTCGGTAAGGAGCTTTACGATCCTGTTTTTCTCCACCGCCCGAACGCTTAAGAGGATACATCTTGAAAGGATCGTTTGGAGAAGAAGTCCCGTATTGGTTACCAAAAGCATCACCACCGCATATTCCGGCGGTTCCTCAATGGTCTTAAGGATAGCATTCTGGGCCTGAGGATTCATCTTCTCGGCTTCGTCGATTATATATATCTTTTTCTTCGCCGCATAGGGTTTAATGGCAATATCTGAATTAAGCTGGACGCGGACCTCGTCTACAGATATGAGATTGGGCTTTTCGTGGGTGACATATCTTATGTCCGGGTTGTTTCCGGACATGGCCTGTTTACAGGAGCGACACATTCCGCAGGGCTCCGTTCCCCCTTCTTCGCACTGTATCGCCATGGCAAAGGTGTTGGCCAGAAGCTTCTTTCCGCTGCCTTTTTCTCCGGCGATGATGTATGCGTGGGAGACTTTACCGTCCCTGATGGCGCTTTTCATATGCCCGACTATTTGTTCTTGTCCGATTATATCCCTGAACGTCATGTTAAAATGTCCAAAAGCAAACCTCTGATCTCATCGATCTTACTGAGGATCAGAAGATGATCTTTCTCTTCTTTCAAAAGCTCGGCAGTCAGTTCATCAAGGTTCTCGTCTATGAGTTTGATCATACCGTAAACTCTGTGACGTCCTCTCTTATCAAGGAAATTCTCACGCTGGAACTTGTGTGATCGGCTGACCACCTCGTTCATAAAGGACTTTATGAGAGCGCGGTACTGCTTCATATCCCGCACATCCATATGCTTGGCGATCTTCTTGCCTTCATTGGTGATCTCCCCCACCAGTCCCGCAAGTTTTTCCTGCAGGGCAGTGTCCTCGATCTTGCTCATGAGCGTAAATTCAAATGCCTCCGATGAAGCGGGGGCATTGGGCTTTACCTCGGCCATATTCACCTGTTGTGCCTGATTTACTTTGTTGATATCCATGCAACAATTTCCTCCAAGCAACGATCCAGATCATCATTGATGAAGCGCTTCGTAACTCCCAGCCTTGTGAGCTCTTCCTCGGAAAAATCCTTCTCGTCCGCAAGGTAGCGCCTGCAGACTTCGGAATAGCCGGGGGTTCCCTGTTTTCTTTCCCTGTCTATGGCTCGGGAAAGCCTGGTGTAATCGTCTACATATGTGTAAATGGGGATAACCCTTTCATCTCCGAAATGATCCCTGATGTGTTCATATCCCTGAAGTGTGGTGATCATCATGTAATCATTGTGCTCCAGATCGATCTGACCGTCATCGGCGGTGAAATACCACCAAGGGCCGTACACCGTGTCATATCTCCTGATCTCCAGGATCTTTCCTTCCTTTTCCATTCTGTCCTTTTCGGGAACGGAAACAAAATGGTACTCAACTCCGTCTTTCTCCCCCGGACGGATGGGACGCGTCGTATAGAGGATAACGTTTTTAAAACGTCCTTCAAACCTTTCCAATAACTTCTTATAGACAGTATCTTTGCCGGTTGCGCTTTTGCCCATGACCGTGAAAATCTTACCCATTATACTTTTCTCCGAAAGTTTTTTTTGCCTTCCCTTTATAATACCATACTTTCCCTTCGTTGTCACTAATCGGGAAGTTCCCGAACAACATCCGAAATGCCGTATCTGTAAGGAAGGTCTGTGTCATCCCTGAAATCTTTTGTGTCAAACCACTCAGCCTCGAAAACAAGCCCGTCGTCAGGTCTCTCGTCAAAGCCTATGGGGCCGTCATAGCCGCATTCCTTTGCCATGTCCGTGAGGATGTCCCTTAAAAGCCTCGGTGCTCCGCTACCCACATAATACTCCTTTTTATGAGTGTCCCTTTCCCCAAGAAGCCTCAGGCCGTCTGCCAGATAACTTACGGGAATTATGTCAAAAAGATGCCTGCAGGGGCCGAAACAACCCTTCTCTTTTCTTTTAAACAGCTCCAGTGCGTAGGGGCCCACCTGCTTCGGATTCATATACTTTCCCATGGGGTGGCAGAAATTCACCCAGGCATATCCGATCTTCATACCCTTTGAAAGCTGTAACGTCAGATCATGGGCCTGTTTCTTTGCAAGGATATAAAAGCTGTGCATGTTGGCCGCATCATTTTTAAGGATGTTCTCACTCAGTTTTTCGTATACGGTACCGGTATAGATGATCTTTTTGCATCCCATCTTTTCTGCCGTGTTCAGAGCATCCAGATACATCTTCACATTTGTGAGCTGAAGGTTCACATCCGAACGCTTTTCTCCCAGGGCTCCGTCCCAAAGTAGCTGGTACCAGACATCGATGTTCAGTCCCTTTATCTTTTCTTCCAGGACACTCTGTTCTGTTTTTATCACCGTGAGATCTTCATTTCCAGCAAACTCCGTAAGATGTCCTTCCGACGTTCTGCAGACGGCATAAACCCTGTGTCCGTTTTCCAGAAGGTTTTTCGTCAGATGATATCCTATATAACCGGAAGCTCCGTTCACCAATACATTCATCTTTTCACCGGATGAAAGCCTTTCATCCCGCTCCTTTTCTTTATCCTACAAGGTGATTCTATACAATAGTCCAAAGTTTTTCAAGTTTTTTTAATTTCTTTAAAAATTCTTGTTGACAAATGTTTTTTACCGTGGTAATATAACACTCGCGTTCGGCGAAATGCCGTAACGATATACGAGATGCATCTCTAGCTCAGCTGGTAGAGCACCTGACTCTTAATCAGGGTGTCCAGGGTTCGAGCCCCTGGAGATGCACGTGGAAGGTTCTTTTTTGACTGCTAAGTCAGTTGGGAAGGGACTTTTTTTATTTCCCAAAAACGCCCTCGGCGCACGACGCAGTCGTGCGTGATACAGATAGAAGACAAAAAATGTAAGCCTCTTTCCGGCTTACATTTTTTGTCTTTTATCTGTATACGCTATGCGTTATATCCGAGGACGTTTTTTGGAAATCTCACAGTCTTCCCCCAACTGACGCCCCTTCCTCACCGAGCGACCTCGTCGCGAGGTGACTGTTTAAATTCTCTCTCTTCTCAATCCGAATCTCCCAGAGCTTCGATACCCTTCGCATTCTCCAGTTTCTTAGCCTTGATGTTCTTTACGAAAATGAAGAAAACGACCGCGCTGGCTGCATATGCGATGCATGCATATATGGGAAGCGCTCTCCACAAAAGTGAAACTCTGAAGATCATTCCGATAAGGATAGGTGTGATGGACTGGGCTGCCATGCTGGATGCATAGTAGAAGCCGGTGAACTTTCCGATTTTCTTTGAGGAGCAAAGTTCCACAACCATAGGGAAAGAGCAGTTGTGTACAAGAGACATTCCGAATCCCTTGATGACCCAAACAACAAAGAGTGTAACGGGAAGTGCAAATTCTCCGTTTTCACCCACCACGTTGTTTGTGGGAACTACAAAGCACATTACCAACAATGCCAGCATTGTGAGGCTGAGACCTGTAACGATGGTCCATTTACGACCGAGCCTATCCGCTATGAAGCCCGCAATGGCAAAGCCCACAACCGATGCCACACCGCCAATGATGGTAAGGAGGCTTGTTGCGCTTGATTCGGACTTAAGGTAATAGATAACATAGTTTCCGATGTAGGTTCCTATGCCGTTATCAGCCATGAACCAGAGGAATTCGGCAGCAAGGATGGCAATGAGCATGTTCCTGTTCTCTTTTGACATGGGCTTGTTGTCATCTACGGGTGTTGCAATGGCTGCCATTCTTTCACCCTCTGCCAGTTCGTCCTTCATCTCTTCCAGGATCTTGTTCTCCTTGACCGTGAAGAAAAGAACCAGAGCAGAGATCACCATGAGGACCGAAGCGATAACGAAGGGAAGTTCTATGATATAAAGCTTTCTTGCCGCATCATCAACGTTGATGTATTTTGTGAGTTTCAGGAAGATGCCCAGTACGGTGGCGAATGCGCCTCCGAAATAGCCCATGATGTTGATTATGCCGTTGGCCTTGGCACGAAGAGGCTTGGGTGTGATGTCGGGCATCAGTGCAACCGCAGGGTTACGATACATCATCATGAACATAAGTACGATTGCCATCATGACGATCATTCCTGCCACGTTATTATAATGGAAGAACAACGGGATGAAGGGGAATGCAACCGCAGCAACGAATGTTCCCAAAAGGATGAAAGGCATTCTCTTTCCGATGGGTGTCTTTGTTCTGTCCGAAAGGCTTCCGAATATGGGAAGAAGGATCAGCGCCGCAAGATTGTCGCAGGCCATGACGATACCCACCAGCCATTGAACCTTTAAAATGTTTTCCTGACTTCCTGCCTTTAATTCGGCAGATGTCTCCCCAAACATGTTCCTTGCAAAGATGTCCGTAAGAAATGTAGGGCACCAGGAATCGTAGACCTGCCACAAGAGCAGGATCCCAAAGAACGCAAAGCCGATGAGGCACGTTCTTTTGTAATTAAGTTTTAACTCCATAAATAACCTCCTCCAAAGGTAATCAGTCCTTTTGATTATAACACATTACCTTCTGTTTTTCACATATATCTTTACAAGAATGACCGTTCCGATCACCAGTACAATGATGCCTATGATGTATCCGATGATGGCAGGGCGAAGATCCGGGATCTTATCCTCCTCTTCCACCAGTGTTCCCGCCAGGATCATGTACTGTCTCTCATCGAACTCATCCGTTCCTCCGAAATCCCTAAGGTACAGTTCCGCCGCATCTATGATCTGGTAGGCGTCTCCCGTAAAGATCACGTCCGCTCTGCCCACTTCCCTGCCGGCATAGCTGAACACCGCCTCTCCCAGTACGTTCTGTCCCTCCTGCATTTCAAGGAGCTGTGTAAGGGTGCTTCTGTTGGTTATGTCGGAGGTCTTTGCTCCTTTCGGAAGCACAAGAGTGGTGTCCGAAATGGAAAGATTGGTCTTTACTTTATGAACAAAAGCCTCTCTGTCGTCAAAAAGCACGGGGAAAGCATTCTTCACCTCATCTTTTGACGAAAGGACCACCTTTTCAAAATTCCCGAAACCATAATCAAAAAGGCTCATGGTATTGGTGTAGGCATCTTTGGACACATCTTCCCCCATTATCACGCATATAAGGGTCATTCCGTCTCTTTCCGCTGCCGTTACAAGACAATATCCCGCTTCGTCCGTATGCCCGGTTTTTCCTGCAAATACACCGTTGTAAGTGATGTTACGTCTAAGGATCTCATGGGTCTGGGCCAGAGGGTAACGCTCCGCTCTCAGATTTGTAGCCGGAGGCTTGTAGTAGTTGTTGTTCGATATTCTTGTAAAAGAAGGGTACCTTAAGCATTCCTTCATCACAAGGGCAAGGTCGTAGGCGCAGGAGTAATGCCCATCCTGATGAAGTCCGTGAGGATTGGAATAGTGTGAATTGACGCAGCCCAATTCCTTGGACTTTTCATTCATCATATCCACAAAATCGTCTATATCGCCCCCTGCCACATGCTGTCCCACCGCATATGCCACCTCGTTGGCAGAGGCCAAAAGGATACAGTACAGCGCGTCTTCCATGGTGATCTGTTCCTTTTCGATCATGCTTACGTTTGTGGCTCCCCTTTCAAGGGAATAGACAGCCTCATGAGTCATCACAACGGTGTCCGTAAGGGGGCAGCGTTCCAGCGCCAGCAGCACCGTCATAAGCTTTGTGGTGCTGGCGGGAAACATGGTCTTTTGTGCTTCCTTTTCATAAAGTATGCTTCCCGTGGACGCTTCCATCAATATGGCGGCCTTTGCGGATATCTCCGGTGCCTGGGGCCAGGAAGGAGCAGCTTTTACCGTAATAGGCAACAGGCAGGAGATCACAAAGAATACTCCTGCCGTGAAAGCGCTAAAATATTTGATTTTCTTCTTCAAAGCTCTTTTCATATCATATAAGACGGTTCAGAACCACGTTTTTGAGTTTGCCTATGGATATGTAACCTTTTAAAAGTGCTCCCAGGTCGCTTCCCTCTTCCGCTTCCTTTATATCTGCGGCGTCAGACTTTATCATGTCATGATCCTCAAACTTTTCGTCACATACGAAGGAATCGGGATACATGGGAACAGGTGCGGGATATCTGTCTCTCAGGATGCCCTTGCATTCTTCTTTCGAGCAGGAAGGAAAATTCACGTTCCATATCTCTCCCTTTGAAATGGGTGTTTCAAGCAGTTCTTTGATGATCTCGGGAAGGAACGCATCCACCGCCCCGTAATTTTCATGCCAGTCCACGGAAAAGGCCATCGAAGGTATACCCTTCATAAGTCCTTCCATAGCCGCTCCCACTGTTCCGGAATAGGAGATCTCCACTCCCGCATTATAGCCTTTGTTGATGCCCGAGAAGATCACATCGGGTTTCACTTTAAGATACTCCGTTGCCACTTTTACGCAGTCAACGGGATTTCCCGTGATGTAATATGCCTCTACTCCGGGAACATGGAATTCGGACTTGTAGACTCCTATACGCCCTTCTATGGTGATCCTGGCAGACATGCCGCTGCATTGCTTTTCGGGAGCCACAACTGTCACTTCGCCCCATTTCTTGGCTTCCGCCGCCAGTCTTTCTATTCCCGGCGCTTTGATGCCGTCATCGTTTACCACTAAAATTCTCATTCTGTCAATCCTTACGCTCATAATAAAGCTCTGCCAGTACGGCAAACACTTCCCTGTTGGCAAGCCATGCCTCGTACATTTCGGGCTTGTTTACAGCCAGATAAACGCTTAAAGGGAAGATCTCTATGGTAACGGAGGGAACCATCTCTTCTCCGTTGAGCCAGTCGGTGTAACCTGCAAGCGGAACTTCATTGTCCAGTTTCATATCATTCATGTTCCGCTCGTAACTGGTCACAAAAACCAGTTCATCCACGGCTCTGATGCATTCATCCCTGAACTCTCCGGTCTGTCCCACATCCCAGGAAAGGTCGTTTCCTGTTGCATGATAGGATACGGCAAAGACCAGATCCTTCTCTTCCATGAGCTTGTAAAGCACTTCTATCTGTGCCTTTACCTCAGGAGCCGAAAGAGGTTCTTCTCCCTTGTATCCGCTGCTGGAAGGACGTGAACTCTCGTTGGTTTGCTCCCATCCGAAAGGATAGTTTCTGTTAATGTCCAGACCTTCCGCATTTGCCTTCCATCTCTTGTAATAATTGGAATTGTGCATTCCGTAGTATTTATAAAAAGCAGCATCTTCACGTTCATACATGGACTGGATCTTTGAACGGAGAGCAAGGTTGTTGATGGCAGAGGGTCCGGATATGGCGATCTCCACACCGTCGGGGTTCTGCATGGGCATCATCACCACGCAGACCTGATCCAAAAGGTCTCCGTAATAAACGTCCTTGTAGTATCCTTCTTCATAATAACGAAGATAGTACTCCGCCATCATCATGAGAAGATGGGTGCAGCAGTACTCTCTTGCATGGGCTGTACCCGTGTAATAGATGCACTTGGGTGCATCGGGATTTCCCAGGGTACAAATGTACAGTTCTCTGTTATCCGGCGTCTGACCGGCGCTATAGTACGAAAACAGATCAGGATATGCTTTCGCCAGCTCGAATATGTCGCTTTCCATATCCTTGTAGGAGTAATCCAGATCGTTTACATCCACGATCTTGAAACTGTCGTTGTAATCATATTCGAAAGGCTTGTCAAAGGACACATAGTTCTTGTTTATGAGATATTCCTGACCTTCATATATGCATGAATAGAAGGACTTGCTCTGCTTGCTGTTTCCTGTAACGGTCACCTTGTCTCCGTTGTAGAGAGTCATCATCTTTTCCTTGGGATCCTCGGTGTTTCTCAGGGTCAGGTCATGACATGCCACATATCCCGTGCAGGGAAACTCCGGTACCGTTCCCTTGGGAAGCAGTTCTATCTTGGGCCTTTCCGTAGGAGTGGGGCTTACCGTGGGTGTAGGAGTGGATGTTGCGGTAGGTATGGGCGTTACCGTAGGTGTATTTGTTGCTATGGGAGTCGCAGTGGGCTCATTTGTAATCGCTACTGTGGGTGTGGGCACATTCTCGGGAGTTTTTCCTCCCTGATCTCCGCACCCGGCAGAAAGAACTATCATGAAAGCTACAAGCAGTGCTGTGTGTTTCTTATATCTGAAATGCATTTATTTACTCCGTTTCCTCTCTTTTGTCGTTTATTCGGATCTTCACTTCATATGATTTTATCATATTTGGTCGGGTGTGTCATTAACGGCTTGCTTCGAGCCTGCAGATCTTTTTTCCCAGTTTACCGAACTTTATCTCATATTCCGTCATTATATTACCTTCGGCTAACTCAGAATTATGCAGATCTCTGATCACAGAATCTATCTTCCATCCGTGCTCCTGAAAACTTTCCAGGGAATAATCGAAAAGTTCCGTGTTGTCGGTCTTAAAGACCACTTTTCCCGTTTTCTTAATCACCTTATCATATTTTGCGAGATAGGTGCCTGACGTGAGTCGCCTCTCCGCATGTCTTGCCTTGGGCCAGGGATCTGAAAAATTCAGGTAGATCTCATCTATCTCACCCTCTTCAAAAATATCCGTCAGATCATTTGCATCCTCGCATAAAAAGAGGAGATTTGCATTGGGCTCGGGATCTTCTTCCCTTTTTTCTATGGCTCTCACCAGCACGCTCTGAAAGCGTTCCAGTCCAAGATAATTCACATCCTGGTTTTCTTTGGAAAGTGTTGTTATGAACCTTCCTTTCCCCATGCCTATTTCCAGTCTTATGGGCTTGTCATTCCCGAAGACCTGTTTCCATTTCCCTTTGTTTTCCTTTGCATTGTGTGCCACAAAGCTGCTGGATGCCACTTTTTCTTCCGCACCCTTTACTTTTCTGAGTCTCATATTTTTTTCCTTCTTATGCCGTTTTACGGCGTTTTCTTATTGTTTTCTTTTCCGAATGCTTATTTTAAAATAGAAAGAATAAATTATCAACAAAAAAATAACGGCTCATATCATAAAGACATGAGCCGCAAAGATCATACGTGATAAACCCTGATCTCTCCGAAATTGGCTTCGGCATCCATTTTTAATGTATGCTCTCCGTCCCATTCGACCTCTCCGAATTCCTTGACGGCACCAAAGGCGTGATCTTTCTTGAAATCGCATTTCCATGTTTTGGGGATGTAGATCTCTATGGATCCGAAATTAACCTCTGCAAAGATGGATGCATTGCTCTCAAGCATCTTTGCCTTGTCATAATATGCTTTTATGACACCGAAGTTGCATTCAAGGTTTGAAGATGTAAAATCATCCATTTCAAAGTACTTTACAGCGTTTCCGAATTCTACTTCAATGTTGTATCCGTCTTCGTTCACAGCCTTGGCACCATCACAGTGATCATCGTCATCGTCATGGTCTCTGTCATAGGAAACATTGATGGTCTTTCGTCCGTTTTCGTACTTTCTGTATATGTGCCATTTTCTGGGGATCAAAACTTCAATACCGATATACAGAAGTGCTGCGGGAGGGAAGATGGCCCAGGCAGGAATTGTGGGGATCATATATTTGCCCTGGAATATGAATATCAGGAATGAAAGGGCAAAGATGATGACCGCAAGATGTTTTTCAACAATGCCTCCGATGAGTATGAAGCCGAGAACGATGGTCCATACGACATCCCATACGCTGAGTTCGTCAAAAGCACCTTTCATGAAATCCGGGTTGATACCCTTGAGCACCAAGAGTGCGGCAGCAACAATTAAAACTATGCCGAATAAGATCTTTTTTGCAGTCTTTGTCATTTTTTATCTCCTTTTGCTGTTTTAGCTATTTGATCTGGTTCAATCTGTCATGCAGATCTTTGTAATACATTCTGGATACGTAAACCTGTTTGATGGAACCCATGAACTGTACGAAACATCCCGACAGTGTTCTTGTGATGGATATTATCTTCGCCACATTTACAATAGATGACTTTGATACTCTCATAAACCTTTGTGGAAACATTTCCTCGATCTCGTAGAGTTTCAGTTTCGAATCGTACATATTGTCGACTGTATGTACCTTAACGTTCTTCTCCACGGTTTCGAAAAAGATGATATCCGATACGGGCATGAAGTATTCCGTGTCATCCTTGTAAAGAGGCAACTGCTGGCTGATGCCTTCGGTCTTACTGAAAGCCTTTTGCAGCGCCACCACCTCATCTGTCAGTTCCTTACAACGGATTACTACTTCGGGTTCTATGCTGTTGTCGTCAAATTCGATCTTGAATTTCACTTTGCATCACCTGATCTGTTTTGTTTATGGCTTGATTATAGCAAAAGAATCTATTTTTAAAAGGGGTTTTTACCAAGCGGAAAGATTTTCTGACCAAGTGGTAAAAAAATCTCTTTTAAGTTATTTTTTCTTCTTTATCTCCGAAACAAAAACCGTTCCTTCGGAAATTGAAAAACTGATGCAGTAACTTCCGTAATCCATCCTGTAGACTCTGTCCGGTTCACCCTGATATTGGGGTCTGGGATCCTGAGCAAGAACCTTTTCAAGAATATCCTGTTCATCTTTCTTCATCACCCCAAGGGTGTTATTTTTGAAAATCACCTTTAAACTTCCCCGCTTATCCGAAAGAGCAAATCCGTCGGATGCGTCGGGAATTGCATCCACATATGCCAGATAAGGCTTTATATCATAGATGGGGGTTCCGTCCATCATATCAGTTCCGGAAACCACAAGAACGGTTCCTTCCTCTTTAGTAACTTCGATCTTCTCTAACATCACTACGGTAAGCCCCAGAGGATTCGGCCTGTAGGGTGATCTTGTGGCAAAGACGCCCACTCTTGTGTTTCCTCCAAGTCTCGGCGGTCTCACCGTCGGTTCCCACCCAGCCTTCTTCCGATTGGCAGAAAAACCCCAAATTAGCCAAAGATGGGTGTATTTCCCGATCTCCCTGAGAGCATTCGGGTCTCTGTATTCCGGTTCAAAAACGATCCTTCCCTTAAGTTCCGGAATGATCCCGCTTTGTCTCGGCAGACCGAATTTATCCGAGAAATCTGTTTTTATATGCGCGATGGGTTTGATCAGCATCTCGTCCATAATATTTCCTTTGGTTTACAAAAATAATTTCTTTCAATGATTGTAACATTTAAAACCACTATAAGCAATGGATCCCGGACATAGAAAAAAGGCTGCCCTAAGGCAACCTTTTGTTTTAACATTCATTCCTCGTCATCATCACTCTTGACTCTCTTGGTAATAAGATAAGCAGCCACTGCAACCACAGCAAAGCAGCATATGCATGCCACAACGATCATGATACCTTTTCTGGAGCCCACCATACCGCCTCCGGTCTCTTCCTTGGCGATCTGCTTGATGAGTTCTCTTGATGGTTCCTCCTCCGGGGTATAGAGAGCAGGAGTATCGACCTTTCTCACTTCATAATCTTCGTTCTTGGGATCGTCTGCACAGATCCAGAAGTTCCTCATTCCGTACACATATCCGAAATACAGCCACTCTTTACCGTTCTCATCGATAAAGCTGTACTCGGGATATGCTTGCTTGGCGTTGAAAGACTCAGGAAAGACCGCATGCTGTGCCGCACCGGGATATTCAGCATAAACAGTCCCGCCCTGAATGTCATAGGTTTTTTCGGGACGGGTAAAACTGTCCTTAAAATCTTCCGCAAAGGAAATATGGTCATATGCCACATAAGTGTTGTCAAGAACAATGTAATTCTCGGCGGTGTTCATTCCCCAGATCTTACCGTTGTATTCAGCCTTATAGTATACGAAGAAAGTTTCCCCGTTCTTTAATTGAGAAACAGTGATGGCCGAATCGGGACTTGAATAAACATTTATAAAACCGTCGGGACTGTTGACCACATAAGCACGCTGTTCGATAGAATATGCTAAACCGTTATCTTCAAAAAAATTTACTCTCGGTTCCCAGATCACATCGGCTTTTACAGTCTTTGGAGCTAACAATGAAACCATAAGTACAAAAACAATTATTGTGATCGCGCTCTTCTTCATATGACTCCTTTCATGTACGGGACATATATAAAAAACATCCGAAGCATATCGGATCTTACTGCGTTCTGTATTATAAGTCGTAAATTTTAAACTAGGGTTTCAGGGGTAATTAGAAAAAAAAGATGCCCAGAACCGGAATCGAACCAGTGACACACGGATTTTCAGTCCGTTGCTCTACCAACTGAGCTATCTGGGCAAGAATTGCGGGAGTAGGATTTGAACCTACGACCTTTGGGTTATGAGCCCAACGAGCTTCCAGACTGCTCCACCCCGCGATAATGATTATTAATATATAGAATGGATGGGGAAGGATTCGGACCTTCGAAAGCGTTGCTAACAGATTTACAGTCTGCCCCCTTTGGCCACTCGGGAACCCATCCAAAAAGCCGATGAGCGGATTCGAACCGTTAACCTGCTGATTACAAATCAGCTGCTC
>JAILRC010000072.1 GCA_024698485.1 Lachnospiraceae bacterium | reverse complement strand
TTATAAAATGGCTAAAAAAGCCAAAAAATTTTACCTAAGAAACATGTTTTTGTGTTTCTTAGGTAAAAAAGTTGAAAAAAGCCCCCCCAAGGTCGATTTTCATTTTTTATATACTTTTCTCCAACTTCTCCATCATCTCATCCACATGCTTCTTCTCTGCGATGAGCGGAGGCAGGAAGCGGATGACATGTGCACCTGCGGCGATGGTGATGAGACCGTTGTCCATACCGCGCTTCACCATGTCATGGACATCAAATGTGAATTCCAGGCCCTGCATCATCTTCATACCGCGGTGTTCAACCACGATGTCGGAATGCTTTTTTGCAAACTCTTCAAGCTTTTCCCAAAGATAGTCACCTATGACATTGGCATTTTCAAGAAGCTTCTTTTCTTCAAAGATATCAAACACCTTGCTCACGGCAGCGCATACAAGAGGATTGCCGCCGTAGGTGGAGCCGTGGTCTCCGGGCACAAGAGCTGTCGCCACTTTCTCTTTCGCGGCAAATGCTCCCACGGGAACTCCGCTGCCAAGTCCTTTGGCGCTGGTCATGATGTCAGGAAGGATGCCGAAGTTCTGATAGGCAAACATCTTGCCCGTTCTTCCCATTCCGCACTGAACTTCGTCGAGGATCAGGAGAATATCCTTGTCGTCACAGAGTTTTCTGATCTTCTTTAAAAACTCTTCGGTGGCGGGGTGGATCCCGCCCTCGCCCTGAAGTGTTTCCATGATGATGGCTGCGGTCTTGCCGGTAATAAGCTTCTCGACGCTTTCAAAGTCATTGTATTCAGCAAATTTAACATTTCCGATGAGAGGCTCGAAAGGAATGCGGTAGCTTTCCGTACCGGTCACCGCAACAGCGCCCATGGTACGTCCGTGGAAAGACCTGTTCATGGCGATTATCTCGCTGTCTGCCTTCCCATGTTTATTGTAATAGTACTTTCTTGCAAGCTTTATTGCACCTTCAACAGCTTCAGTTCCGCTGTTCGTGAAGAACACGCGGTCCATGCCCGAAGCCTTGGTGAACTTCTCGGCTGCAAGAGTAGAAGGAATGTTGTAGTAGTAATTTGAAGTGTGGGTGAGTTTTCCGATCTGTTCAAAAAGCGCTGAATTGTATTCTTTATTGTTGTAACCCAGGGCAAAAACTCCGATGCCTGCGGCAAAATCAAGATACTCTTTGCCGTCATTGTCATAAAGATACATGCCGTTGCCATGATCCAGTACAAGAGGGTAACGACCGTATGTGTGCATGAGAACCTTCTCGGCTCTCTCCATTACTTCCTTTGTTTCCATAATTCTCTCCTATCAAAACGTGAACTCATAACCCGGTCGGAAATGTCACGCCATCTGCGATGACAACTGTTGCTTCGAGATTTCTCGCTGAGCCGGCATCATTCACTTACGTGCAAGATCTGCGTGACCAAACGTCGGAATGCATGATAATTGCCTTCGGCAAGCATTTCTCCTGTCCCATAAAGGTTCAAAAAATTACACCTTAACCCCGTCCACAAAGGTTCATTTATAGATCACGGTTCCGATACCTTTATCGGTGAAGAACTCCAAAAGCAGGCAGTGAGCCATTCTTCCGTCGAGAATGTGCACAGATCCTACTCCGTGTTCAATAGCTTCGATGCAGTTGTGGATCTTGGGAAGCATACCGCCCCCGATGTTTCCGTTGTTGATGAGTTCTTCAGCTTCCGCTACGGAAAGGCTGGAGATCAGGGTCGTCTTGTCCTTGGGATCTCTGCATACACCCTCGATGTCAGTAAGGAAGGTGAGTTTTTCCGCATCCAGCGCTTCCGCAATGGCACAGGCTGCGTCATCTGCGTTTATGTTGTAAGCCTGGAAATTGTCGTCAAGTCCGATGGGTGCAATGACGGGGACAAAATCCTGCTCTATGAGCGAAAGGATCAGAGCGGGATTTACGGAGTCCACATCTCCCACAAATCCTATGTCCTGACCGTCAACCGTTGCACGCTTTACATGAAGGGTGCAGCCGTCTTTTCCGCATATGCCGGCGCTCTTGATGCCCAGCTGTTCCATAAACTGCACCAGATTCTTGTTCACCTTGTTAAGCACCATTTCGGCCACTTCCATGGTCTCGGCGTCGGTAACGCGCTTTCCCGCAACGAAGACCGGTTCCTTGCCCAAAAGCCCCACCCATTTGGTGATCTCCTTGCCGCCTCCGTGAACGATGACGGGCTTCATTCCCACAAGTTTAAGAAGAGCCACGTCCTTAATGACGTTCTTCTGGATCTCGGGATCCACCATGGCGGAACCGCCGTACTTTACAACAACGATCTTGCCGCTGAATTTCTGTATGTAGGGAAGTGCCTCAATGAGCACGTCCGCGCGATTGTTTCCTGAAAGATAAGAGTATTCCATGTCTGTTTCCTTTTTTGTCAGCTTCTGTAATCAGCATTGATCTTTACGTAATCGTAAGTAAGGTCACAGCCCCAGGCTGTGGCTTCCGCACTGCCTTCCTTCATGTCGCAGAGGGCGGTAACTGCCTTTCCCTTAAGGATGCTTGTGGCGATCTCCTCGTCAAAATCCACGGGAACACCGTTCTCCACCAGCTGCTCGGTGCCGTTCTCGCTCGAGATGGTGATGTCCACCCTGTATGGATCGAAATCTGCTCCGGAATAGCCCAGTGCGCACATGATCCTTCCCACGTTTGCATCATTTCCGTAGACCGCTGCCTTTGTGAGGCTGCTCTTTATTACGGAAAGAGCCAGTGTCTTTGCCTTTGCTTTATCATTAACATTCACAACCCTGACTTCGAAAAGCTTTGTAGCTCCTTCTCCGTCTGCTGCGATGCTCTTTGCCATGAAAAGTGTCACGCCGTGAAGCGCTTCTTTAAAAAGTGCGTATTCCGCGCTGTTCTCATCACGGATCTCCTCGTTTCCCGCAAGGCCGTTGGCAAGAAGCATTACGGAATCGTTGGTGGAAGTGTCTCCGTCAACGGAAACCATGTTGAAAGTGTCCTCGATGTCTTCTCTGAGGGCTTTAAGCATCAGCTTCTTGTCGATCATAACATCGGTCGTGATGAATGCCAGCATGGTGCACATGTTGGGATGGATCATGCCGGAGCCCTTGCACATGCCTCCGATGACGCACTTTTTACCGCCGATCTCAAATTCAAAAGCGATCTGCTTGTTGTGGGTGTCCGTGGTCATAATGGCCTTGGAAGCCTCATCTCCCGCTTCTACAGTGTCGGAAAGCTTCGTTGCCAGCACCTTTGTGCCCGCCACGATCCTGTCGATCGGAAGCTGTTTTCCGATGACTCCGGTGGATGCCACAAGAACTTCAGAATCTGTGAGCTTCAGTACTTCTTTGGCAGCATCACTTGTCTTCCTGCAGTAGGAAAAGCCTTCTTCACCCGTGCAGGCATTTGCAATACCCGCATTTATCACAACAGCGGACACCTTTTTATCGGAATCCGTGAGTTCCCTGTCCCAGAGAACAGGAGCTGCCTTAACAACGTTTTTGGTGTAAGTCCCTGCAGTCACACAGGGAACCTTCGAGTACACCATTGCCATGTCGGTCCTGTCTTTGTACTTGATCCCCGCTGCGGTACAACTTGCAGAAAAACCCTGTGCAGCAGTAACTCCGCCTTTTATCTCTTTTATCATACTTGCCTCCGGATCTAATTTTCCTCACCTGCATTGAATGCAGTGATGTTTTCCTCATTCAGCACGAAATCGTAGAAATTCACGTCATCTCTTTCTTTCCAGCCCACCTGGTGCCAGAAAGCATTTCCGCCCTTGTTGTCGCAAAATGCCAGCAGGGACACCTTGTTAATGCCCTCTTCCGAAAGCATCCTCATGGCCCGGACCACCATTTCCTTACCGATGCCGTGGCGTCTCATTTCCTTCTTGACACACACGTGATACATATAGCCCGTTCTGCCGTCATGTCCGCAAAGAACGGAACCGATGATCTCACCGTTAAAAACCGCCACCACACTGGTGTTGGGATTTCTCTTTAAAAACTTTTCAATTCCCTCTTTCGAGTCGTCGATGCTCCTGAGCCCGAATCCGGAAATGTTCTGCCAAAGGGCATAGACTTTGTCGTAATCCGAAAGCTGCATGGCACGTATGATCACATTTTCCATTAAAATGATACCTCTGTCAGCATGATCTTCTTTGTAAACTCAAATCCATTTACGGGAACATGGGCACAAGGTCAAGTCCTTCGTCTTCAGGCAGGCCGAACATCAGATTCATGTTCTGCACAGCCTGTCCCGCCGCACCCTTAACTATGTTGTCCAGAGCTCCCATCATGATCACCCTGCCCGTTCTTTCGTCAAGGACGAAATTCACATCTGTATAATTCGATCCTTCCACCCAGCGGGTCTCAGGGCAAATGCCTTTGTTCAGAACGCGAACGAACTTCTCGTTTTTGTAACAGTCTTCGTACGCCTTTCTGATGTCCTCTTCCGTAACGCCTTTTTTCACGGAAGCATATGCTGTCACAAGGATCCCTCTGTTCATGGGAACAAGATGAGGTGTGAAGTTCAGGATCACTTTTTCCCCGCTTGCATAGGACAGCTGCTCCTCGATCTCCGGAGTGTGTCTGTGGGTGGCAACACCGTAGGCCTTGATGTTCTCGTTCACTTCGCAGAAGAGATTGTCGGTCTTTGCCGAACGTCCCGCTCCGGAAGTTCCGGATTTTGCATCTATTATCAATGTTGAAAGATCGATGAGTCCGGCCTTCGCAAGAGGATAGACCGTGAGTATGGAACAGGTGGTGTAGCATCCGGGGTTTGCCAGAAGCCTCGTCTTTTTGATGTCTTTGCGGTTGATCTCGCAAAGCCCGTACACAGCTTCCTTAATGAACTCAGGCGCCTTGTGCTCTATCTTGTACCACTTTTCGTAGACCTTCACATCCTTCAAACGGAAATCAGCTGAAAGGTCGATGATCTTGCATTTTTTCAGAACGTCCTCGGTGACTATGCCTGCGCAATAGCCCTGGGGAGTGGCGGTAAAGATCACGTCGCACTTGTCAGCCATCTCTTCGATGTTGTCATCGCCGCACTCTTCGTTGACGATCTCCGTGCAGTTTCTGAAAACATCCGAATAGCGCTGCCCTACGTAGGACTTGCTCCCGTAATGCACGATCTCGGCGTCCCTGTGCCCTTTTAAGATCCGCACAAGTTCGTTACCCGCATATCCTGTTGCTCCGATAATTCCGACTCTGATCATTTTTTCTCCCATCCGGACCCATGGTCCGAGATTTATTTGTTTACTTTGACTATATATGCCTGATATTCATAATCATAATATTTCTCATGATTATCAGTCCTGTATGCAGTGTAATGCTGGGTTCCGGCATCAAAGACCACTTCTCCCAGGCTCTTTAACACTTCATGGTTCACTTTGATGGGTCTGTAATTCCTGCCCCTGTAATAGCGGTCAGCAGGGTCTTCGCTGTCCCAGAAATCAGGATCCCTCAATGTTTCCGTGTAGTTTACATAGATGTAATCGATATCGTAGGTCTCAATTATCTGCCTTGCCAGTTCCGGATCGCTTGTGGAATAAAGATCCTGCATGGCAAGTTTTCTGGTGAGAACACTCGCCGGAAGAACCAGCTCACCTCCGTTTCTCCACAGCCACTCATGATTGTGCCATCCCAGCACCGCAGGTCTTCCCGTGTATGCGGAAATAGTTGCGAAGGCCTGGTAGGCGGTGGCCGGCATTGAGGCGAAGACCGCATCGGGTTCGGTGTTTTCGTTTACCCACATGATCATATCCTTAAGGACTTTCGTTCTGTCCTGGGTCTCCATGGCAAAGATGCCCACTGTCTTTGCTGCATCCGCATATCCAAGAAATGCGTGGCTGATCTCTGCTTCCTCGATCTTATTGTAGGAATCCAGTGTCCTTACTTTTGAATCAGGTTTCAAAAGATCTCCGACATAGGCATTGGTGGCATTTCCAAAGTAGAAGAAAGTCCATACAAGTAAACCTGTTGCCACAAGAGCATATCTGAACAGTCCCTTTGATTCTCTCATGGCAATGAGTTTAATGAATGTAAAGGACATGATCATGGCAAAGATCATATATGCCTGATAGGTGAGCTTGAACATGGTGTTGGATCTGGAATAGGAATCACCGTAAATGTCCCTTACGAAAACGATCTCGCACATGAGCACCAGACCCACCGCACATATGGCAAGGGTCAGCATGAAAAGATCCTGAAATTCCTGTTTGAATATGAAAGAATAAAGATGATTGATCTTTTTCTCCTTAACAACAGCTACTCCGAAACTGTCTTTTTCCTTACCCTTTTCTATGGAGTAAATGAACCCCTTCTGCTCTGTCTCTTTCTTTATCTTGCCCTTTTTGGCTTTTGAATCTTCCTTTACCCCCAGGTATTCCTTGTATTTCTTTATATGTACGGAATAAAGGACACCGCAGGCAGAAATGGGAAGCGCCCAGAGAACCGCAAGTTCATACGGGTTGGATCTGTGTGTTGCAAATCCGATGCCCGCAGTCATGCTTTCAAAGGGAAGTGTGAAGGGCAATGAAACGATGCTGCTGATTAGCACACATTCCACAGCCTGCATTGCAGTCAGTATGAGGGTATCCTTTTTAAAGCCCATGATGATGGCATTTGAGAAGAGGAGCACTGCTCCCGAGATCACGAAATAAATAGGGAAATCCCAGGAGTTTGACATTCTGATGATACCGATCAGGAAACTTGCGATCAGAACCGCGGGATCAAAAAATTCCCTGATGAGACTCTTCTTTGTCACTTTTTCAAAACTCTCTTCTTCCCTTGCTTTTTTCATTCTTTCCGAACGATTGAGCAGGAAGCCGAAAAGAACCGTCATTATCAATAACACATTGGTGATATCCGTTACATGGGCATGCAGATCTCCCAGAACGAAGGAATAGCATGGAAATTCGTGGATAAGGTTTCCTTCGCCGTCGGATATGAAACGGGTGGAGCTGGGAAAATAGTAGGATGTCTCCGCCGTAACTCCTCTTAAGGAATCAAAGAAGGGATAAACCACCCCATACAGTACATAATGCATATTTCCCGCAATGAATGCCGCAAAGCCCGCGAGCATTCCGCCCATATGCGACCAGAAGTCAACCGTCATACGTTTTGTTTCTTCCGCCTTGGGATCCGCTGCCTTTGCTTTTTTGTCGTGACTTGCAAAAGCCCATTTCAGAACCTCGGCTACCAGTGCATAAACCTGAACAAAGCCCAGGGAGCATATGGTCATAAGATCAAGATTGTAGGCAAAACCCGCAGTGGTGTTAGCAAGTTTTCCGAGGTAGCCGCCGATGTATATGCCGTAATAATAGTAGTTTATGGGCTTTCCCGAGAAGAAGATGTCCCTTGGAGGCATATATTCCGAATTCATTATGCTGGCAAGGAAACCGAAATCCATGTATTTTTCAGTCTGATTGTCGATCTCCGGCCGAAAACTCCTCATGTAGCAGAAGAAAAGAAATGCAATGAGGAAAAGTACCTCATGGTACATCATGCGGGATACTTTGTCCGCTTCTGCTTCCTTCACCGGATTCTTATGCTTCTTTATCGAGAAGAAGGCATAGATGCCGTAGTTCAGAACAGCACAGATGCCAAGACCGATCCAGGAATTGGTTTCGGTAAACTTAAGTATCTTTACCGAAGAAAGAAGCCATACCACCCAGGAAGAAGCAACCACTCCCAGTGCTTTTGCCACCACATAGCCGCCGTCGCTGAATCTGCCGAAGACTGCAAATGAAAGAGGTAAAAATGCAAGACCTGCCGCAAATATGGCAAACCACCATCTCATAACGACCCCGAATTCATTTCCCAGAAGCTTGCTTCCGCCCAGCAGTGCGAACAGTGTCATGAAGAAGATGGCCACCAGGGAGATCACGGGAAATTCCTGTTTCAGTGCTTTGTTTTTGTTTTTTTCCATACTCATTTTCGAACTCCTATAACCTTTGCGTCCGTTTCAAAAATGAACGCCATTGAATATACATCATTTTGAATAATTATGCAAGTTTAATTTTGTATTTTTTTAATTCCCTTACAACTCTGGATAAAGGGAAGCCCACAATGTTGTAGTAATCCCCTTCTATCCGTTCCACATAGGGTGCGAACAGCCCCTGGACGGCATATGCTCCGGCTTTGTCCATGGGTTCTCCCGTATCGACGTAAGCCTTTATCTCTTCATCCGTCAGATCACTCACAAAGACAGCTGTTCTTTCGGCAAAAACCGTTTTAAACTCCCTGCCGTCTTTTTTTCCCCTGAGACAGACCCCTGTGTATACAAAATGTTCTCTGCCGGAGATCATCCGGATCATCTCACAGGCTCTGTCCCTGTCTCCCGGTTTTCCCATGATCTTACCGTCGCAGGCCACCACCGTATCCGACCCTATGACAAGAAAATCTTCCGTTTCTTCCTTTTCTATTCTCTCATACACATCCGACGCCTTCATTTCCGCCAGTTCCCTGACGGTTTCTTCCGGGTCGGTCTTCGTTATCTTTTCTTCCTTATCAGAAGTGATCACCCTGAAAACCACTCCCTGTTTTTCAAGGATCTCCCGCCTTCTCGGTGAACCTGAGGCCAGAATAATATCCATTGTTCCTCTCCTTAATCAGATCTTTGAACGCCTTTCGGAACGCTGTTCATGCGTCACGGCATTACTCTTTATTATAATAAAAATATCTGTGGTCTGCAAGTTTTATTATTCAAGGCTCCCAAGGGGTTGTGCATAAATTTCCTTTTATAATTAATATTTATAACCTGCATAAAAAACTTTTTTTGTATTTTTAAAAATATATCTTGCATAAATATAAATTTAAGCGTATAGTAATGGAAAATTCAATTCAGAACAAAAACTCATCATATAAAGGAGATAAAAAAATGGCTAAAGAAAAAGTTATTCTTGCTTACTCAGGCGGACTTGACACAACAGCGATCATCCCCTGGTTAAAGGAAAATTACGATTATGACGTTGTATGCTGCTGCATAGACGTGGGTCAGGGCAACGAGCTGGATGGCCTTGAGAAGCGCGCAAAGTACTCAGGTGCGGAGAAACTCTACATTCTTGATGTTGTTGACGAATTCGTTGACGAGTACGCCATCCCCTGTGTGAAAGCAGGCGCAGTATACGAAAACAAATACCTTCTGGGCACATCCATGGCACGTCCTCTCATCGCAAAGAAGCTGGTTGAGATCGCACGTAAAGAAGGCGCTACAGCTATCTGCCACGGCGCTACCGGCAAGGGAAACGATCAGGTACGTTTCGAACTGGGCATCAAGGCTCTCGCTCCCGACCTTAAGATCATCGCTCCATGGCGCTGCACGGACACATGGAAGATGAAGTCGAGAGAAGACGAGATCGAGTACTGCAAGCAGCACAACATCGATCTCCCCTTCGACGCAAGTCACTCCTACTCCCGTGACCGTAACCTCTGGCACATCAGCCATGAAGGGCTCGAACTTGAAGATCCCAAGAACGCACCCAACTATGACCACCTTCTTGTTCTTGGCGTTACTCCCGAAAAGGCTCCCGACAAAGAGACCACTGTTTCCATTTCCTTTGAAAAGGGCGCTCCCGTTGCTCTTAACGGCAAGAAGATGAAGGCTTCCGATATTCTCAAAGAGCTGAACAAGCTTGGCGGAGAGAATGGTATCGGCATCATCGACATCGTAGAAAACAGGGTTGTGGGCATGAAGTCCCGCGGTGTTTACGAGACCCCCGGCGGAACCATCCTTATGGCCGCTCACGAGCAGCTTGAAGAGCTAATCCTTGACCGTGACACCCTTGCATACAAGAAAGGCATCGGTGACAAGTTTGCGGATGTTGTATACGAAGGCAAGTGGTTCACTCCTCTTCGCGAAGCTTTGCAGGCTTTCGTTGAGTCCACTCAGCAGTATGTAACAGGTGAAGTAAAGCTCAAGCTCTACAAGGGCAACATCATCAAGCAGGGCACAACTTCTCCTTACAGCCTCTACAATGAGTCCATTGCAAGCTTCACAACAGGCGATCTTTACGATCACCACGACGCGGAAGGCTTCGTCAATCTCTTCGGTCTTTCCTTAAAGGTAAGAGCAATGATGATGCAGAACAACAAAGACAACAAGTAACCTCACATAACATTTGCAAAAAAAGGTCGGAGTAAAAACTCCGACCGATTTTTTATTTATTTGCATCCTCATTTCTGATCTGCGCTCTCTTTATCTTGCCACCCAGCGTCTTGGGAAGCTCATCCACAAATTCCACGATACGGGGATACTTGTAAGGTGCTGTGGCATGCTTTACATGGTTCTGGAGCTCCTTTATGAGTTCTTCGGAAGGAGTGTAGCCCTTGGCAAGGACTACGGTAGCTTTTACCACCTGACCGCGGATGGGGTCGGGGGCTGCTGTAATGGCGCACTCTACCACCGCAGGATGCTCGATGAGGGCCGATTCTACCTCGAAGGGGCCGATGCGGTAGCCGGAGCACTTGATAACATCGTCGTGACGGCCCACGAAGCGGAAGTAGCCGTTGTTATCCCGCCATGCAACATCCTTGAGGTTGTAATCTCCGCCCTTGAATGCCGCATTTGTCTGTTCCTCATTTTTGTAGTATCCGATGAAGAGTCCCACGGGAGGATTCTTCTTAATCCCGCATATGGTGATCTCTCCTTCTTCACCGCTCTCGCACTCTTTGCCTTCTGAATCCATGAGTCTGACGTCATAGATGGGGGAAGGCTTTCCCATAGCGCCCGGAATGGGCTCAAACCAAGGGAAATCTGCAAAAAGCACTGTTCCTTCGGACTGGCCGAAGCCGGTGTGGATCTTTCCGCCGGTAAGTTCCAGCCAGCGGTTGTAAACCTCGGGATTCAAAGGTTCTCCTGCCGTTGCAAAATTCTGTATGCTTGAAAGATCAAAGGCCTTAACGTCCTCCTGCAGCATGAATCTGTACATCGTAGGCGGTGCGCAGAAGGTGGTAAGTCTGTAGTCCTGCATGACTTTTAATAGTTTCGCGGGAACAAATTTCTTCATATCATAGCAGAAGACTGTGGCTCCGCAGATCCACTGACCGTAGATCTTGCCCCAGCCAAACTTTGCCCAGCCCGAGTCGGAAACACTCATATGAAGTTTTCCTTCCCGGACCTGCTGCCAGTACTTGGCGGTAACTATATGTCCCAGGGGATGGAAATAGTTGTGTGTGACCATCTTGGGCATGCCTGTGGTCCCGGATGTGAAATAGAGCTGCATTACATCCGTTCCCTTGGTGGCTTCCGCCCCAACAGGTCTTTCAAAAACGTCGGAACACTTCATGAATTCTTCGTCGAAGTCGATCCAGCCGTCTTTCTTCACATTGTCCACCAGTGCAAACTTTGTAACTCCGGGCATCTCCGGCTTTGCAAGTTCCACCTGGCTGATAACATACTCGTCATCAACACACACCATCATCTTAACGCCTGCGGCATTACAGCGGTAGGCAATGTCCTTCTTTGTGAGCTGAAGAGTGGCAGGGATCAGGATCACACCCAGCTTTATAAGAGCCGTGGCGCAAACCCAGTACTCCCAGCGGCGTCTCAGGATCAGGAGAACAACGTCTCCTTTTTTCAGTCCGAGAGACTTAAAGTAATTGGCAGCCCTGTTGGAAAGCTTTGACATATCGGTGAAAGTGAAACTCTTCTCATTTCCGTCGTCATCGATCCAGAGCAGACATCTGAGGTCCGGCTTTTCCTTAGCCCATCCGTCCACTATGTCAAAACCGAAATTGAAGTCTTCGGGTGCATTTACCTTGTAGTTCTTTTTAAAATCTTCGTATGAATCAAATTCCGTTCTGGGTAAAAATTTCTCAATCATGTATAATCTCCAATCATCGTCCGCTACTCGGCGATCATTGTAAGGAAGGTTGCGGGCTTGTCACCGTAGCACTTCTGACCGTGTTTGTAGTTCGGGTTAAAATAAATGCTGTCGCCTGTGTTTAAAATGATCTCCTGGTCGTCAAAGACGACGACGACGCTTCCCGAAATGACGAGATTGAATTCCTCTCCCTTGTGGCTTACCAGATCCGCGGGCTTGTCCGAGGGATCCAGGGTTACAAGGAAGGGCTGCATGATCTTGTGGGTGAAACGATAGGCAAGGTTCTCGAACTTGTAGCCCGGATAACGGTCTGCGTTCTGTCCCTCTCCCTTACGTACCACCTGATAGGTACGGAGTTTTGCGCTGGTACCTGTCATGATCTCCGAAAAATCCACATTATAAAGCTTTGCCAATGAATAGATCACACTGATGGGAACATTTTCTGCCGATCTTTCATATCCCATGTAGGTGTCCGCATCGATCCCCAGTTCCGAAGCAACGTACTCCGGGGTGTAGTCGCAGGCATCTCTCAGGGCATGGATCCTTTCGGCCAGTTCTTTCAATTCTTCTTCCATAGCTGCTCCTTTTGAAGCTTATGATTAATCTTTAAGATCCTAAGCAATGGGAACGATCCAGTTGTGCTCATCCTTTGCCTTGCCCCACTGGATGGATGTAAGGGTGTCATAGAGCATCTGTGTGGTCTTTCCGATCTCAAAGTTGTTGATCTTATATTCCTTATCCTTGAAAATGAGTTCTCCGATGGGTGAAACAACAGCTGCCGTTCCTGTTCCCCAGGCCTCTTCAAGACGTCCGCTCTTTGCTGCCTCAAAAAGTTCATCAACGGAGATCCTTCTCTCCTCTACCTTGTATCCCTTGGCCTTTAAGAGCTCGATGCAGGACTTTCTGGTAATTCCGGGAAGTACGGAACCGAGAAGTTCGGGAGTCACAACAACTCCGTCGATCTTGAACATTACATTCATGGCGCCCACTTCTTCGATGTACTTTCTCTCCACGCCGTCAAGCCAGAGAACCTGTGAGTAGCCCTTCTTTGCAGCCTTTTCGCCGGCTCTGTAGGATGCAGCGTAGTTACCGCCGCACTTTGCATATCCCGTGCCGCCTCTTACCGCACGAACGTCCTCGTCCTCGATCATGATCTTTACGGGAGCGAGACCCTCTGCATAGTAGCTTCCGGAAGGAGAGCAGATCACGCAGAATGTACACTGATGAACTGTGTGAACACCCAGCTTGGGATCGGTTCCGATAAGGAAGGGACGGATGTAAAGGGAAGTTCCCTCAGAATGAGGCACCCAGTCCTTTTCCACTTCAACGATCTTCTTGATGCACTCCAGCATCTCCTCTTCAGGCATCTGAGGCATGCAGAGACGCTCTGCGGAATTGTTCATTCTGCGAACATTCTCGATGGGGCGGAAAAGCTGAACCTTTCCTTCTGCTGTTCTGTACGCCTTGAGTCCTTCAAAGATCTCGGCTCCGTAATGAAAAACTGCTGCGGCGGGTGAAAGAACGAAATCGCCGTAAGGAACGATCTCCGCATCCTCCCAGCCTTTCTCTGCCGTCCACTTGCGGATGAGCATATGATCCGAGAACACTGCTCCGAAGCCAAGCCTTGACTCGTCTGTGGGCTTGGCCTTGGGTGTATTTGTAAGTTTTAAATTGATCTTCATTTCTAAACCTCCCTGAAACTTCATATATCTCACATGGAATATCCTGTTTCGAGAGCCTTCTTGTTGGCTTCGAACATATCCTGATGTCTTGCGGAAATGATCTTCCCCAGCACCTTGTCCACTGAATCCATCTCGAAACCGGGGATCTCTTTGATGAGCTTTCCGGTCATGATCATATTTGCAAGAGTGCCGATGTTCATATCATTTGCCGTCTTTGTAGCGGGAACATAGAAAACTTCCACGTCCGTTCTCTCCACCTTCTTGTCGATGAGAGTGGAATCCACGAAGATCTTTCCTCCCGGTACAACGGAATCTTCAAACTTTTCCAACGAAGGAAGGTTCATGGCCACAAGCACGTCGGGCTTGTTAACGATGGGTGAACCGATGGGATCGTCGCTGATGATGACGTTACAGTTTGCCGTACCGCCTCTCATCTCGGGACCGTAGGAAGGAAGCCAGGAAACCTGCTTTTCTTCGATGAGGCCCTTATATGCCATGAATTTGCCTGCGAAGAGGATGCCCTGACCGCCGAAACCTGCGAATAACATTCTTGTTGTAGCCATCAGTTTTTACCTCCTTCTGCATATATGTCTTTATAAACACCCAGAGGATAGTAAGGGATCATGTCAGTCTGGATGAACTCCAGTGCCTTCTCGGGGCTCTTTCCCCAGTTTGTGGGGCAGGAAGAGATGACTTCCACAAGTGAGAAGCCCTTGCCTTCCACCTGGTTTGTGAAAGCATGAAGGATGGCCTTTTTAGCCTTTCTGACATTGGCAACGTTGTTTACTGCTACCCTCTCAAGGTAAGCCGCGCCGTCAACCTTTGAAAGCATCTCGCACATCTTCATGGGATAACCCACTGTATTTACATCACGTCCGTAAGGAGAAGTCTGGGTCACCATTCCGGGAAGAGTGGTGGGAGCCATCTGCCCGCCTGTCATACCGTAGATGGCGTTGTTTACGAAGATAACGGTGATGTTCTCACGTCTTGCTGCGGAATGAACGATCTCTGCGGTTCCGATGGATGCAAGGTCGCCGTCTCCCTGATAGGTAAAAACGATCTTGGAAGGATCGGAACGCTTTACGCCTGTGGCAACTGCCGGAGCACGTCCGTGAGCCGCCTGAACGCAGTCAACGTCAAAATAGTCATATGCCATTACGGAGCATCCTACGGAAGCAACGCAGATGGAACGTCCCTGAATGCCCAGCTCGTCAATGGCTTCCGCAACGAGACGATGGATGATACCGTGGGTGCAACCCGGACAATAGTGGAGGGGTGCGTCGGTGAGTGCTTTGGGTTTATGAAATTCTGCCATTACTGTTCACCTCCGTTTACTTTTTCGATGGAAGCAAGAACCTCTTCGGGTGAAGGGATCATGCCGCCTGTACGGTTGCAAAGATATACGGGCTTCTTGCAGCGCTCTGCAAGTTCCACATCCTGGATCATCTGACCCATGTTCATCTCTACGGAAATGAACGCCTTGACCTTGTCGGCAGCCTCTAATATGGGCTTCTTGGGGAAGGGCCAGAGAGTGATGGGCCTGATCATGCCCACCTTGATGCCCTTTGCACGGGCAGCTACAATGGCATTCTTCGAAACGCGTGCCGTGATGCCGAAGGAAACGATGCATATGTCCGCATCTTCCATCATATATGATTCATAGAGAACTTCGTTCTCTTCAACTGTCTTGTATTTTGCGAAACGCTCGAAATTCTTCCGCTCCAGTTCTTCGGGCTTTAAGTAGAGGGAATTTACGATGTTTCTGGGTCTCTTGCAATCTGTTCCCGTAAGGGCCCAGGGCTTTTCAACCTCTTCTATGACGATGTCATCAATGGCAACGGGCTCCATCATCTGTCCCATGGTTCCGTCTGCAAGGATCATGCACACCATACGGTACTTGTCTGCCAGATTGAATCCCTTGGCTGTAAGAAGAGCCATCTCGGAAACGCTGGAGGGTGCAAGGACGATGTTGTGATAGTCGCCGTGGCTTCCTCCCTTGGTAGCCTGGAAGTAGTCGGACTGTGAAGGCTGGATGCCGCCCAGTCCCGGGCCGCCTCTCTGTACGTTCACCACCAGTGCGGGAAGATCACAGCCCGCAAGGTAGGATATGCCCTCGCTCTTTAATGAAACTCCCGGTGAAGATGAGGATGTCATAACCCTCTTTCCTGTGGAAGAAACGCCGATAACCATGTTAATTGCGGCGATCTCACTTTCAGCCTGTAAAAATGTTCCGCCGATCTTGGGCATACGCTTTGACATATATGCCGCAACCTCTGTCTGAGGTGTAATGGGGTAGCCGAAATAGAAACGGCAGCCCGCCTTAATGGCAGCTTCCGCAATGGCTTCATTACCCTTCATCAAAACTTTCTCTGACATATGCTTTACTCCTCTCGTCTTATAGTAAAGTCAGAACGCTCTGCGCTCCTCCTAATTTTCCACCGTTATAACGCAGTCGGGGCACATGAGTGCGCAGGAAGCGCAGCCTATGCACGCGTCCGTATCCGTGCACTTTGCGGGATGATGTCCCTTTGCGTTCAGGACGTTCTCGTCCAGTGCCACGATCTTCTTGGGGCAGGCGGTCACGCAAAGACCACAGCCTTTACACACATCACTTTTAAATGAAATCTTTGCCATTTCATATCCTCCTTTATCTTCACGTTTAAACTATCTTCTTCTGTAATTTGATGACCATGAGGTTGTCGATCTTGTCCTTTACCTCGTCGAAGATCTTCCTTGTGACTGTAGTGAACCTTATAGGAAGTCCCGTTATTTCCGAAACTTTTTTTGCAAATCCCACACTGTCCAGAACGTCCGCCGCCGTGGTCTCCGCTCCCAGATTGGAGTCGTTCACCAGTCCCGTGAACTTCATGTTTGCGGTGGTCTCGATCTCATGCATGATCTCCAGCACCAGTTCCGGAGTCCTTGACAGAGGGCGAAACTTGTTGATCACCATGAGGAGCTCGTAGTCATCCTCGCTCTTAATGGCATCCGCATATCTACCCAGCGCCGTTGCTCCTCTGTCATCTCCTCCTATGTCGAAGATGGCATATCTGTCGTGGATGTCCACCAGTGAGTAGATCTCGGCGGGAAGTGCGGGAAGATCCACGTTGGAGCCCGCAAATTCCGAGGAGATCAGCTTTATGCCGTGTTTCTCCAGTTCATCCGCGCTGTCCTTGGTCCTGAAATAGGGATTCACGATGTCCAGATCCGCGATGGCCACATCCAGCCCTTTTTCTTTCATCATGAGGGCGTAGTTCACAGCCACATTGGTTTTTCCGCTGCCGTAATGACCGGCAAATAATGTTACCCTTTTGAATTCTTTCATTTCTTCACCGGGGCAAAAGCCCCTCCTAAAAGTATAATTATTCAGTTTATATCTTTTTAATGACTTTTGCAAGCATTATTTCTTTAACGTTGTGAAGCAGTACCATTAAAAAATTTTACATCATTCATAAATACCGCTTTTTATACAGCTTTATAATGCCTTTCTGATGACTTTTCCGCTGATGGTCTTTGGCAGTTCCGTTCTGAATTCCACAATTCTGGGATACTTGTAAGGAGCTGTTTTTTCCTTGACGTAATCCTGGATCTCTTTCTTCAATTCCTCACTGCCTTCCTTACCGGGAACAAGGACTATGCAGGCCTTGACCACCTGACCTCTGACGGGGTCGGGAGCGGCGCAGACACCGCACTCCAGCACATAAGGAAGCTCCATGATGACGTTCTCGATCTCGAAGGGTCCGATCCTGTATCCCGAAGACTTGATGACATCGTCTATCCTTGAAACATACCAGAAGTAGCCGTCCTCATCCTTATATGCGATATCGCCTGTATGATAATAGCCGTCGTGCCATGCTTCCTTCGTCTTCTCTTCATCTCTGAAGTACTCCAGAAGAAGTCCGCAGGGAACGCCGTCCTTTGTATTTATGCAGATCTCGCCGTTTTCGGCTGTTCCAACGGGATTGCCTTCGGTATCAAGCAGCTCCACCTTGTATGCGGGTGAAGGTTTGCCCATGGAACCCGGCTTAGGCTTCATGCCCACAAGGTTTCCGATGGTAAGGGTGGTCTCCGTCTGACCGAAACCTTCCATGATGTCCAGTCCCGTAGCCTGCTTGAACTGATAGAAAACTTCAGGGTTCAATGCTTCGCCGGCAGTAGTGGCATGCTCTATGCAGGAAAGATCGTACTTTGAAAGGTCCTCCTTGATGAACATCCTGTACATGGTAGGGGGCGCGCAGAATGTGGTGATGGGGTACTTTCCGAAAAGCTGAAGGATGTCGTCTGCGTGGAAACGCTCAAAGTCATATACAAACACAGCAGCCTCGTTCAGCCACTGACCGAAGAGCTTGCCCCAGAGGGATTTGCCCCAGCCCGTGTCGGAAATGGTGAAATGGAGTCCGTTGGTGCGGACGCAATGCCAATACTTGGCGGTGATAAAATGTCCCAAAGCATACGTACAGGAATGAAGCACCATCTTGGGATAACCGTTGGTTCCGCTGGAGAACAGCATGATCATGGGATCGTTGCCCTTTGCGCTGTCGGCTGTTCTGAGATACCTTCTGGAGAAGAAGACATATTCATCGTCGAAATTTCTCCAGCCCTCCTTGTGACCGCCTACGATGATCTTATTCTTAAGGCAGGGACACTCTTTTGCGGCTTCGTCCACGGCGTCCGTCGTACCGTCCGCTATCGTACATACGATGGTGCTGATGTCTCCCGCATTGAAACGATAAACAAAGTCATGACTCTTAAGCTGATTTGTGGCGGGAACCACGACGGCTCCGATCTTGTTGAGAGCCAGAAATGCGATCCAGAACTGATAGTGTCGCTTCAGCACCAGCATTACACGGTCACCCTTTTTGATACCCAGAGATGTGAAGTAGTTTGCAGCCTGGTTGGAAAGTTCCTTGAACTCCTTAAAGGTAAAACGCTTCTCGTTCTTGTCCTTGTCAAGATGGATCATTGCCAGCTTGTCAGGCTTGTTCTTTGCGATCTCGTCGATGATGTCGAAAGCGAAATTGAACTTGTCCACGTTCTTGAACTTTATGCTGTTGAAGCTTCCGTCTTCGTTGTCCACGCTCTCGATGAAGTTTTCGTATACAAGGCCCTTGGTCTGCTTTGCCCTTACGATGGCTTCGGTGGCAAATGCCGTCTCCTGCTCGTCGGAAGCCATGATCATGGCAATGAACTTGCAGGCTTTTCCGCCTACGGCGATCATTCCGTGAGGTTTGTTTGATGCGTAGTAGATGGAATCCCCCGCATTCAGGATCTCAACATGTTCTCCCACCTGAACCTTCAATGAACCTTCAACGATGTAGTCAAATTCCTGGCCTGCATGCATTGTGGTGTGGATGGGGAGGTTCTGCAGTTCTTCCACATAGTCATATGTAACAAGGTAAGGCTCAGCCAGCTTCTTTTTGAAGTGGGGAGCAAGGTTCTGGATCAGTTCACCGTCCTCGTTGGCTGTGGTGAGACCCATTCCGCCTCTTACAACATTGTAGGAAGAAAGTCGTGCGCTCTGTCCTTCAATGAGTTCCGTCATTTCCAGTCCGAATGCCAGTGCACATTTATGCACGAAGGTGAAAGGAAGTTCCGCTTCACCGTTCATATATGCATTGAAGTGCTCCATGTCCACTTCCGCTTTTGCTGCCAATTCTTCATCAGAATAGCCCTTGATATCCTGCATATCGCGGATCCTGACCACGACCTCGTTCACCTGATTGTTCACGTTTGGCTTTACCATTGGTTTTCTCCTTCTTTATAGTTGCTCATGATATCCTTGTATAACAAAAAGTCTCAAGACTATTTTACTAATCTTGAGACGAAAATTCTATTCCGCGGTACCACTCAATTTCCTGTTTTTCACAGGCACTTTAAGGTCTTACAACCTCTTTGCACTAACGTAGCTCTCACGTAGGCCACTACTTGCTCTCGCTTTCGCATCCTCAGCTCGGAAGGGATCAGATCATTTTAATTTCCTGCAGGCTCGCACCAAACGCCTGCTCTCTGAAAGGAAGGTTTAAAAGTCTATCTTCGTCACAGCTTTTAAAAAATACCTTATTTAATTGTTCGTTACTTTACCACTTTAAATTGTCCTTGTCAAGAACTATTTTTCAAAGCTACTGCCGCAGGCACTCCTCCGGGTGTTTTTCAATGCAGTCATATAAAAGCTTTACGATCTCGCTCTTTTCATATCCCTTACCGATGAAGACCACCTGGTTGCAGCGGTCGCCATACACCTCGTCCCAGTCGTCCATGAGGTCCGGGAAGTCTTCCAGCATGGGCTTCAGTTCCTCTTCGGGCCACGCGGAGACCCAAGGTGAAAGTTCCGTTACAGAAGCGTTTCTTCCTGCCTGTTCGAACAGCTGTACATGCTCGGGATCATCCGAGAACCATATGTAGCCCTTGGAGCGGATGAGCTGTCCCGGGTAGCTTTCCACGAACTCGTCAAAGGCTTCGCGGTTAAAGGGGCGCTTTTCTTCAAAAACGAAGGAGGATATGCCATATTCATCGACACAGGCTTTCACATCATCGTGTTCGCAGTTGTTGAGAGCCTGCTGAACGCTGGAGTAGGCCTCCACCTCATCAAAATCGAAATCCTCACGGTTAAGGATCACGTCAAGATCCACCTGTCCGTTGGTGCAGGTGATCATCTCTGCCTTTCTCTGGATGGCACGGAGTCCTTCCTTGACCTCTTCCAGCTGATCCGCAGTCAGAAGGTCGATCTTGTTCAGGATCATGAGATTGCAGAACTCGATCTGGTCCATAACAAGGTTTATGACATCCCCGTCCTCGCTCTCTTCCTCGGACATGAGATCGTGCAGGAACTCGCGGTAGATCCTGTCAACATCCACCACCGAAACCACTGATTTAAGGTAAACCCTTGTATCCTCCGTCATTTCCTCGTAGTTCACAAAAGCTCCCGCTATGGACGAGGGTTCGCTGATGCCCGACGCTTCCACGAAAATGGCTTCTATGCTCCTGTCGTTGGACAGCCTCTCGATCTGAGCCATGAACTCGTCCCGCAAAGTGCAGCATATGCATCCGTTCTGCATTTCCACCATCTCCACCTGAACCACTTGGTTTCCGGTCTTGTGAAGGATCGAGGCGTCAATGTTGATGCTGCCCATATCATTTACGATGAGGGCGATCTTTCTGTTCTCCTGCTTCAGGATGTTCTGCATAAGGGTGGTCTTGCCCGAACCCAGATAACCTGTGATCACAACTATTGGTACTTCTCTTGTAGACATATATACTCCTTTGAATCTCATTAAAAGGGGGCGGACCGGGATACCCTCGTGCAAGGTCCCGGCCCGGTGTATTTTGCAACACAGTTGCATATTATATTCATAGGTGCATATTATGTCAAGAAGAAATTGCAACTCATTTGCAATTTTTGCATCTGCACATTATGACTGTCTTTCCGTAATCTATGGTAATGCCGTACTCGTCTTTGATCTCCTGCCCCATCTTTTCAAAGATGTCGCTGTCCAGATGGAAGATCCTTCCGCAGACTTCGCACTGTGCATGCATATGCCTGTTGCACGCCTCATGGCCTTCCGTATACTGATAGCAGGCAGCGTTCACGTCGGACTCCTTGTATCTCACAAGTTTGCCCTCGTTTCCCAGCCTCTCCAGGTTTCGATAGATGGTGGAACGGTCGATGTCCACTCCGTCCTTGTTCAGAGCCTCCACGATGTCCCTGGCGGTAAAGCGCGCCTCGGCGTGTCTTTTCATATATTCAATAATGGCATTTCGTGTTTTTGTCTTGTATTCAGTCTGCATGACGCCTGCCCTTCTCATTCGTTCCTGCTGAGGTTTTCGTTAATGACTCTGATGTCGTCCTTCAGTTTTCTGTACTGCACCACTCCTATGATCGCATAGGTCACGGAATAGCCCATGACCGTACTTATGAAGGCCTGAGGATAGCGGTGGAGCTGCCAAACAAAAATGGTTATGGTCATGCATATGCCGAAGGTAACACAGAAATATATGCACCACTGGATGATGACACCGATCCTGCGACAGTCGAAAATGAAGGTCATTCCCGCATAGGAAGCGCCGATGATGCCGTAGATCAGGACGTTCACATAGCCCGCAATGACAGGGGTGGGAAAAAGGCTCATAAACTCCGGCGCTATGGAGATGAAGCCTGAATTTCCCGAAGCGTTAACACCGGCATCGATCAAAAGATTGGTGATGAGCCCCGCAAAGGAGGACAGTGAAAAGCTTAAGACAATACGTTTTAATATCTCTTTCATCTCTTTGTCATCTCCTTTATCTTTGCCACATTGCGGCGCGAAGTGTAGGTTTCGTAGCCCGTGTTCATGACGATCCTGATGGTTCCCGTGAGACTTAAGTCCATGCTCTTTATGCGTCTTATGTTCAGGAGTTCCGACTTGGATATCCTGGCAAAACCCACGCTTTCCAGTTCTTTTTCCAGTTCATAGAGTTTCTTGGGAACGGCATACTTCTCCTTGTCCCCCAGGGCATAGACCCTCTGCCCTTCCGCATAGAAGGAGACGAGCTCACGAGGGCTCAGTTTTACCCTGTTCCCGCGTTCGTCCGTCCCCATCAAAGACATATCGTAAAGACTGTGAAGTTCCGTGAGCAGATCTTTTACTTCTTCCGTCTTTTCATTATTGCATACGTGAAGTTCGGTTTCTTTATATCTTGCATCGATCTCAGCCTTTATCAGCATACTCCCTCCAAAGGATCCATGAATGTATCATGTCTCTATAATATAATACTTTGGAAAAAGATGCAAAACTTTATTGAAGATCTGCCTTCATACGTGTCTTAAAGATCAATGATGAAAGGAATGCGAATACTCCGGCGCATAAAACAACGACTGTCAGGCTCACGAAAAATCCTTCATCAAAGTCAAGTTTTACGGCAGAGCGCATAAGCCTTGTGCAGTAAATGAAAGGAAGGCATTTTGCGATCTTAAGGATCACGCCTCCGGTTGCTTCCGCATCAAACCATATGGCTCCCAGGAAAGAACCCAGGGAAATGATGACAGAACAAAGTCCGGGCGCAGCATTCTGATTAAAAAGTGTTCCGAAGATCAGCCCCAGCGAGATAAAGAACACAGCGGAGAACACGGATAAAACCAATCCCAAAAGAAGTCCCGGTACGGAAAGTTCGTAGCCCACTATGAGAGAAATGATCACTCCGGCAGTCTCAGTGAGGGCGGTCTGGACCAGGGACACCAAAAGCATGGGAAGGATGTATCCGTTGGTAAAATCCCTGCTCTTCATGGGAGAAGCAAAAAGTCTGACCAGGAAGGAGCCGCTCCTGTCCTTCGAAACAGAAAGAGCCGTAAAGAGCATTACAAAGGTCTGTCCGAATATGCACACTCCACCCGTAAGATTGTCGATCCTGAACACGGTCATCCCCGCTTCCTTTGGAATGCTTTCGTTCACCAGTGTCATGATCGCCAGCATGGCAAGGGGAAATGCCACACAAAAGATGTAACTCAATGCATCTCTTGAAACTTCCAATAGATTTCTTTTTGCAAAGCAAACTGTCCTGCTCATCTTGTTCCTCCGTTCTCAACAATGGTAACAAAGACTTCTTCCAAGCCCTTCTTACCGGTCTCTGCTTCAAGTTCCTCAAGAGTTCCCACCGTGATCAGCCGGCCCTCCGTCATTATTGCGATGCGGTCCGCAAGGCTTTCCGCTTCTTCCATGTAATGTGTGGTGAGGATGACAGTCATCTTCTCTTTGAGCTTTTCGATGGTCCGCCACAGATCGCGCCTTGCCAGCACATCCAGCCCCAGAGTGGGTTCATCCAGATAGAGGATCTTGGGATCGCTGATAATAGCCATGGCAATGGAAAGTTTTCTCTTCCATCCTCCCGACAGTGTTTTTGCTTTCTTGTTCCGCACTTCCTGAAGTTTGAAGGCTTCTATGGCCTCTGCCACTCTCTTTTCAACATCTTTTTTGTCCTGAAAAAAGATTCCTGCCATAAATTCCAGGTTTTCGGCTGCCGTAAGATTTTCAGCCACTGCCGTGTCCTGGGTGGATATGCCGACGAGTTTTTTTACTTCATCCTGCTCCTTTGCAACATCATGCCCGTAAACAAAGGCTTTTCCCGATGTGGGAGTGGAAAGGCAGGACAGCATCCTGACTGTGGTGGTCTTTCCCGCACCGTTCACACCCAGCAGTGCAAAGAGCTCGCCCTCGTGCACCGTGAGGTCGATGCCTGCCACCGCGGTTTTATCGCCGTAGACTTTTTTAAGTTTTTCAGTAACAATAACATCATTTTTCAACATTTGTTTTTCCTCCTGTCTGATGATGCTACTATATACCGTGTTTGAAGATGTTTAAAGGGAATTGACATGAACGGTAGATCAGGGCATATGAACGGAAAAATGGACCCCGGGGTCCATTTCCATTTTACTTATTTAAATATTATATTTCCCGTATCCGTTGTGATCTCGCATCTTCCGCCGCTTATGGTCTTCGGTACATCGATCTTTCCCGTGTCACTGGAAGTGATGAACACCTTGTCCGTAAGGAAGGAGCCTGAAACCTTTCCTGTGGAAGTCTTAATAAAAAGCTCATATGCATCACACTTTTCGAGTTTCACATGTCCTGTGCTCCTCTTGATCTTTACGGTGCCTGAAGCGATGACATTCTCCATATCGGCATCCCCCGTGGAACCCTCGGAAGTGATGTTTTCGCAGGTAACATCCGTGAGTTTACTCTTACCGGTGCTCACATGGAAGGTGATGCTCTTCTTGACTTTTGCGTCAGTCACGTAGATGTGACCGGTGCTTACGGAAAGCATCAGATCCGAAGCCTTAATGCCTTTCAGATCGATGTTTCCCGTATCACACCCGATCTTGAGTCTTCCGTCAGATGAAGCCTCACAGGAAACATCACCGGTTGAGGTGGTGATATCTATTTCCCCGAAGGAGAAATCATCGGGAATTACAACGTCTCCGGTCGAGAGATCGATCCTGAGAGCGGTGTAAGCTTTGGCAGGCAGGTAGACAGTAAGTTTGGGGGATCCAAAAGAGAAGAAAACAATGTGCTCATACCATTTTCTCTGATCCTCCGGTCTGATGGAAAGCTTTCCGTCATCGACCTTCACCCTGTGAGGCATTTTTTCGTCCTCATAAACTTCGATCCTGCACCGATCCGTATCGGATGCCCTGAAGGTAATGTCTGTGGTATCCGCATCGATGGATATGCTCTGTATCTTTTCATTGAATTCGTATTCTTTTGAAACCATTTTTATCGTACTCATGGCGTTAAAATCCCATTTGCTCCTTCCCATTGTTATGATGAACAATACAGCACCGCAAAGTATCAATGCCCCCGCTGCTGTAAGTAATTTTCTGTTATTTGTCTGCATTATTGTCATTCTCCTTTCTCATGAGCAGAGATTTGATCCAATGTGTGATCTTTCCCGTCAAACGTAATGTGCCTTTAGACACTGCCTTGCAGCCCGGGAACATTAATATGCCAAGTCCCGCAGAGATCAGTGCACATGCGATCATTGCCGATCCGGGGATGGAACCTTCAATAACATAGGTTATAATGCCCACAGGGATACTTACCGCTCCGCTGATGGCTAAAGACAGATCCGCCGCCCACAAAGCAGCTACACATGACCATAAAACAATATAGAGGGAAAGGGCAATGCATATGAATGCCAAAACAAGTGAAATCCATAAGGGAGAGCCCAGAGCCAGCAACGTGATCTCCCATGCCTTAAGCTTGTGTTTCGGCTTTACTCTCTCCTTTACAAGTTTAACCAACGGTGTTCCTCCGATGATCTGGGATATGATGGTCTCTGCGGGTCCGATGGCTTCAACCGCTTCCTCTTCGCTGAGACCTTCTTCCATGCGATCCTCGATCATTTCACAGTAAAATCCAAGGCGTTCCTCAACTTCTTCCTGAGGTAAGCCCGATAACCCATTCCTCAACCGGGTAAGAAATTCCTGTTTGTTCATTTTCAATAACTCCTTCTGACAACTCTAACATTCTCTTGCAACAAATTGATAGATCGACTCGATTTCCTTCCAGTCTTCCTTAAACTCGTCTATCCTTCCGAGACCCGCATCTGTGATACTGTAGTACTTTCGAAGTCTGCCTTCATGTTCGGCGCTTCTGACCGTGAGCATCTCGGCTGTTTCCAAACGTTTCAGGATCGTATAAAGTGTGGATTCCGACAATTCCACATAGGGTTTCACATCCTTAATGATCTTGTATCCGTAGGATTCTTCATTTTTGATCGCCGCCAGCACACAGACATCGAGAAGACCGCGCTTTAGCTGTATATCCATAAATACCTCCTTTTGGGTATCTGTCAGAACCAAGGGTTGATCATTCCCTCACTTGACGATATACATCGTATCACGAAGTATATCGTATGTCAAGGTATAAAACAAAAAAAATCAGCCGATGTTTCGGATCATGCTGCCATGGTCCAAAACACCGGCTTTAAACGTTCTTTAGTTTACAAATCCAACTGCCTGGCTCGTCACTTCTTTGCCCTTGTACTTGATGGTGACGCGGACATATTTCAGGTGAGTCTGAGCGTAGACCGAATCGTAAGTCGCGCCGTCGGGAACGGTGTCGGAAATGCTTAAGGTCCTGGAGTTGCCCACGCCTTCGATCTCCGTCCATACAGCGGCATTCTTCGCACTTGCGTACTCCCACTTAAACTCGAAGTCACTGAGATTTGTGCTCAGCTTGGGATTCAGGTTGGAGCTGGGATTTGCGGTAAGAGTATAGCCCAGCTTTGCGCTTCCGGAAATGGATGCGTAGGTCAGAGCCTCGCTGTAATCAAGGCTGGGAGTGCAGATCCTGTAAGGTGAAGGAAGTTCGATCTTGGTACCGGTCTTACGAACAATCACTATAGATCCGCTCACTGCACGGCTGAATGCTATCTTGGTGTAGCTGTTTGCCTTTAATGTGGTCCACTGGAGGCTGGTGACGGGAAGGTTGGGGAAGTTGCTTTCCACAACCGCAGCACCTGCCGCGGGGAAATTGGTGAGTCTGTATCTGTTGGCATCATTGGGTGTAATGACTGCCACCTGGAAATCGGAATCATTGCCGTTGCTCACCCGGATACCGCCGTTTCCTGACTTGGAATCAACGTAATCCACGGTGATATTGTCGAACTCCGCATCGCTGATGCTTCCCGATGCGGGGATGGTGATCTCTGTGATACGGCTGGCTGCCGCTCTCTGTGCTCCCGCCGTTCTCACGTACAACGTGTAGGATGTGGTGATAGGCGAGGAATTTGAAAGTCCCAGCGCCTGCTGCGCAAGAAATTTAGTGACTCTTGCGGTGGTGGTGATGGGGGAGATGGCCGTCAATCTGTCGCTTGAAGGAACCGTGGGTTCCGTAGTGGTTCCGTTGGTGGCATATGCAGGGATCAGTGTCCAATCAATGCCGTCCAGAGAGTACTCCTGTCCGTTCTTCAGGTTGATGGTTCCGTCGGTCATGGTGATGTTCACGATGGGTCCCGGAAGGATCTTGGGCAGTGTGTATCTTGCTACCGAGGAGTATCTGTTTCCGATACCGTTGGTTGCATCCGCGGAGCTTACGGACTTGATGCGGAATTCCAGTGCTCCGCCCCTGATCTCCATCTCATGGGGATCCAGTTCCGAGTAATCATGCCAGTTTCCGTTGGTGCCCTTGCGCCACTGTATGTTCTCAAGTTGAAGATAGGTCTCTTCCCTGTTGTTTACCTTCTTTGTGAAGATGAAGTAGCCGGTGTCCTCTCCGAAATGATCGGCATATGCGGGCTCGGCATATTTTGCCTTCCAGAACTCGGCATCGGTGATATCCGTTGCAAGGAGTGTTCCCGTGAACTTGACTCCCAGTGTATCCTGCCACTTCACAACAATGCTGGAGATCTTGGAATGAACATCGCCGCAGATGTAGATCTTTACGTCGGCATTGGATCTTGCCCAGGCCACGTCGAAAAGAGCCACTCCGTCACGAAGTTCACACTTGTACCATTTCTCAAGATCGGCTGTGTATATGTCCGTGAAATAGATCAGACTGTCCTGTTCGGAAACCGAAAGGCTCGATTCGTCAATGACCACCGATTCTTTGTTGTAGTCGATGACGATGAGATCATTGGGAACAGCCACATCGTTCCCGGCAGCAAAAACGCCGGTATAAGAGTTCGGGGCAAAGATGAGGCTTACAACCGCCATCGCCACGAACAGCCTTTTTAAGATTTTTTTTATCCTCATGCCGTTTCCTCCTGAATCCTAGTGTTTTTCGTCCAAAAAAACGGGTGTTACCGCATTGAGTCCGTTCATACTCTTGTAGTATTTGTCCGCTGTCTGACGGCTGACCTTAAAGCTCTTTTTGCCCTTACGGATCTCATCGGCGCGACGTTCAAGAGTATCCTTGTTCTTCTTCTCAAGTGCGGTAACGGTAACACTCAAGTCGGTAAGTTCCTGTATCAAAACTTGGAGCCTGTGGATCACATCCCCATGCTCCGCCGCTTTTTCCTTAATTTCAGGAGAGATCTTCTCAAATAACTTTTGGAACCCTTCGTCCATCTCATTGAGCTGCCCGATAAGTCCCGTTTTTCTGTCCATGGCATCATTGAACACCGCTTCATCGATGTCTTCGGTGCGCAGAGCATTCTCCTGCTCTTTGGTAGCTTCATATATGGCGGTGAGAACTTTCTTTTTTCTCACCAGGACATCCTGCATAACACGAAGATATCCGCTAAGATCCAGTTTATCTTCCATAGTCTCTCCAAGAACACGGTTTGCCGGCAAAAACCGACAAACCGTTGTTTGATCAAAGTATTATATACCTTTCGCCTTAGCGAACGTACATATGGTTCTGTTTCATGATCTCTTTCCAGAGGTCTCTCATCTCACGGATCTGACCGAGAGCCTTCTCAAGGCTTTCTCTGTCCTTCTTGATGTTGGCCTGGATGAGAAGATTGTTGATGTATTCGTAAATGAGATCGAAATCCTTTGCGGTAGCATACTTGAAATCAAGTGTTGCTCTGAATTCGGTGATGATGTTCTGAACCTTTATGATGTTGTTGTTTACCTTCTCGTAATCGTTGGTCTCGAAACCGAGAAGCGCGATGTTACAGAACTTGATAGCTCCTTCATAGAGCATTAATGTGAGTTCGGCGGGAGATGCCGTATTTACCTTTGTTCCCTGATAGAGTGTTGCTGCATTCATAGCCATAATGTTGTCCTCCTATACTATTACTTCGTTACGGTTTGTCCGAGCATCTGCGCCAAGGATGACGACTGGCTCTGTAAGGTTGCAAGTGCTTTTTCCATCGCAGTAAACTGCTTGTAATATTTGTCTTTAAGATCATCTATGCGAGAGTTGACCTTTTCGAGATCCTTCTGGTATCTGTCCAGGTCCTTTGCATACTGTTTGTCGTTGTAGAAAGTGAGAGCACTCGAAATGCTCGTCTTTCCGCACTTGTCACTGAGTGTTGTGTAAAGGTTGGTGAAGATCCCGCTGAGTGCGTTCATTACCTTGTCCGGATCCTCGTTGAGTGCTGCCTGAAGTCTGTCTGTGTTGCTTGCATATACGGGATCATCGGTATTTCCGTAAATGTGGAGTTTTCCGCGCTCAGTGTAGTTACCTGTGACGATTCCATAGGTAGTGAGGGAATACTCATTACCTTCCTCGTCTTTATAGGTGCTCTGTAAAGCCGATCTCATGGCTGACATCAGGCCTCCCAGAGTGGAATCTCTTCTTAAGAGGGAACTCTTGATCTTGTTTTCCCACTGTTCCACTTCTTCATCCGTCATGGATTCCTTCTGCTCTGCGGTAAGAGGATCGTAGCCTCTCGCGGAGTCGGCGTAGTAAAGTTTGCCCATCTCTTCGATGAGGTTGTTGTATTCCTTAACGGCATTCTTTACAAGTTCATATGTGGATGTGGTATCCTTGCCTACGGTAACTGTGACCTCGTCATATTCACCGGTGGCTTCGTTTACCGAAGTGTTCAAAAGGTTGATGGTGAGTCCGTTGGCAGTGATGCTGTTGGTGGAGGATGTCATTGTTGCGCCGTCGATGATGACCTGGGCATCGTTTGCTTTTCTTACGACAAGGCTTCCTGTACCGGCTTCATCGATGTTCTCGCCCGTGATGCCTGTTCCGAGGCCCATCTTGGTGAGATCTCCTGCCTGATCCCGATTGTCTATGCTGTTCTTAAAGGTTTCAACCTTGGTTAAAAGTTCGCTTTCAACGGCTGCGATCTCCGCATCGTTGTCAGGGCTTGTAAGACCTGCTCCCGTTACCTTCAGATCCCTGATGTTGATGATGGCGTCGTAGATCAGTGCCTGCTCATCGGAAAGGCTCTTTCCGGGGTCGGTGAACTTCTCAATAGCTGCAGCGATATCGTCCTTGTCCGCGGAAAGGATGGTGGACACCGCATTATTGTATATGTCCTTGTCCACGTCGCTCAAAGTCTCGACTTCGCCTGCATCAAGTGCGTTCACCACATCGGATTTCGCATTTGCATATTCGGAAGTAACGGCTGTGGACGTGATGGTGAACTTGTTGTCCGTACCGCTGTCTGCGGAGCTGAAGAAAAATCTCTTCTGATTTGTATCGTAACTTGCGGAAAGTCCTGCTTCCTTGGCTGCCGCGATCACATCCTTGATCTTGGTGTTCTGATCCACAGTGATGGTAGTCTTCTTCTCGTCTGCAGTTCCCGCCTTGGTTGTAAAGGTGATGGTCTGACCCACAAGATTTGCACCTGAAGGGTTCTCCGCATCAAGCTGTGCGATCCTTGTCTCCTGGGTGTATGTTCCGGAAAGCTTTGCACCGGTGACATACTGGGAGCTTGCCACATCTTTGATCTTTACGGTATGCTGGCCCACTGCGGCACTTGATGTGGCCGTAGCCTTGATCTTCGTATCATCCGAGCTCTCGGCAGTCTTTGTCTGATAAGCGCTCTTAAGACGAAGCTTGGATGCAAAGTCCGTGTAGAAGGAGTAGATCTTTTTGTTAAGATCTGACCATGCGGATGTGGTCCACTTGTTAAGGGTTATTTTGTTGTCTACTTTGGTCTTTTTGGCTGTCTGGCCGCCCACCATCGCATTAACGATGGAGTCGGTGTCAAGACCCGAGATCATTCCGGATAATCCGATACCCATATCTTTTACCTCCAAATTCCTTTTTGATTTACCGCTTCCTTGCGTAACAGGTTAATAAGTTACCTTTGGTTACCTCTGTTCGTCGATGAGGATCCCCGCCACTTCCCACATTTTGGAAAGCATATCCAGAGTTTCCTCCGGAGGTATCTCCCTGATGACCTCTTCCGTTTCGGAGTCGATCACCTTTATGGAAACGCGCTTGGTGTCTTCGTGATAGGAGAACTCACAGCGTGTCTTCATGTTCATTTTTCTGTTCACTTCCGCGATTGCATTTTTAACACTTTTGCTGTGTTCCAGGTTCTCGCGGGTCTGTTCTTCTATTCTCTCGGTGACTGTGGGCTCGTTGTCCTTTTTCTTTATCACAGGCCTGCTCACCGCCTTGGGTGCCGGAGCGGGTGTTTGTCTCACCGGAGCCTTGGTAGCGGGAGCCGTTGCTTTTTCAGTCACTTCGGGCTTTGCTGCGGCAACGGTCTCGGGACCTTTTACCGCGGGTTTGTTATATATCTGATTTGTATTTATCTTATCGATTCCCATTTTCAAACCCTCCGTTTACATTACATAAACTCTACTCTCTGTATGTAATATCGGTCCGGCTGTTCAAAAAATTAACTTTAAAAAATAAAATTTATATAAAAAAAATCCCGACGAAAAATTCGCCGGGAACTTATCATTATAAAAGTTTTGCAAGATCTGTAGGATTGATGCTTTCCTTGACAGCTTCCTTGTTTGCTTCCTGGATCTGAACATAGATCTCTTTTCTGTAAATGGGAACGGACTTAGGGGCACTGATGCCGAGCTTTGCCTGATCGCCTCTTATCTCCAGAACAGTGATCTCAATGTCATTTCCGATCACGATGGATTCACCTGTTTTTCTCGATAATGCCAGCATTGTCTACTCCCCCTTCTCTTCTTTTCTCTTCTGGATCACATCATAAATGTTGAACTTAACGGGGTGATCGCTTTCAGCGATAACCTGGCAGCCCTTCCTGGTCTCGGAATTTATGATGATGGGAGCCTTTAAGTTTACAGTCATCTTGGTGATATCCGAAGGAACGGTGAGTGTAACAAAAACGCATACACTGTCGGGACCAAGCTTGCCGAGAGGAGCAAGGAGCTCATCTTCAACCTCGGGATTGTAGTCAGTGATGACGGATGAAGGCATGATGACAGGAAGTGCCATAGCCGGATCTTCAACACTCTGGAGCCATTCGATGGCTGTGTCTTTACCATTCTCATTGTTGTAAATGAGTGTGAATCTGCGGAGATTTTCAAAGCCGATGAGACCTCTGTCAAAGGTCAGGATCTTGTTGTCATCCAACTCCACTTCTCCAAAATAACGTGTTTTTACAAGCATTTGTAGTCCTCCCATGTAATTGGTTTGGTTTATTATATCACATTAATATCAATTATTTAATATAGTCAAGCAAAGAAGATCTTACAAGCTGAGATGTGGCATTCAGCGAAGAATCGTAAACCGTCTTTGCGGACTGGTACTTTACGATGGTATCCACAAGATCCGCATCTTCGTTTTCGGAAAGAAGCTCTTCGTAATCCGTTGCCTGATCTTCAAGTCTGCTCTGGGTGAGAAGGAGTCTCTTGTAACGTCCTCCCAGATCCGCAACACACACGTTGGTGTTCTCCTGCTCTTCCGCAGTGACGGTGATGCCTCTCTGGAAAGCGTCGGTCATAAGAGCCGTTCTCAAAGTGTATTCCGATTCCAGCTGCTCTCTGATGGATCTGAGCTTCGCGATCCTGTCGTCGGAGTACCTGGTGTCTCCCAGCATCTTGTCTATCTGCGTCAGCTGATCTTCAACTCTTGCCACTGCCTGAACCGCTTCGGTGATCTCCGTGATGGTGCGGTCTATGCGGGTGGTGAAGGCATCGCAGCCCTGAGTGTTGATGGTGAGTTTCTGATTGAAATTCACCTCGTAGCGGATGTCCTGATCCTTCTTGGTGTAGGTGACTTCCTTACCGGTTGCCAGTTCCTTTGTGGTACAGTCATAGTAATGCTCGGGTCTCAGGTCGTTCTGATTGAACTTTGTCTTTTCAAAAGTAACCCTGATGTCCGAAGACTTCTGCATCTGCTCATACACATTCTTTCCAAGGATGAGCTCTCCGGTCTCTTTTATGAAATTGATCTCTTCGTCGGCAACATGGTAGGCATCCTGATCCGATACGGACACCGATCTCACCGTAAGTCCTCTTGCCGCAAAGTTTGTTCCGTTCAAAGTGCTGTGTTCCGTGCCGTTGGCATCGGTGTAGGTGATCTCGGGGATCACATCGTCCAGATCGTCATATCCGAGAGCCAGACGATAAACATTCTTTGTGGAAGGCATTGTGGGATACTTCGCGTCCCACTCCGTTCCGTAATTATCATTTGAAAGATCCAGATCGTCGATGTTCACGCCGCCGTCCAGCACTGTGACCATCTCCAGTTGTTCGCCCGTTCTGGGCTCCGTGATCCTGTACAGCACCTCTTCCGTATCCTCGTTGAAAACAAGAGGGGTATCGGTCTTGTAACCGGAGAAAACATATCTTCCCGCGTAGTTGGTGTTACCTTCCTGATAGAGCTGGTTTGCATACTGCTGAAGGTTGATGACGATGGAGTTTCTGTCCTCCGCAGTCAGATAGTCGTTGGCTCCCTGATTGCAATAGGTGTTCATGGAAGAGATGATGGAATTGATGGTGGTCAGTGCACCTTCCGTAACCTCCATCCAGTTCAGCGCATCGGGGATGTTCTTCTCCGTATATTGTTCGATCTCTGTAAGATTTGTTCTGAATTTTAAGGCTCTTACCGCAACAATAGGATCGTCAGAGGGTCTTGTGATCTTTTTGCCCGAAGAATATCTGTTCTCAAGCATATCAAGAAGATTCTTGTTTGTGTTGATGTTATACAACGCATTGTTGGTCATCATCTTGTTGGTAATTCTCATATATGCCTCTGTCTCCTTTCATGCTGAATATATTCTTTGGTATTTATCGGCAGTTCACCCTAAAAACTTAAACTCCCGTCTCATTTATTAATTTATCGTATATCTCCTGCATTACGGAGATGACCTTTGCACTCAGGGAATACGCTTCCTGATAGCGTACAAGGTACATGGCCTCTTCATCCGAGTCAACACCGGAAACCGAAAGTCTCTGGTTAGCAACGGACTTCAGGATGTCGCTCTGGCTCTTGGAAGTATCCTTGCTGGCCTTGGTGTCTATGCCCACTTCCGCCACAAGAGTGCGGAGGAAGGATGCGGGATCGCCCTGCTTGAACATGTTGACATCGCTCTTTAATGCAATGAGTTTTTCCACTATATTGTTTCCGCTGACACCGTCCACAAGATTCGTGGTGGTGGCGATCATGGAAGGATTGTCCATTACAACGCTGCGCACGCGGAAGTTCTGTGCAGTGAGCATGTAGTAGGATGTGGACTCCTCCAGTGTATCGGATGTGATGAGGGTAACATCGGTATTTACCGTATTATCGAACGTACCCAGGGCATATTCCTGACCGGTAACTATGTTATATCCGGTAAAGAAGGAAATATCCGTATCCATATCAAGGCTCTGACCCTGACGGTGAACATTGTTGAAATTCTCCGCAAAGGTTCTTACGAACTGGTTCATCTGAGCCATGTAATAAGGAATGCCCTTATAATCCACATGGCTGCCCACTGTAACGGTCACATCCTGATCGTAATTTCTTCTTGCCGGCTCGTTGAGCTGAAACACATATTCATAATTTCCCTCGTCATCGGCAGTGACTTCAAAGGAAGAATAGCTGTAGTAGCCGTTTCCGATCTTAAGGGCTCCCTGGGTGGGAATGTTGAGATCCGCCACATTGTTGATGTTTGTCTTGGTGATCCTTAACTGAGTCTCTCCGAAGAGGATCTCATCCGCCGCGCCTCGAAGATCCTCGTTGTTGTTTCCGTCTCTGACTTCGAACAGCGCCTTGAGACTGCCTGCCATGGTCCCGCTGCTCGGCTGCAGTGTGTCTCCGTTGGTCCACTGAATGTCATAGAGACCGTCAAGGTCGCAGAGATTTCGCTTGTCCTCTCTGGGAACGCAGGTGAGATGATTGGTCTCGTAAGTGTCCACCAGTGTGTTTCCGTCGATCTTAACAACAAAGGCCTTGAGACCTTCCGTTCCAAGTTCTCTTTCTGAAACCTGAACGTTGATGATCTCGGAAAGCTGGTCCACCAGAAGGTTTCTCTGGTCTCTCAGATCGTTGGCGTTTTCGCCTCCCACTTCAACGGTGTTGATCTGCTTGTTGAGGGTTGCGATCTGATCCGCAATGGAATTTATCTTCTGAACCTGGTTCTTAACTTCATAGTTGCACTCGTCCTGTATGCTCTGGAGATTGGTGTAAAGGGAATTGAAGTACTCGCAAAGGGACTGGGCATAGTTGGTGACCTGTGTCCTTACCGTAAGACTGGAAGCGTCTTTGGAAAGCTCCTGCAGGGAATTGTACATATTATCAAAGGATGTGGTGAAACCCTCCAGCTGGATCTCGTTCAGATAGCTTTCCACTTCCTTCATGAAGTAGTAGCGCTCTCCGTACAATCCGTTCTCCGCACTGGTACTGCGATACTTTTCATCGTAATACATGCTTCTGCTCTGCTCGATGGAGTTCACCTTAACGCCCGTACCCAGCATACCGTAGGAATTGTGGGTCCTGATGGCGTCGTCCGCGGTCTGTGAAACAGACTGTCTCGTATAGCCTTCGGTTTCAATATTGGAAATGTTGTGGGCTGTGGTGTTCAATCCCGTTTTGGAAGCGAACAGCCCGGATGTTCCTATTGTAAGTCCGAAAAATGTAGATGCCATACTTTTTTCCTTTCTTCGTTACTATCTGCCCAGGGTGTCTATGAGGTGTTCCAGCATCTGGTTTACCGCATTGATGAATCTTGAGTTTGCGTTGTACCCCTGCTGATACTTGATCACATTGGTAAGGTCTTCGTCAGAATCCACCGCATGTACGGACTGTCTCTGATTGTCAACGCTGTTTACAAGATCTTCCTGGCTCTTAAATACATTTTTATGCTTCTGACCGTTGGTGCCTATGAGACCCACCATTTCGGTGTAGTAGCTGTTGAAGTTCTGTTTTGAATAATCGCTGGGTGATATGGTGTCAAACTCAGCCTGCCATGCGGAAAGAAGGGATTCGCAAAGTTCTATGCTGAAATCTCCCGTTCCTGAATTGTCGGAAAGAGGAAGGAGGGAAGGATTCTTCAAAAGCTTGTCGTTGACCTTCACTTCACCGATGGTGAAAAGGGAATAGTTGTTCTCGGGATCCTCCGCATTGAAAACCCATGCTTCCTTGTGTTCGATGGTTCCGTCGTCGTTCACTATATCAACGGAGCGCACCGTGTATCTGTCCATTGACTTACGGGTGAAGAGCGCCTCACCGGGGGTGTTGTTCTCGTCCATACCTACGGAAGCCTTTTCCTCATCAAAGATCATGATCTTGGAACCGTCCGTAAGTTCAACTTCTTTGTTGGGGCAAAGAAGATCGTTTATGGTGGTGACGATGCCGTGGATGAGATTGTCGAACTGTGCCTGCACACTGACGCAGACGCTGCTTTCCACGTTTATCTCATAATCCTTCACCTTTTCGTCATATTCTCTCACCGCTGCCTGATAGTTCTGAATGTCAAACCATCCTGTCTCGTCGGTGAATTCCTCTTCTGTGGGCTTTCTGGGAATGTCTGTGTATCTTCCCACCTTCTGGCCTCTGGCAATGAGAAGTCCCTTAAGCGCCCCTATGTCCGTGTCTGCCGCTGTGGAGGGTACCCTGTCAAATTTAAAGAGATCCACAGAATCATAGTTTACCCAATAGGGCTCGATCATGGATGTTTCATCGTTGATGGGCCTTGTGTCTATGGGATAGACAAGATCCTCGGTGACCATGGCATAATCTTCCACATAGATGGTCATGATGCCTGTGGCATCTTCCTTGTAGCTCACCTTCACCAGTTCCGAAAGTTCATCCACCAGAAGGTTTCTCTTGTCTCTAAGGTCATTGGCATTTTCAAAACCGCCGGCTTCGACTTTCTGGATGCTGTGATTCAGTTCATATATCTCATTGGCGATCTCATTTATCCTGTTAACATAATTCTTCACCTGAGTGTTGAGGCTCACCTGATATTCACCGATCTGTTTGTAGATCTCTTCTGCTCTCTCGATGAAGCTTACCGCAGTCTGAATGAAACTGGAACGTGTAACTATGCTGTCGGGCTCCTTGCACATTTCCTGCAATGCCACCCAGACCTCAGCCATGGAATCCTGGAAAGCAACGCCTTCGGTCTCTCCGAAGATGTCCTCTATCTCGCTTGTGGATTCGTACTGCAATCTGTAGTAATTCTGTCGTCCCACTTCTTCTCTGTATGTTCTGTCAAGGAAACGGTCTCTCACCTGTTTGATGGTGGAAACATCGGTTCCGTAACCGGTCTGCATTGTATGGGTTCCGGTTCTTCCTACCGGCCTGTAGAGGAAGTCAGTGGTTTCCATCTGCTGACGGACATATCCTTCTGTTTCCACGTTTGCAAGGTTGTGACCCAAAACCGTGAGTCCGCGCTGATTAGCTGTAAGTCCGGATACGCCGGTGTACATGGCTGACATCAAACTCATTGACATTTTCCTCCTTTTCTCAGTTTAATACTATTCAATCTATTTTATCGGCTTTGGTAAATGAAATCATTACACTGCAGGCAAAAAAATTTGAGTCACGGTGAGATCCGTGACTCAGATTTTCAATAATCAATCCTGAAAGTTTTAATTTCGAAAGGCTTGAAAGCCGAAGTAAAATTTTCTCCCGATCCTACCGAAGAAATGACATTCTCAAGCATATCGGTTTCAGAAATCCCTTTTGCCTTAAAATTAAGTGAGATCCTCGCATTTGTAAAAGTGCCTTCCGCTTCGTAAACTCTGATCACAAAGCCCTTGCGGTTCTCTTCCGCGGGCTTCACGGTTTCAACGATCACGTTGGGTCTGTCGGTCCTTACAAGGCTCGTCTTCTCTCTTTCAGCAAGTTCACTCTCGCTGAGGACCGTAACGGGAAGGTAGTTCAGTTCATATGCGGGAAGGATCACCTTCTCCGCCGAAAAACCTCCCGAATGAGGAAGGAAAGCATAGGTCACTTTGTGAAGCCCCTTGTCGCCACGTACATCCGGACGATTGCCGCCCTTGTGGAGCGAAAGCCTTAAACAGCCGTCCATCACGGAAATACCGTACTTGCAATCGTTCAATACAGCGACACCGTAGCCCGGTTCCGATATGTCCGTGTACTTGTGGGTGCTGACTTCGAATTTCGCTTTCTGCTCCGCAGTGTTTCTGGTGGTGGGACGCTTTACGCAGCCAAACTGGGTTTCACAGCGTGCATATTCGCTCACTGCATTTGTATCAAAGGCAACCTTAAGGAATCTGTGATCATCCTGCCAGTCCATGACAGTGTCAAACACGATCTCTTTTCTGTCTGCATAGACGATCATGTCCTGCTTCAAAGAAGATTTTTCCGTGAGTCTGTAGTTCCTTCTGATCCTGCATTCACAGTCTCCCACAGATACAAGTTCTTCGGAAATGAGCTTTGCGGCAGGCTTCATTTTGCATTCAAGATCCGCATCCACGTTCCAGTTGTCGTATTCCACCGGAACATCCTCCGCAAGAAGGAAGGTGTTGAGGGGATCGCCCTCACCTCTGAGCTCCCTGTTTTCTTCCCTGTCTATGCATGAACAAAGGAAACCGTTCTCATCAAAGGTGATATCAAGAAGAGGAGTGATCAGCCTGTGGTTTTCAAAACTGAATACATTGCCCTTCTCTTCTTTCTTTTCCGATCGTACAAGTTTCACGGAAGTGCCTGCATATGCGGGAACTGTAAGTCCCGTGATCACATAGACTTCATTCCCGTCAATGTCTTCCGTCTTCTGGCTCCTGTACCCGCTGTCAGGGGCATATCCCTTCACAGCCTTGATGTACACAGGGTCATGTCTGTCAAAGGAAAGAGTGTTTTCAATGTTAACATACAGCTCATCCCTGTCGCCGGTCTCAACATCCGCTCCCGCAAGTCTTTCGATCTCAGCCTTGCTCTCCTTCAGCATGTGGCCGATCTCTTCAAAACATTCATCATGGGCACTGCCTATGCATGTGCCGGGAAGGATGTCATGAAACTGGTTTACAAGAAGCTCCGCAACTCTGGGACGGATCTTTTCATCGGAAGCTACGATGTCATTCTTTACGGCGTTCTTTACCGTAAGGTACTCAAGATCGTGAAGAGCGATCTCCGCTTTCCTGTTGTTTCTCTTGATCTCATGCTTGTTGGTGAGGGTTCCGCGGTGAAGTTCGAGGTAAAGCTCGCCTGTGTACACGGAAGGCTCGGTTATGTTTTCTTCAAGCCCCTTCATGAAGTCGCTCACCGTGGTGTGCTCTGTCCTGGGCAGTCCCTCGCAGTCCTTCAGTCTTTCCGCGATCTCTATCATTTCAAATTCAGGACCGCCGCCTCCGTCTCCAAAACCATAGGAAACCAGCCTTCTGTCGGAGACTCTCGGATCTTTGATCCCCTTCGTCACATTTCCCAGAAGGTTCACGGGATCCGGCCATACATGGGTCCTGTTGAAATGAGCCAGAACGCTGCTGCCGTCTATTCCGCGCCATATGAAACTGTCATAAGGGAATTCCGTGGTGTCGTTCCAGGCTATCTTCGTGGTGAGGAAGTACCTGATGCCGCACTTTTTCATGATCTGAGGAAGGGCCGCGCTGTAGCCGAAGGTGTCGGGAAGCCAGAAAGCATCGGACAGATAGCCGAAGTTCTCTTTTGTAAACTTCTGTCCCCAAACAAACTGACGCACCATTGCTTCACCCGTGGGGATGTTGCAGTCGCATTCCACCCAGACACCGCCGTTGGGCTCATATCTTCCTTCAAGTATCTTTTCCTTCATTCTTTCAAAAAGAGAAGGGTAGTTTTTCTTTATTATATCTATATGGTAGGCAGAACTCTGAATGAAGGTGTAATCGGGATACTGATCCATCAAAGTCACTGTGTTTGCGTAGGTTCTGGCGCACTTCTTAAGGGTTTCCTTCTTTGTCCAGAGCCATGCGGTGTCCATATGACTGTGCCCCACAAGTCCCGCATAGGGCGCGGAGCCCGAATTCTTTTCGGAAAGAACCTTTTTAAGGATAAGGTTGGCTTCGTCGCAGGCTGCATAAAAGGTTTCCGGATCCGTGTTTTCAAGATCGTAATAGACGATCTCATGCACCTTTTTCAGGGCGTTCACAACATCCCCCTGTCTGTAGACGTTGCTTGTCATATGATCCGCGATCTGTACCGCGATCTGAAGATTAAAATGAAAATCCCATATCCTTTCGTTTTTGACACAGATGTCCATTCCGGAGTAGTTGATGACAAATCTTTCATCCCTGTTGTTTTCAAAGGGAGAAGTGCCTGCCACGTAATGATGCGCATAGTATTCCGCTGCCAGCTCGATCTTTTCTCCCGCTGCGGAATTTTTTACGAACATATCGCAATAATGATTTCCGTGTCCGCCGCGGCTCAGCTTGTTTGTAAATGATCCGTAGGGAATACCGTTTACAAAAAGAAAGCCTTCATAGCCGTCGATCAGGGGTTTTACGAAAAGTTTCTTCCCCGCCAGCCTCTCGGGCACAACGTAGTCCGTAATGAACCACACAAAGCTTTCCTCCCCTTCAAAGGAACTTCCCTTGGGACAATCCTTAAAAAGTCCCCTGTCAGGCACACTGCAAAGCCTTTCACGGGTGTGAAAAGCCCGGGCGGAAACCTCGTCCACCTTTGTAAACAGAAGACCTTCCGTGGTGTTCACCAGCCTCCTGAGTTTGAACAGCATCTGTTCTGTCTGTCCTCTTTCAAGCATAAAAATGCCCCCCGTTACCGTATTTTCTAGAATTTGATGGCCATGCCGTCATATGACACCAGCATGTCTTCCTTTTCCGCCATTTCCACCAGACGATCGTAAAGGATCCTTCCGTTGTGCGAGAAATGGTTCAAAACGAATATGCAATCGTCGGCGCAGACGCCAAGAGTTTTCAGCCTGTTCTTTTCGCCTACCGCGTCCACAAAGCCCATATGATTGTCCCCGTCCTTTATCTCTCCCTGTGTGCAGTCAAGGCTCACAAGGTTCAACTTGTGGGGATAGTTTTTGATGTATTCGAAAGTCTGATCCGGGAAAGTGCCTGTATCATGGCAATAGAGGACAGCTTTGTCTTCTTTTACGCTTCTCACGATGTAGATGAGGCATTCCTGGTGTCTGTCATGCTTTGCAAGAAGAGGAACCACCTCGTAATCCCCCACGCATATGGTCTCAAAGGGAACTGCCCTGTTGAAAACGTATCCTGGATCTCTGTCTTTTGCTTTAGGCACGTTGTCATCTATCTGTTTCTTTACATCAAGGGATCCGTACACATTGAGATTTCTTGTTCTTCCGTGGGTGTAAGGCTCTCTCAGGATCTCAAGATCCATTGCGTAAAAATGATCCGAATGATTGTGAGTCACAAAAAGGTAATCCACTTTTTTAAAATCCAGCCCGTATATGTTTGCATGAAGCATATTGTCAGCCGGGAAATCCAAAAGAAGATCCTCATTGATCAAAGACTGGGATCTGGTCCTTATGTTTCTTCCCCCAAGTCTTCTGGCTGTTTCGCACATTTCGCAATTGCAAAATATGCAGGGCCAACCCTCCCCTGCAGCTGTTCCGTAGTAAGTGATCTTCATTTCCGGTCCTCCCTTTTGTTTTCTGCCTTAATCTTACCACTAAAAACCTATATGTAAAACTCAAATTTCGAAAATAAAAGATCCGAAGAGTTTCCTCTTCGGATCCGGGTTTTTAGTTTTTCGCATCAAACGTTCCGACGGACATCATGGTGTCAAACTGACCAAACTGTCCCGCCTTACGTGTGTAATTGTTTCCGATATAACTTCTGGATGAACGTATCATATTCAGATGATATTCGGAAATCTCCAGCGACTCTTTAATGAGTTTTGTATTTCTGTCATTTATGGTTTTAAGGCTTTCAAGAGTTTCTCTGAGTTGTTTCTTAAGATCTGTAAGCCTCGCTCTCGTCTCGGGCTGTTTTTCCATGAGTTCGATG
>JAILRC010000054.1 GCA_024698485.1 Lachnospiraceae bacterium | reverse complement strand
GATTACATCTGAAAACATACTACTTACTTTTTACTCAAGGGGGAAATACATTATGCTTACTAATCGTGCAGGCAAGATTTCTAACAGGGCTGTGAAGGATGTTTTCAATAGGATCCTTGCGACTGTTATGGTCGTTGCTTTAATGCTTTCGGTTGTTCCGTTAAACACGGTAAACGCAGCCGAAAGCTTTTCTTTTATGTACTCGTCCGCCGCGGACAATTCTGTCAAGAGTGGTGACAGAGTGCTTGTGAAGAGGAGTTCGGGATCCGATGATTACGAGCCCTTTGATTATTATGATGAAGACAGTAAACCGGACACGTCCGAAGAGATCTTTGAGATCGGAACGGATGTGTCCCTTTTTGATCCGATGCAGACAAAGAGCTTTGGAACAATCTCCTAGGAAGTGTCGAAAGGTGGATTTAATAAAGAGGTTGGCACAAAGTCTCAAACCGGACCAAACCCTAAAGGTGATCTCTCTAAAGATCAGGATAACCTCCTGTCTTTGTCAACTTCCAAAGAGAAACAGGTATCTGACGGTGTCTTTGTCGTAAAGGTTTCTAAAAACGATATAGACAGGTTGAGAAAAGACCGTGATGTTACTGAAGTGGAACGAGACCTTGAGATATATGCTCTGGGTGATTACAAACTCTCCGATCTTCTTGGCGGGACTTGGGAGAATAATTCCTGGGCTTACGACCTTGTCAGAGTGAATGAACTAAACACTGAGATCATGAAGGGGCAGGGCTTAAGGATCGCTGTTCTGGATACTGCAGTGAACACGGAATACGTGGAAGTCACTGACAGTGTTTCCTTTGTTTCGGATAAAGACAGTGTTTCAAGTGATATCCTCCATGGAACATATGTTGCAAATATCGTAAAGAAGACCCTTCCGGATGCAGAGATTTTCTCAGCTGCGATCCTTGATAAGAACGGAAAAGGTTACTACAGTACTCTTATAGCAGGATTAAAGTGGGCAGTCAGAAACAAGGCAGACATCATCGTCATGAGCCTTGGAGGAGAAGGCTATTCAAACATCCTTAGAGAAGAGATCCTTAATGCTTATTACAATGATATCCTGCTCTTTTCCGCAGCAGGAAACACAGATCACATCCTTTATCCTGCGGCTTATAATGAAACCATCGCAGTGGGATGCTTGAACAGGGATTCTTCTGTTACGTTTTCATATAAAGATGTTAACGGGAAGAAGATCTATGCGGATGTTTATGCTCCGGGAGAAGTGTACGGAATAAACGGAACTTCAGGTGCAGCAGCATTTGCTGCTGCCTGTGCTGGTATCCTTTTAAACTATGATGAACACCTGAGCTTTGAACAGGTAAAAGCTCTTTACATAAACACCGGTAAAGCAAACAACAGAGAGTATTCCGTGCTGGATGTTTACTCATCCGTTATCTATTCAAGGAATCCCATATACACAAGGCTTTCCTATGCAGACAGAACTTTTTCGGAGATTCAAGAAGCAGAGGATGAGATCGATTGGGATATCGTGGAACAGATGAGATGTTACCACAGTGCCAAGGAAATGCATGAGGTGGTCGGTCCTCATACAAGTATTGGGCATGAGGTGTACAGGGTCTGTAAATGTGGACAGGTAAGACTTCTTGCATCGGATCATGCGAAGATTGAAGGATGTAAGTTATGCTTTCCTCCTGCAACACCGACTCCCACACCAACTCCAAAGCCAAACAACACGCCTACACCGGAACCTGAACCTGAGCCCTGCAAGCATCCGAGATGGACAAGAAGCAATTACAGTGAAGACGAGCATGTTTCCGGTACATACGGACAGAACTCGAAACATTCATATACCTTTACAAAAACGTGTAAGGAATGTCATACATCCGTTGAGTGCGAGGAAACGGTAGAATGCAGCTTCTCTCTCGTTCCCGATTCAAGCGGCATCTATTGTTATCAGTGTACAGGGTGCGGTTATAGTTATTACCCTGTGCGTTCTTTATCCTACAGCGTTTCGCCATTGGGAGCGGGAAGAATATCCGGAACTTCACAAGGCACATACAATGCAGGGCAAAATTTCACTTTGACTGCAGAAGCCAATTCGGGATATGACTTTGTGAGATGGGAATACGCGGGAAGAAACGTTAGTAATCGTTCCGTGTCAGGAACTCTTAACCTTTCCAACGTTTCTCTTACTGCTGTCTTTGAAAAGAAAAAAGCATCGTCCAATAAGACCAATCAGGATTCCAGTAAGGGAAGCAAAGCTACCAATCAGGAGATGGTAGGAGAACCTGTGAACGTTATCACGGGAAACTTCTATGATGAGTGTGACGACATGATCCTTAACAACGTCGGAGATGTCAGGTTAACACTTTCAAGAAGCTATAACTCTATGGATGCGGAAAACGGTCTTCTTGGACGTGGCTGGCACATGAACCTTGAAACATCGCTTACCGTTAAAAATGTAAGTGAAAATGAAGACACTGTCATCGTCAAATATGCTGACGGTCGCAGTATGAGGTTCAGGAAAACGGTAGACGGAAAGGCGGCAGATTACGATGACTTTTATGCGGTAAAACAGCCTGCGTTTGTCTATGTTTCTCCGGATAAATGTAATGATATCCTTTATAAGGCCACAGACGGAAGTTTTGTACTTGTGACAAATGCAAGGATAAGCTACGTATACGAGGCCGGAAAACTCAAAAAGATCATTGATAAGAACGGTAATGACCTAAGTCTTGTTTACAGTGGAGATACCCTTCAGAATGTCACCTCATCCGACGGAAGATCCATCACTTTTCAGATATCATCGGGAAAGATAGTTAAAGCTACCGATCATACAGGAAGATATGTTACCTATAAGTATACTGACGGAAACCTTACGGAAGTGTCAGGTGACTGTGTTCCGAAACAGACATACACATACAACGAATACGGCCTTGAATCCGTTATCGACGCAAACGGAAAAACCGGTATCACGAATACATATGACTGTAACGGAAGAGTAATCTATCAGATCGACTCGGAAGGAAAAGAGACCAGGTTCAAGTATAACGATGAAGAGAGGGAGAATTCATTTATCCTTGTTGAGAGCGGAGCGGTAACAAGATATCAGTATGATGATAATCTGTATATAACCAGGATCAATTATGCTGACGGATCCTTTGCCGAATACTCTTATGATGAGAACGGAAACAGGATCGGAGCCAGAGACAGGAACGGTTATACAAGTTCATATGAGTATGATGTAAGGGGAAATCTTACAAAGGTCACTAACAGCCTTGGCTCGACTGCAAGTTTTACCTACTCTGCGTCGGGGGACGTTCTTAGCACCACTGATTCCAGGGGCGCGGAAACAAGGTTTGTTTACGATGCAAAGGGGAACATTGTTGAAAAGCATGAGCAGGTAGATGAACGGAGTTTTTCCGTTACAAAGTATACTTATGATGATAAGGGAAGAGTGACAGGTATTATCGACGCTCTCGGAAATAAGACTGCTTACACCTATTCTTCGGAAAGCGCCAATTCAGCAAAAAGCGTGACCGATGCTCTTGGAAATACAGTTACCAATGAGTATGACTCTCTCTCCAGACTTATAAGTACCGGAGAAGGAAAAGCACGCACTACGATAAGTTATGACAGACAGGGAAATGTAACTTCTGTTACGGACCCTCTCGGTAACACGGAACTCTTTATCTATGATGCAGCAGGCAGAGTGGTAAAAGTGATCCGTCCCGAACAGGCTAAAAATCTTAAGAAAACTGATGGACTTTCACTTTCCGATGTAAAGGATATCCCGGGCTATACCTACGAGTATGACGGTATGGGACGACTCACGGGGGCAAAAGATCCTCTGGGAAATAAGACCGGACTTACCTATGACATTAATAATAACATAACAAAAGCAACCGTTACCCAAAAAGAAAACATGAGCTTTTCGGATGATAAGGGTTACACCTATTCCTACGATATGGTTGGAAATCTCATAAAGGTGGGTGCACCTGACGGCGGAAGTACACATCTTTTCTATGATGCCAAAGGTAACCTGACCCGTTCTGTTGATCCAAACGGTAATGAGACTTCTTACGCTTACGATCCTGCAGACAGACTTATCCGGGTTACAGACGATGATAAGAACGTTATCGCTGCCTATGAGTATGATAGGAGCGGTAACGTAGTAAAGTACATGAATTCCGAGGATTGGGCTTCAGGAAGCAGCGACGAGGAAAGAACAGGTACGCTCTTTAAATATGATCTTTCGGGTAACAGGACTGAAGTAAGAGTCCCTGTTAAAGAGGAAAACGGAAAGGTTTATTACAGACTGGTCCGTTACAGCTTTGATGCTCTCGGCAGGAAAACTGCGGAAATGAACTGCCTTGAGCCTGTTGTGAAAGATGCGGATGGTGGTGAGTGGTTTGTAGTAAACTATGTCTATGACAAGACAGGACGTCTGACAGAAGTAGAGGCTTCTGACGGTAGTTTTATCCGCTATGGATACAACAGTAGGGGAAACAGAACAACCGAGGATGTAAACGGAACTGTCACTGAATTCTCGTATGATGAGGCTGACAGGATGATATCCGTGACAAATCCTTATGGAGGCCTGACATCTTATACATATGACGGTAATGGGAAGAAAGTGAGCATTACTCTTCCCGAGGGAGAAAAGACAGGTTATAAATACGATGTGTGTGACAACCTGCTTCAAAAGACAGAAATCGTTACCCCGGGCAAGGGCAGCAGGGAAACATTTTATGAGTATGATGCTTATAAGAATGTTACAAAGATCACCGATCCCCTCGGAAATGTTACGACCTATACATATGATGAGAATAACAGGTTAAAGACAGTAACCGATGCTCTGTCAAATGTTGCATCCTTCACCTATGATAAAAACGGAAACAATACTTCAGTAACTGATGCCCTCGGCAATACCACGACTTACATTTATGATAACCGTGATTGCCTTGTAAAGACCGTGAATGCAAAAGACGATGAGTGTATGACCTATTCTTACGATCCTGCCGGAAAACTTGTCTCTAAGAAGGATGCAGTGGGAGTGACCACGGGTTACACTTATGACAGGGCAGGAAATGTCTTATCTGTCAGTGTCTATGATAATAATACAAGCGGGTCTGTTACAAAGAAAGCGAAGAAAAAAGGCACCGGAAGCGTAAGTACTGAAGAATATAAATACGATGTTCTGGGACATCTCATTGAGTATACGGATCCCCTGGGCAACCGTACACTTTATGAGAACGACTTCTGGGGCAACGTGACAAAAGTTACAGATGCTCTTGGAAACGTAACGGAGTATACATATGATAAAAATGGCCTGATACTGACCATAGCCGACGCAAACGGCGCACAGACTGCATTCTCATATGATGACGCAGGAATGTTACTTAAGATCACATATCCGGATGACAATGTCTTGACTTACACAAGAGATAAAGAAGGCAGGGTTGTTACTCGTACGGATCGTAACGGAGTAGTGTTAAGCACAGAGTATGACTCATTCGGTAATCTCACGAGGAAGGAGTACAATTCTCCTTCACAGAACAAGAGGGCCGTAGGAGATCGGGAGACTTATTCTTATACCTATGATGCTTTGAACCGCGTAGCCTCTGTCGAAAAGGAAGTTGTGACAGCGGGTTACGAAGCTGTAACAGATGTGGTACAATACTCCTATGATGTGCTGGGACGTATGATAGGAAAAACAGAGAGCGGACTTAACGACTCTGATATCTCACTGTCTTATGATGCCATCGGAAATGTTACCCGCATACAGAACACAAGCGCTTTAGGCAGGACATATGATGTATCTTATGCCTATGATGTTATAGGAAACCTGGTAAGTGTTACGGATAACATCGCATCCGACAGCATATCCATGACCTACTTTGCTGACGGAACCTTAAAGACAAAGAGTATCGCGGGAAGGGACAGAAAGGAGGTAACTTCATCCTACTCTTATGATGCTCTGAAGAATATCATATCCTTAAGAACAGAAAGCGACGGAACAGTCTTTTATTTTGAAGACAACATCTTCGATCCTGCGGGCAATCTCATTGGACAGAATACAGATGGGACATATGCGGGTTATGATTATGATGCACTTAACCGTCTGATCAGAGAAACCTATTCCTTTGCAGATGATCCTTCGGACGGCCTTGAGATCTCTTATACCTATGATGCTCTTGGAAACAGGACATCTAAGGAAGACAGCAAGAACGGACGTACATCCTACACCTATGACATCCTTAACAGGCTTCTGACCGAAGAAACTGCGTGGGAAGACACCTTCTATTACTACGATGCCAATGGTAATGTTGTAGAAAAATGCGTCGAACAGGCAAAGAGAGAAGAAGAGAAAGTCGTAAAGCGAAGTTCTGTAAGCGCAGGTTCGGACTACATCTACAGATATTCGCTTTCCGGACTCATGACACTTGTTACGAAGGACGGAGAAAGAGTACAGGAAAACCTCTACGGCGCTGAGAACCTGCGAAAGGTAAGGAGTGTATGGGATGATTTCAGTGAACGGAAGGAAAACTACACAGTTCTTTCGGGAAAGGTCATCGAAAGTACTAATCTTACAACCCTGTTAAACGTCAAAGGCGAAGCAGAGACCACGAGTCAAAGAAGCATTGTCTATGGTAACGGCCTTGAAAAGATCGGTAATGAAACAGTAATTACCAGCTCCCACGGAGATGTAAAGAAGCTCATCGGTGCTGTTGGAGAAGTCGTTGCAGAGTATATCTACGATGCTTTCGGAAATCTTATCTATGACTGTGCTTATACGGAAGACTTTACCAATGATCTCCTTTATGCGGGAGAACAGCACGATGCCGTTACCGACACTTATTATTTAAGAGCAAGAACCTACGCACCTTCCATCGGACGCTTCCTTGAAGAAGATCCGTATCTTGGCGACGGAAGAAACCTTTATTCCTACGTGAGCAATAACCCGTTAAGGTATGTAGATCCCAGCGGGTATTGTAAGAAAGACAGCGGATGGAGCCTATCCAACGTTATAAAATGGGGAATACGAGGAGCAAAGACTGTAGCAGGTGTAGCAATGATCGCCACCGGAGCGGGAGCAGGTGTCGGAACAGCCTTACTCGTGTCTGTAGCAATCGATATCACAAGTGAGATCATTGTCGATACAGCCGTGGAAATAGCAGAACAGCTGGGAGCAGATGAAAAAACCAAAGCCATAGTTGGCGATCTAGCTCAGATAGGAGTTGGTGCTGCAGCAATTCTCACGGGTGTTGGCGCACCGGAGGGATACGCTCTTATCGGATCGGGAGCAGGAGGACTCGTCGGAGGCTACATAGGAGAAAAAGGCTATGAACTCATAACAGGCGAAAAGAGTGAAGAGGCCTTTCTGATTGGCTCGGGCGTAGGAAATGCTATTGGTTCTTTCGCAGGAGACAAGATTGGGAGCAAGTTGGCAAGTCAGGCTGACGATGCATTAAAGGTGACTACAAAAACCTACGATAAGTTTGCTGATACGGCAGATGATGTGGGAAAAGCACCTGTAACGCCAGGATTTGATGATTGGCTGAATAAAGGAAATGCAGATAACAAGGTTTACTTTGGTATTATTGATGGAGAACCGAAATATACCGGAATTACAAAGCAGACATTAGATGCAAGATTATCACAACACAACGCAAATGGAAAGGGATTTCAGCAATTAGATGAGCAGTTTGCTAATCTGACGAGAAATCAAGCAAGAGCTGTTGAACAGTACTATATTGAAAACGGTCCGAATGAATTAAATAAAATAAACAGTATTGGTGAAAATAATAAGTATTATCAAGATGCCATAAGATGGGCAGAAGAATTTTTGGAAGGAAAAAAATGATTGATTTAAGTTATTTAAAGTACAATATTATTTCAAACAGATGGCGCGAACGGTATGATAAATGCCCGAAAGAAGTGAAGGAAAAACTCGACCAATTGGGGAATATGTTCATTAATGAATATCAGCTTAAGGTGATTAAACGAAAAAGAATATATCCGGAGATAGGGGATGTTTTCATGGTTTGCCCACGTGATAATATTGAATACTATGGTGTTGTTGTTAATAATCATGTAAACAATAATAATGGGAATGATTTGATAGTGATTTTTATTTTCAAATCGGGAGTTGATATTGCACAGGCAATTAAGAATGGTGTGAAAAAGGAGGATTTGTTGATTGAACCGGAAATAGTTGGAAAAGAATATTGGACAAGAGGGTATTTCTATAATGTTGGACACACATCAGAAATGAGAGAAAAAAGATATGGCTTTTATAGCATAGGCAAACAAAAATTCTTTGATGAATATGGTAATGATATTCATGAGGAACCATATCTGTTAGGAACGTATGGCGTTTCAACTATCTCGGGAATAGCATATGGCATTAATAAAGAATTGATAATTTCTGGATTGATTTGAATTATTAAGAAATCCTTAATCCGCGCAGTCGGCGGGCAAGCGTAGCTTGCCCGCCGACATTCTCACCCACCCAAACACTGTGTCGCTCTGCTTCACAGATCTCGTATGAGGCTTGCGGCTTAAGAATGCGTATAGTAGCGCGTAGCGGCAGGGACAGGATGAAAATTCTACGGAGGAGTTTTAGCCAGTGTTAGCGCCTGAATGCGTGATGGGCACCATTGTCTGAGCCCTGAGTATGTTTGACTTTATCACAGCGTAAATGGGCGAGATTGGTGCCCATAGCTTTGGGCGCTTACATTGGCTTAACGACGGAGTCTGTGTTTTCATCCGTTCCTGCCGCGAAGCGCATTAAATAGTCGTCCTGCCGCAAACGCAAGAAGAGAGCAGTGAAGTCAGAACACACAATGCTTTGACCCCACTCCTCCTGCGCGACCGGAATAGCACAGCCAAAAGCCTTTCCCTTTGGAGTTGGTGCATTTAAGATAAAATCCTTGTAAAAAAACAATTTTTGCTGTAAATTACCTTGTGAAGTCTCTTTTTGAAATATCAGTTTCAGAAGATCTTGAGAGGTTAGTTGTCAGGTTTTAATCAGAAAGGAGTGTCGGAAGTTTTCCGACGAAACAGAGCATGGAAAAATTTTCAGAGATCAAATATGAAAGACCGGATCTGAAGAAGTTCGAGGCATATGAAAATGCGTGCCTTGACAGAGCAGAGAAGGCAGAAAACTACGATGAGTTTAAGAAGGCCCTCATGGATGGTGAGGAAGCAGAAAAAGAACTTGGTGATATGATCCAGGTTTGCTACATCAGATCCACCATGAATAAGGCAGATGAGTTCTATTCAAAAGAGCAGGAATTCCTTGATGAGGAAATTCCGAAGCTCATGCCTTTAAACAAGCGTCACAGCGAAGTCCTTTTGAATTCCAAGTTCAGAAAGGAATTTGACGCTGAGTTCGGCGATATCATCAATAAGACTGAGGAGAAGCTTCTCATCCTTAAGAATGAGAAACTCATTCCCCTTCAGATACAGGAGAACAAACTGACGGAAGAGTATTCTCAGATCGCCGCAAAGTGCAAGACGAACTTCAGAGGCGAGGAATGCAATTTCTACGGACTTCTCCGTCATATGCAGTCCACGGACAGAGCAGAGAGAAAGGAAGCTTTCGAAGCATGGTCGGCTCTGTATGAGAGCGTTTCCGGAAAACTGGATGAAGTATATGACAAGCTGGTGGCACTCAGAGTGCAGAAGGCTGAGATCGTAGGGTTCAAGAACTACAGAGAATTTGCTCTTCTTGAGAGTGAGCATTTCGATTATACAAAGGAAGACCTTGCAAACTTCAAGAAACAGGTCATTGATATCATCGTTCCCGAAGTTTCAAAACTCTACGAGGAGCAGAGAAAGAGACTGGGCCTTGATAAACTCGAGTACTATGATGAGCAGCTTGTTTTCCCCGAAGGAAACGCAAAACCCATCGGAAACAGAGAGCAGATGGTAAAGTGGGCACAGGAGATGTACTCAGAACTTTCACCTGAGACAAAGGAATTCTTTGATTTCATGGTGAAGTACGAACTCTTTGATCTGGAGACCAAGCCCAACAAGCACCTCGGCGGATATATGACATTGTTGCCCAAGAGACAGGCTCCTTTCATCTTCTCCAACTTCAACGGAACCTCCGCTGACGTGGAAGTCCTTACCCATGAAGCGGGACATTCCTTCGAGGGATTTGTCTCCTCAAGGATCCAGCCCCTTTCATCAATGGTAATGTCCACCAGCGACATCGATGAGATCCATTCCATGACCATGGAACATCTGACCTATCCCTGGATGGACAAGTTCTTCGGAGACAAGGTACACAAGTTCAGATATGCACATCTCACCGAGGCACTGAAGGTCATCCCTTACCTTTGCGCTGTTGACGAGTTCCAGTGCAGAGTGTTCGACAATCCCACAATGACGGCAGAGGAGAGATATGCCACATGGCATGACATCGAGAAGACCTTCCTTCCCTGGAGAAGCTACGACGGAAATGCTTTCCTTGAAAAGGGCGGTTTCTGGATGCAGAAGCAGCACATCTTCCTTTATCCTTTCTATTATGTTGATTATGCACTGGCGCAGATCGGTGCTTTTGAGATCTACAGCAAATCTCTTAAGAACAAAGAGGATGGCTGGAATTCTTACCTCACCCTTTGCAAGATGGGCGGAAGCAGAGGCTATCTGGATCTTCTCAAGGGAGCAGGCCTCCACAGTCCTTTTGCCGACGGCAGCGTAAAGAATGCTGTAGAGGGTGCATTGAACCAGATCAAGGTTTTTGAAAGGAGCATATGATGATCAGGATCGCATTGTTTGCAGCTGAAGGCTGTGAGGAGATCGAAGCACTTACGGTGGTTGACCTTTTGAGAAGAGCGGGTATGGAGACGGACATCATCTCCCTTACGGAAAACAAGGCAGTCACGGGTTCCCACAACATCGTGTTCGGAACCGAAAAGCGCTTTGAAGAAGTGAATATGGAAGACTACGATGCGGTGGTCCTGCCCGGAGGAATGCCCGGAACAAACAACCTGGCTACTCATACGGGGGTATGTTCAACGGTAAAATCCTTTGCGGAAAGCGGTAAACTTGTGGCTGCGATCTGTGCGGCTCCAAGCGTACTTGGGGCTCTTGGCATACTTGAGGGCAAGAAGGCCACATGCTATCCGGGATTTGAAAAGAACCTGAATTGTGCTTCAGCGCGTACAGACAGAGTTGTAGCGGACGGAAACGTCATCACTTCCAGAGGAATGGGAACTGCCATCGACTTCGGCCTTGCCATCGTAGAATACTATTCCGACAAGACTGTTGCTGACGATCTTGCTGCAAGCATCATGTACAGATAAACGTACGGTTTGGATAAAAAAGGCTTATTTGGAGAGACTAAACATGGCTGAATTACTTTTTATTTCCCCGGTCTTCAAGCAGTTGATCTGGGGAGGCAACAGAATGAGAGAAGCCTTCGGATATGACATTCCCGGAGACGATACAGGAGAGTGCTGGGCAGTGTCTGCTCACGAGAACGGGGATGACACCGTGACCGGAGGAGAGTTCGACGGTTGGAAACTCAGCAAACTCTACGCGGAGCATCAGGAACTATTCGGAGATCACAAGAACAAGTTCCCGTTGCTGGTAAAGATCATTGACGCAAAGGCGGATCTTTCGGTGCAGGTGCATCCCGACGATGCATATGCTTCCGTGCATGAGAACGGAAGCCTCGGAAAGACGGAATGCTGGTACATTCTTGACTGTGATGAGGATGCTACCATTGTCATCGGACATAATGCAAAATCCAAGGAAGAACTTGCGGACATGATCCGCAACAACCGCTGGGACGACCTCATCACTCCCAGACCCATCAAAAAGGGTGATTTCTTCCAGATCGTTCCCGGAACGGTCCATGCCATCAAGGCAGGAACCCTGATCCTTGAGACCCAGCAGTCCAGTGACATCACCTACAGGCTCTACGATTATGGCAGGCTTCAGAACGGAAAGCCCAGACAGCTTCACATCGATCAGAGCATTGATGTGATCAATTGCCCGCATAAAGATGTGCTCAGTGCCCGCAAGAGATCGAAGCATGAAGATGCGGAGATAGAAGAGTTCGTTGACTGCGAGTTTTACAAGGTATGGAAGACTGATCTCAAAGGGAAAGCACATTTCGATGCGCCTTCAACCTACAGGATCTTCTCTGTCATCGACGGAAGCGGAAAGATCAACGGCTGTGACATTAAGAAGGGACAGCATTTCATCATGCCTCTCGGCTATGGTGAGTACACCCTCGAAGGAAATCTCAGCATCATAAATTCCGAAGCAAAATAGGTTTTCAAAATATGTTAGCACTCATTCAAAATGAGTGCTAATTTTTTCTTGACTTTTGGTTTTCAAGAGATATAATACTTGTCAGGACTTAGATTTTTTAGTTATGGAGGTACTAAACAATGGACAAAAGACAGGGAAATCTTTCTATCGATTCGGAAAACATATTCCCGATCATCAAACAGTGGCTTTACTCGGATCATGACATATTCTACCGCGAGCTGATCTCAAACGGCTGCGATGCTATTACAAAATTAAAGAAGCTGGACGGACTGGGAGAGTGGCAGATCCCCGAAGGTGAGGAACTCAAGGTCAACGTTTTTGTCAACCAGGAGAACAAGACCATCACCTTCACCGATAACGGTATCGGTATGACTGCCGATGAGGTGGAAAAGTACATCAACCAGATCGCTTTTTCAGGCGCAAAGGACTTCCTCGAGAAGTACAAGGACAAGGAAGGCGCAGATCAGATCATCGGCCATTTCGGACTTGGTTTCTACTCGGCATTCATGGTAGCGGACAAGGTTACCATTGACACCCTTTCCTACAAGGAAGGCAGCACTCCCGTTTACTGGGAGTCCGAGGGTGGCATGAGCTTTGAGATGAGCGAGGGCGAGAAGGAAGAGAGAGGAACCACCATCGTCCTCTACCTGAACGAGGATTCATATGAATTCTCCAACGCTTACAAAGCTAAGGAGATCATAGAAAAGTACTGTTCCTTCATGCCTGTTCCCATCTATTTCAAGGATGAGAATGCCAAGGAAGAGGAAAAGAAAGACGAAGACAAGAAGGATGATGAGAAGAAGGAGCCCAAGAAACCCGAACCCATCAACGACATCCATCCTCTTTGGACAAAGACACCCGGTGACTGCACGGAAGAAGAATACAAGAAGTTCTACCGCGATGTTTTCATGGATTACAAGGAGCCTTTGTTCTGGATCCACCTGAACATGGACTATCCTTTTAACTTAAAGGGTATTCTTTACTTCCCCAAGATCAACACAGAGTATGATTCCATCGAAGGAAAGATAAAACTCTATTCAAATCAGGTCTTCATTGCGGATAACATCAAGGAAGTCATCCCTGAGTTCCTGCTTCTCCTGAAGGGTGTCATCGACTGTCCCGACCTGCCTCTCAACGTTTCGAGAAGCGCGTTGCAGAACGACGGTTTTGTTAAGAAGATCTCCGATTACATCACCAAGAAGGTGGCAGACAAGCTCATCGGTATGTTCAAGACCGAGAGGGAAAATTACGAAAAGTACTGGGACGATCTTTCTCCCTTCATCAAATACGGCTGCTTAAAGGATGACAAGTTCCGCGACAAGATCAAGGATTACATGATCTACAAGAACCTCGAAGGAAAGTACATCACACTTCCCGAGTACATCAAGGCTTCCAAGGGCGAGACCGCTGAGACCGAGGCTCTTGATGAGAACGGAAACAAGGTAGAAGCCAAAGTGGTTGAAAATGCCCCCGCAGACGAAAAAAAGGATGAAACTGCGGAAGACAAAGAAAAGAAGAAGGACGTCGTTTACTATGTGACCGACGAAAAGCAGCAGAGCCAGTACATCAACATCTTCAAAGAGAACGGTAAGGATGCGGTCATCCTCACCCATAACATTGACCAGCCTTTCATCAATCAGCTGGAGTATTCTTCCGAGAACGTTAAGTTCATGAGGATCGATGCCGAAGTTGCGAATGATTTCAAGGATGAGACAAGCGCTGACGAGCTTAAGTCGGAAACAGACAAGCTCACAAAGCTTTTCAGAAAGAATCTTAACAAGGACAAGCTTGAAGTAAAGGTTGAAAAGATCAAGAGCGAAAAGGTTGCCGCCATGATCACCCTTTCCGAAGAGACCCGCAGAATGCAGGATATGATGAGAATGTACTCCATGAACGGCATGGGCTTTGGCAATGACGAACCCGGAATGGGACAGACCCTTGTGCTGAATGCTAATCATGCACTTGTGAAGTACCTTTTCGAGAATCCCAAGGAAGAAAACGCAAAACTCATCTGCGAACAGCTCTACGATCTTGCTTCCCTTGCACACAAGCCTCTTGAGCCCGAAGCAATGACCAGATTCGTTGAGAGATCCAATGAGATCATGATGTTACTCACAAAATAATGAGGTTTTATGAGATATAAATGTTTGGTACTGGATCACGATGACACCGTGGTCAGCAGCACTGCAGAGATCCATTACCCGGCCTTTCTTGAAGCACTTCGCATCATGAGGCCGGGTGAGACCGTCTCCGTGGATGATTATTTCAGATTTAATTTCGATCCCGGATTTTTGGAATACTGCAGAGATTATTACAAAATGACTCCCGAGGAATTCAAACGTGAAGAACTGATCTGGAAGGAATATGTTTCCACCAGAGTTCCCTCGGTCTATCCCGGCATGAAGGAAGTCTTGGAACGCGAAAAGGCCGAGGGCGGTCTCATCGTAGTTTCTTCTCATTCCTTTGATTTTAACATCAGAAGGGATTACAAGGAGAACTGCCTTCCGGAACCCGACGAGATCTTCGGCTGGGAACTGCCCAACGAAAGAAGAAAGCCGGATCCCTATGCCCTGGAGGTCATCAGTGAGAAATACTGCCTTAAAAAGTCGGATATAGCCGTCATCGATGATCTTAAGCCCGGCTATGACATGGCAAGGGCCTTTGGTGTTGATTTCATCGGAGCGGGATGGTGCAATAATGTCCCTGAGATCAGAGCCTTTATGCAGAAGAACAGTGACGTGTATTTTGATGACACAAAGAAATTGTTTGATTATTTGTTTTAAGTTTTTTTCGGTTGACTTTTTTGGCGAAGTGTTGCATAATAACAAAGCTTGATTTTTAGGCGACTCGAGGTGTGGCTCAGTTTGGTAGAGCGCTGCGTTCGGGACGCAGAGGTCGTGGGTTCAAATCCCGTCGCCTCGATTTCGGATCTTTTAAGGGTCTGAGATGCTGGAATGGCTCAGTCGGTAGAGCGACGCACTCGTAATGCGTAGGTCGCGGGTTCGATTCCCGCTTCCAGCTTTTTTTGAGGGAGAGATCCCTCTTTTTTTGTCCATATCTAAAAATATCCCCTCTTCTCCCCCAAAAAACAGCATGATTTTTCACGTAAATAATGTATAATCAGATAAGTATGGGACATTTTATTGGGAAAGATGAGGTTTATATGAAGAAAGTATTTATGTTTTTTATGGCGATGATGGCAGTGATGGCACTGAGTGCCTGCGGAGAAAAGGAGGAGAGTGTTACGGCAACGCCGGCAATAACGTCCACTCCCACATCGGCATCAACGCCCACATCCACGTCAACGCCCACGCCTTCGCCTTATGTGCTGATGCCTCCGGAAGGGGAGACGATCTATGAGGTGCTGAACCTTCCCGTCACAAGAAAGATCTCCACTTACGTTTTCTCTATTACGGGTGATCCGGCGGATCTGACGGATGCGCCCTTTGGACTGTTCTATGGGAAAAATTATTCCCGAAAAGGCGTTAACAGTGAAAAACCTGTTTATGTGCGTGCCTGGGACAAGGATGGGAATGTGATCCTGGATCAGTTTGCGGGACTCAGGATCTACGGCGCTTTCTCGAGGCAGAACTATTTGAAATCCGTGAAGCTTTTTGCCAGAGAGAGTTATGATCCGGGAAACAAGAACTTCAGATACAACTTTTTCAACACCGAAAAGCTTTATGAGGACGGATATGTCAAAAAATACAAGAAACTGGTTCTTAGAGACAGCGGCAATGACTACCAGTTTGCGTGGATCAGAGATGAACTGGCGCAAACTCTGGCTTCGGAAGCAGGTTTTACGGACTACGAGGCCGTGGCACCCGCCATCTACTTCATCAACGGCGAGTACAGAGGCTTCTACTGGCTGCACGAGACCTATTGCGACAATTATTTCAAGAACAAGTACGGAGATAAGGGTAAAAACGGTGAATTTGCCATTGTTGAGGGCAGTGAGACCAAAAAGAACGTTACGGATGACGATGCGGACAATGTAAAAGCAGCCAAGGCGTACAACACAGAATATGCTAAACTTATAAAACTTGACCTTACGGACATGGAGGCATACGAACAGCTCTGTGCTTTCATGGACGTGGAGAACTACATAAAGTACTACGCCTTCAACATCTTCATCGGAAACAAGGACTGGCCTGATAACAACTATAAATGCTACAGGTACTATGCCGCCGAAGGAGAGGATTACGAGGAAGGCACCATATATGACGGAAGATGGCGTTTCCTTTTGCATGATATGGATTACGGCATGGGGCTCTATGACCAGAAGGAATGTAAGGCAAACTACGACACCCTTGAGGCCGTACTGGAGCAAAAGATAAAGGATGACAAGAACAAAACGGTGACAAACAAACGCTATGCGCCTCTTTTCGCGAATCTCATGAAAAGGGAGGATTGTCGCGATCTTTTCGTTTCCTTTGTCTGTGAACTGGCAGAGGGAGCCCTTTCTTACGAGAATGTCAACAGAGTCCTTAACGAAATGAACGATGAGCGCTCTACGGAAATGAAGTATTTCTACAGTTACCTTGAGCAATTGAGGAAAAACGGAGAAAGCAGCATATGGGCCTGGAGCCATCACCTTGAAGGCTACACAAACGACATCAGGAACTTTTTCCAAAGAAGGGGAACATATATGAAGCAATATCTGGAAAAGAATTTTGAAATAGAATTGAAATTTACCGATTGATGGCATATAATGTTTTTCAATATTTTAGCGTAGCAGTCGCAGAAACGGAGTATATTATGATAGACATAAAATTCTTACGTGAGAATCCCGAAGTTGTTAAGCAGAACATCAGAAATAAGTTCCAGGACAGCAAACTTCCCCTTGTTGACGAAGTTATCGAGCTCGACAAAAAGAGCCGTGAGTTCAAGCAGGAGGCAGATTCCCTTCGTGCCGAGAAGAACAAGATCGCAAAGAGCATTGGTGCTCTTATGGCACAGGGAAAGAAAGACGAGGCTGAGGCTGAGAAGAAGAAAGTGGCAGAGTTCTCTGAGAGACTTGCGGAACTTGAAAAACTTGAGCCTGAATATGCAGAGAAGATCAAGACCATTATGATGACCATTCCCAACATCATCGATCCTTCCGTGCCCATCGGTAAGGACGATTCCGAAAATGTTGAGATCGAGCGTTTTGGTGAGCCTGTGGTTCCCGATTTCGAGATCCCTTATCATACAGACATTATGGAGCGTTTTGACGGCATAGATCTTGATTCCGCAAGACGTGTTGCCGGAAACGGTTTCTACTACCTCATGGGCGACATTGCAAGACTTCATTCTTCAGTCATCGCCTATGCCCGTGATTTCATGATCGGACGTGGTTTCAGGTACTGCGTACCTCCCTTTATGATCCGTGCGGATGTTGTTACGGGTGTTATGAGCTTCGCAGAGATGGATGCCATGATGTACAAGATCGAGGGAGAGGATCTTTACCTCATCGGTACTTCCGAGCACTCCATGATCGGTAAGTTCATCGATCAGATGATACCTGAGAAGACACTTCCCCAGACACTCACCAGCTACTCACCCTGCTTCCGAAAGGAAAAGGGCGCACACGGCATTGAGGAACGCGGCGTTTACAGGATCCATCAGTTTGAAAAGCAGGAGATGATCGTTGTCTGCAAGCCCGAAGAGAGCCCCATGTGGTTCGATAAGCTCTGGCAGAACACAGTAGATCTTTTCAGAAGCCTTGATATCCCCGTAAGGACCCTCGAGTGCTGCTCGGGAGACCTGGCAGATCTTAAGGTCAAGTCCCTTGACGTTGAGGCATGGTCACCCAGACAGAAGAAGTACTTTGAAGTAGGTTCCTGCTCGAATCTCGGAGATGCTCAGGCAAGAAGACTCCGCATGAGAGTTCAGGGCGAGAACGGTGAGAAGTACCTTCCTCACACCCTCAACAACACTGTTGTTGCTCCTCCCAGAATGCTCATCGCTTTCCTTGAGAACAACCTTCAGGCAGACGGAAGCGTTTTGATCCCCAAGGCATTGCAGCCTTACATGGGCGGTCAGACAAAGCTTGTTCCCACAAAGTAAGTTTGTACTTGACAATCAGAATAATTTTGTTAGAATTATCACATCAAAGACATTGATGGGAAAGAGTAGCATTAGGAAAGCTTACAGAAAATAGCCGGTTGATGAGAGGCTAAGCGGAATAAATGTGAATACGTCCCGGAGTCTTGCACCGAAATCTTAAGTAGGCTGCAACGGGAAGCGACCGTTACATCGCAAGGGTATGAAAGTACCTGCTGAGACAGGCAGTGTGAGCTGCTTGTGAATTAAGGTGGTAACACGGAGCAAAGTCTCGCCTCGTCCTTATTTAAGGGCGAGGCGTTTTTCATTTTCAGGAGGTTTTATTATGACATGTTACGAAGAACTGGTGGCGAGAGGATTGATCGCCCAGGTAACGGACGAGGCTGAGATCAAAAAGATGATCGATGCCGGAAAAGCAACTTTCTACATCGGATTTGACTGCACAGCTGATTCTCTTACTGCAGGACATTTCATGGCACTTTCTCTCATGAAGAGACTGCAGATGGCAGGAAACAAGCCCATTGCGCTTATTGGAGGCGGAACCACCATGATCGGCGATCCTTCCGGAAAGAGCGACATGAGAAAGATGCTCACAAAGGAAGACATCGATCACAATGCAGAGTGCTTTAAGCGCCAGATGGAAAAGTTCATTGACTTCGGAGAAGGCGGAGCAATGATGGTTAACAATGCGGACTGGCTCTTAAAACTCAATTATGTCGAGCTTTTGAGAGAAGTGGGAGCGTGCTTCAGCGTAAACAATATGCTCAGAGCAGAATGCTACAAGCAGAGAATGGAAAGGGGACTCACCTTCCTCGAATTCAACTATATGATCATGCAGAGCTACGATTTCTATATGCTTTTCCGGAAGTACGGCTGCAACATGGAGTTCGGCGGTGACGATCAGTGGAGCAACATGCTTGGAGGAACAGAACTCATCCGTCGTAAGCTGGGTAAGGATGCTCATGCCATGACCATCACACTTCTTACGGACTCCCACGGAAATAAGATGGGCAAGACCGCAGGTAATGCAGTATGGCTCGATCCCAACAAGACCACTCCCTTCGAGTTCTTCCAGTACTGGAGAAACGTGGGCGACGCAGATGTCATCAAGTGCTTAAAGCTCCTTACTTTCATTCCTCTTGAAGAGATCGAAAAAATGGAAAAGTGGGAAGGCAGCGAGCTCAACAAGGCAAAGGAGATCCTGGGCTTCGAACTCACAAAGATGGTTCACGGAGAAGAAGAGGCAAAGAAGGCTCTCGACGCTTCCAAGGCACTTTTTGCAGGCGGAGGAGACGATTCCAACATGCCTTCATGCGAGATCTCCGATGAGGATCTGGTTGATGGCTCCATCGACATCATTTCGCTTCTCATGAAAGCAGGCTTCGTTTCTTCACGCGGAGACGGAAGAAGAAACGTGGAGCAGGGCGGAGTTTCCGTTAACGACGATAAGATCACGGATTTCAAAAAAACCTATACAAAGGCGGAACTTGCAGGGGATGGCATCATCCTTAAGAAGGGCAAGAAGAATTTCTGCAGAATGATCGCGAAATAAAAATCAGCGGGAACGTTTTGGTCGTTCCCGCTTTTTTAACAGACTTACTTCAGTAAGAACATGTTCAAAAGGCCAAGGATCAAGATGTGTGCAGGATAAAAAGCGTAGAAGAAATACTTCAGATTGAAACTTCCTCTTTCTCCGTTGTAGAAGGCTATGAGGAAGAAGGAGAAGCATCCCAGCACCTCCAGAAAACTCGAATTTGCGGGGATCATTGTAACAACTATGGCAACCAGAACTGCAAACCACATGATCCGCCTGTTGTTTCTGGTAAGATAAACCGCTGCGATCATAGCTATGCCCATCACCGTATAATCACATGAAACGACCAGAGAGAGCATCATTGCCGCAAAGAAGATCAATGCCTGGAGCAACACATTGGGCAGTTTCGGCTTTATATGATCGTTTACGGCTTCAAAACCTGTCATCATCAAAAGACCGATCAGGAGAGTAAAGTAAACATTCTGATAGCTCATGTCAAAGTAGCTGCCGTTGAAAGCCATGTCAAAAGGTATTTCTGAGATCAGAGCAAAGATTCCGAGGCGAAGAGCGTATTTCCAGACATTTCGTGTATGCATGAAGCCTTCCACCAGAAGGAAAACAAAGATCGGAAATGCAAGACGTCCGATGCCGCGACCGATGTAATCTACAGAGGACCAAAAGGAGTAGTCTTTGTCGGTATATTCCATGCTCTGACCTCCCAGATAGGAAGCGTAGATCTTTGGTAAAACGTTGCCTTCAACAAAAACGGAGGTGATGTGATCGATGAGCATGGTGATGATGGCTATCATTTTCAGAGTATTACCGTTGAAGGAAAATTTCTTTGGTTCATTGTTCATAAAATAGACCCTTCCTTATATATGCGGCTGTTCGCACACTGTTTTTTCACAAAGTGATCATGGTTTAGAAAAAATTTCATACTATATTTTATGTGATTATGTTAAAATTATCAAGATACAAAGGGCATTTATCAACCCTGTTCTCTTAGGGAGAGTTATGAGCAGAGAGTACAAATATAAAGGCTATACGTTTTACTCCGAAGAAGAGTACAATGAAGCCAGAAAAGAAAATGAAACAATAGAATACATCAAATCCAAGGCGGATCTCGGCAGGACCGATGCTGTCATAGCACTCTACAACAAGCTTATAGACAGGAATGTGATCAGTACGGTGGTGGGACTTGATTTTCTGAAACGTTTAAGAGGCATCGCTCTTAACGATCAGATGGTGGATGCTTCCAAACTCAGGGAACTTCCGGTCATCGAGGTCAGCAGAAGAAAAAAAGAAAAAGAAAAGATCAGGCTCACAAAAGAACAGATAATGAAACGCAGGATACTTGGGCTTGAGATTTTGACGGCAGGGCTTGTGATCATCATCATAGGCATGTTTGTCATTGTTCTTACGGGAAAGAGTTCCCCTTTAAAAAGCGTGTACGAACAGGATGTTTTGGACAGGTATTCTTCATGGCAGCAGGATCTTGACGAAAAGCAGGAATGGATAAACGACAGACTGTATTTTCTTGAACAGAACGGCATCTTTTATGACAAAGACGGAGGAGAATGATGGACGTTGTTAAGATATTGGTGGTAGACGATGAGAGCAGGATGAGAAAACTGGTTCACGATTTCCTTGCCAAGCAGGGATATGCGGTTTTGGAAGCGGAAGACGGTGAACAGGCCATAGATATGTTCTTTGATGACAAGAACAAGGACATATCCCTCATCATTCTTGATGTGATGATGCCTAAACTTGACGGCTGGCAGGTGGTGAAGGAGATAAGACAGTATTCAAAGGTGCCCATCATCATGCTCACGGCCCGCTCCGAAGAAAGGGATGAACTAATGGGATTTGACCTGGGAGTCGACGAATACATTTCGAAACCCTTTTCTCCCAAGATCCTTGTGGCAAGAGTGGAGGCTATATTAAGAAGAGCCAACACCGTGCTGGAAGAGACCATTGAAGTGGGCGGTATAATCCTGGATCATCAGGCTCACTCCGTTAAGATCGACGGTGCAGCCATCGACCTTTCCGTAAAGGAATTCGAACTTCTGGAGTACTTTGTTACCAACAGGGGTATAGCACTTTCAAGAGAAAAGATCCTGAACAATGTCTGGAACTATGATTATTACGGCGATGCCAGGACCATTGACACACATGTGAAGAAACTCAGGAGTAAGATGGGGGAGAAAGGGGATTACATTAAGACTATCTGGGGTATGGGCTACAAATTCGAAGTATGATGATATGGGTTGGTGTGCTTAAGGAGGAAAAATGAAAGTCTCCTGGAGATTCAGACTGACACTTTTGATAATGGCTACCGTTGCGGGAGCCATTGTTGTTACTTGGGTGTTGAACAGGTCATTTCTTGAAAAATATTATATAAACATGAAGCTCGAAGCGCTGAAAAACACTTATTCAACGGTGGAAAGCATATTGTCCCGCTACTATCTGGGGGAAGACGGAGACGTTTCCTCCTATGTGAGTAACGCTGCGGAGGGTGCTTGTGCATCCGTTGATCTCGGACGGGATATCACAGTTATGTCCGACATGAGTACAGAGCCTGTTCCCACAGGTGATATTAAGGATGAATTCAGCGGAGAATTCGATCCGAATAAAAGAGACGGTGATCTCATGCTCCCGCCCATGGGCGAGCCGGTGGAAGTTACACCCCAGACGGATACGGAAAACTTCCTGTCGGACATGGATGCCGGAAGCCTTGAGGCGGCAGCCAACAGGTACAACCTGTCCATTTCCGTCCTCTGGAATTACAAGTATTCCTTCAGTACCGACAATGCTGTCATCAAGGAGAGAGTGTTCTTTGACCGTGTTTCCGGCTATAACGGCGGCAACGGGCACGGATTCGGAAAAGACCAGAAGGTCATGTATACGGATCCCGACGGGAAATACACCATATACAAGTCATATGATGTCAGGACCGCTTCCAGTTACATAGAACTTTTTGCCGGAGACGGCGAAAATAACAGTTTTGTTCTGATACGTACCAATGTTGAGAGCATGAAGGACAGTGTAAAGATTGCTAACTCTTTCCTGCTTTATGCGGGACTTGTGGTGCTCATCATTTCGTCGGGATTTATGATCCTTGCATCGGAAAGGGTGATAAAACCCGTAAGACAGCTGTCCGACATCGCCAAGAGCATGGCCAACCTTGATTTCACCACCAAGTATGATGCGGAAGTAAAGGATGAGATCGGAGAACTGGGAGAGAGCATAAACCATCTTTCGGAAAAACTGGAGGAGACCATCTCGGATCTCAAGAGCGCCAACAACAGGCTGCAGAGCGACATCGAGGAAAAGACCCAGGCGGATGAGATCAGAAAGGAATTCCTGGCCAATGTCACCCATGAACTTAAGACGCCCATAGCGCTGATCTCCGGATATGCCGAAGGGCTCAAGGACTGTATCAACGATGATGCGGAGAGCCGTGATTTTTACTGTGACGTCATCATTGATGAAGCAGGCAAGATGAACACCATGGTGAAGAAACTCCTGACCCTGAACCAGATCGAGTTCGGTAAGCAGATAGTGGAACTTAAATGCTTTGACATATGCGAAGTAATTTCTTCAGTGCTCAATTCTTCGGAACTGCTGATCAAAAACAAGGGAGCGAAACTCCTGGTAAATGCCAAGGGACCCATGAAAGTCTGGGCCGATGAATATATGGTAGAGGAAGTGTTCACCAATTACCTCACAAACGCGTTGAATCACTGCGAAAACGAGATGATAGTGGACGTAAAGGCGGAACAGAAGGAAAAGAGCGTGCGCATTTCCGTATTTAACACCGGAAAGCCCATTCCCGAAGAGGATCTGGACAAGATCTGGATCAAGTTCTATAAAGTTGACAAAGCAAGAACCCGTGAATACGGCGGTTCGGGCATAGGGCTGTCAATAGTCAAGGCTATTATGGAGGCTCACAACAAGCCCTTCGGAGTGATGAATCATTCCAACGGTGTGGAATTTTGGTTTGAACTGGATTCGGACGCTAAAGTTTAAAAGAAAAGTTGCCGAAAACAAGATAAAGTGGTATATTTTTAAGATGAACACTAAATCTATTGAGAGAGGAAGAATTCAGTGAAGAAAAAGATTCCGCTCATATTAATATGTCTTGCTTTTCTCGGGCTCAGCGGCTGTATGGTCAAGAAGATCCCTCTGACGGAGAGAGAGCTGGATGCGGTTGCCCAGTATATGGCTGACATGCTTTTAAAGCATGACATGAACTATACATCGGATTTTCTGGATGCTTCGGAATTGACGCCGACGCCTACGGACACACCGACACCCACACCCACGGACACACCTACGCCCACACCGAGGCCTACGGCTACTCCGGTGGATCCCAATGCCACCAAGACACCGACACCCACACCGACTTTTACACCCACGCCCACTCCGTTTCCGGCAAACACTTCGGAAACCTGGAATCAGCTGGCCAAGGTAATAGGTGCGGAGGATTTTAATGTGCTCTATGCGGGAGCGAGCAAGCCGGAAAAGACTTTCTCCATAGGTGATTCCTACATTCCTTTGACGGAAATAGACGGGTATGAATATCTTGCAGTGAAGATCGTCATCATAAATGAGACTTCGGAAACCAAGTATCTCAAGACTTTTGACATGGATCTGCGAAGTTTGATCATGATAAACGGCGTGGATGAAATGTATTTTGATTATGAAGTTGCCGCGCTTTATGCGAAAAATGCCCTTTATTACATAGGCATAGATTCCGACGATCCTCTGGGAGAGCCCATCGAACCCGGCGGAAGATACAACGGAGTCAACGGCGCTGTAATTGTTTTCAAGATCCCGGAGAACATCGAGATCAACTCGGCGGGATTGCTGATAACCAACAAATACAACGAAAGCGTGATAATTAAAATACAATAAACTTGTGGCAAATCAATTGAAAAATAGTCTGATATGTTATATAATTTACTAAATATTTAGGCAATGAAATAACCTAACACGGAGGAATAAATATGGATACCAACATCTTGTTAGAAAGCGGAACGAATGAACTTGAGATCCTGGAATTTATGGTGGGAGAGAACCGTTACGGCATCAATGTAGCAAAGATTCGTGAAATTTTGCAGTACACGCCTGCAGTTCCCGTTCCCAATGCCAATCCCTGCATTGAAGGAATCTTCATGCCTCGTGATGAAGTCATCACAAGCATCAGCCTTTCCAAGGTGCTCAATCTCCCCGAGTCGGACGAGATCAAGAACGATCTTTACATCGTTACTTACTTCAACAATACAAATGCAGCTTTCCATGTACATTCCGTAGTAGGCATTCACAGAGTATCATGGGAAGAAGTCCTTAAGCCCGACGCAACCCTTAACGGACAGGGCAAGGGCGTTGCCACCGGTATTGTTAAGCTGGACGGAAGACTCATTGTTCTTCTTGATTTCGAAAAGATCATTGCAGACATTTCTCCCGATACATCCCTTAAGGTCAGCGATGTTGATGAACTTGGTTTCAGACAGAGAAATTCAAAGCCCATCCTTATCGCGGAAGATTCCGCTCTTCTTTCAAAGCTTCTTCAGGATTGCCTTAAGAAAGCAGGTTATTCAAATCTCATCGTAAACATGGATGGTCAGGAAGCTTGGGACAAGCTTACCGAACTCAACAAAAGCGGTAACATCACCGATAAGGTTAAGCTTATTATCACGGATATCGAGATGCCCCGTATGGACGGACATCATCTCACAAAGCTCATCAAGACAGATGACAAGATGAAGAACATTCCCGTTATCATCTTCTCATCAATGATCAGTGACGAACTCATTGTCAAAGGAAAATCACTCGGCGCCGATGCTCAGATCACAAAACCTCAGATCGGCCGTCTTGTGGGAGAGATCGATAAGCTCATTTTGAACTAATTAACTATTACCCGGAGTACTACAGATGCCAACAGATGAATCTTATCTTGACAGTCTCCTGAACGGGCTAAATTCTGACGGTAATAAACCGGAAGACGACAACAGATTTTCGGTATACAAGAAGAGAAAAAAGACCGAAACCGACGAAAACGCAGCAAAGCCGAAGACAGAAGAAAAGCCTGAGGCGGAAGAAACTTCCGGAATTGAAGATGCTCCGAAGTTTGAAGATGTGCCGGAAGTTAAAGATACTCCGGTTTCGTTACCGAAAACGGAAAAGAAACCTGTGGCCGCTGAAAAGCCTGCCACGAAGGTTACTGCAGGGGAGATTGAAAACTATAACATTTTCGATGACTATGATGATGCTGTTATCGATGAAATAATAAGCAACGAGCTTTCCGAGGAAGGAGCCTCCGGAGAGCTGTTTGCTATGTCTGAAGACAGCGACAACGATATTTTTATAGAAAATGATACACCTGTCAGTGACAGTGATGTTCCCGAAGAAGATAAGATCTTCACTGATGAGGGCAAATATACCTATGAACTGAACGGCAATGATGACAGTATCGCTTCTGAGGAAGGGGATGCTCTCGATTCTCTTTTCGGAGATCTTAATCATGAGGGAAACTCTTATACGGAGATCTCTCATGAAGACGAGAACGAGGAAAATGAAGAAGATGCCGGCGACAACGGTTTTGATATCAGCAGTTTCGTTTCCGATGACAAAGACGAAGAGGAAAAAGAAAAGTCCGAAGATGACGATATGAACTTTGACGGCTTTGACTTTTTTGAAGGTGTCAGCAAGGATCAAGTTTCCGAAAGCCAGATGGAAACCCATCTTGCAGATGAGGTGTTCAACATCGAAGCTGACGAAGCGGAAGAAAAACCTCTGAATGCCCTGAAAAACAAAGCTGAACAGGCAGACTCCGAGGACACCTTTGCTCTTAAGGATGCTGAAGGAGAACCTTCGGTCTTCTATGCAGAGGAAGAAGAACAGGAAGAAGAAGCCGGGGAAGAAGATAATATCGAAGATAATACGGAGAGTTCTGTATCCGATGATCTGAGTGATCTATTCGGATTGACGGCATCCGAACCTGAGAGTAACGACTTTAACGATAACAACGATGCTTTCGGAGATCTTTATGATACGGGTTCTGTTCCGAAGGAAAGCAATGAGGCACCTGATGCTGTTTCGGATGAGGTTTCGCAGGAAACTGACAACAACGATGAAGAAGAGGCCTTTGATTTCCTGAATTCAGGATCCGAAGAACCTCAGGAATACAATTCGGAAAAGAGCGAAGAGAATTCGGAAAAGAGCGAAGAGAATTCGGAAGAGAATGCGGACAATTATGTCGCCCAATATAACGATCCCATGGAAGGATTTACCTTCAATGCGGAGGAGAATACATCGGACAACAACGGACTCAGCAGCATGCTGGGCAACATGGGAGTGGATTCCTTTGACGAGGATGATCTGGCAGCTCTCGACAATCTCCTTAACGAGATCGATCTTGAAAAACCGGAAGAAGACAAACCTGTTAAGCCCAGAAAGAGTGCTGTGGATAAGGAAAAACTACCCTGGTACATTCAGCTCTTCGGTAATGTAAAGATCCCTGAAGACAAGATAAAACCTGAGCCGACTCAGGAAGAGATAGACAAGAAGAAGGCTGAGAAAGCCGAAGCCAAAAAGGCTCTCAAGGAAGCCAAGAAGGCTGAAAAGGACGAGAAGAAGAAGGCAGCTGCGGAAGCAAAGGCGTTAAAAGCAAGACAGACTGCCGAAGAGAAGGAACTTGCAAGACAGAAAAAACTCGAACAGGCCAGTGCTCTCATTTTAGAGGATGTGGGTAACACCACAAAACTCAACAAGTGGGGCATTCTCGTGATCTTTGCACTTTTCATCGGCATCGTTGCCGTCACTGTAAGCGCAGGCATCACATTGTCTTACAACATTGGAGTCCGTCAGGCGTCGAAACTTTTCAACAATGCCTTGATCTACCAGGATGTCAACTACTACACCAAAGCCTATGATAAGGTTTATGGTCTGGACATAGAAGACGAGGATGCGGATCTCTATGACAAGATCCTCACCGTTAACTACGTTAACATTCACCTCACGGCTTTCCACAATCATGAGAAGCTGAATGATTACAGAGGCGGTCTCAACGATCTTTTCAAGGGTCTTTTGAGATTCAGAAAATGGTTTGCTCATGCAAGTGATCTTGGCGCTCAGGATGATATGTATTTTGTGAGAAGAGAGATCCTGAACACACTTCAGAATGTTTACGGTATTGATGAATCAGAAGCATTGTTCGTTCTTGAGCATTACGATCTGCTGAAGGAAACCTACGGCGAATATGATGCAAATCTTTACTACACCAGATATATATATGAAACAGTAGATCGTCTCGGACTGGGAACCGGCGATTGAAGTCTGTTGATAATGATGTAATGGGCGGAGCGCATACTCTGCCCATTTTTCGGTAAATGGTTTATGAGACAGGAGGTTGGCTGTGATTACCATCATTGATTACGGCGCAGGAAATCTTGAGAGCGTTGAAAAAGCATTTGATTTTCTGGGCTATGAGACTCTGATCACTTCAGACGAGAAAACCATATTGGACTCTGAAAAGATCGTCCTGCCCGGTGTCGGAGCTTTCGGCGATGCGATGAACATGCTCACATCTTCGGGACTTGCGGACACCGTTAAAAAGGCTGTAAAAAAAGGGATCCCTCTTTTGGGCATATGCCTGGGGATGCAGATGCTTTTTGAGTCCAGCGAAGAAGGGGAAAATGTTCCGGGCCTTGGGATCTTCAAGGGAAGCATCAAAAAATTTGAAAACACTCCCGGCTTCAAGATACCTCAGATCGGCTGGAATTCAATAAAGTTAAGGGAAGACAGCAGACTCTTTAAAGGCATTCCCGACGGAGCCTATGTTTATTTCGTTCATTCCTACTACCTTGATGCGAAAGACAAAAACATTGTGGCAGCGACCTGTGATTACATCCATCCTTTTGACGCTGCGGTTGAATGCGGAAACGTCTTTGCCTGTCAATTTCATCCGGAAAAATCCGGAAAGACGGGACTTGCGATCTTAAAGAACTTTGCCGAGATTTAAGGAGAGACTATGCTTACAAAAAGGATCATACCGTGCCTTGACATAAAGGACGGAAGAGTAGTCAAGGGAATAAATTTTGTTAACTTAAGAGACGCCGGAGACCCTGTTGAGACGGCAGCCGCATATGATGCAGCAGGAGCGGACGAACTGGTTTTTTTGGACATCACTGCATCATCGGATGCCAGAGAGATCAAGGCGGATCTTGTAAGGAAGATATCCAAAGCCATATTCATCCCTTTCACTGTGGGAGGGGGAATACGTACAATCGATGATTTTAAGGTTATTCTTAGAGAAGGAGCCGACAAGGTGGCTGTAAATTCCGCAGCCATAATGGATCCTGAACTCATTTCCAAAGCTGCTGACAAATTCGGAAGTCAGTGTGTGGTGGTGGCCATCGATGCCAAGAGAAGGGAAGACGGGCAAGGATGGAACATTTACAAGAACGGCGGCAGGATAGACATGGGGATCGACGCTGTGGAGTGGGCGCAGAAGGCTGTAAGCCTCGGAGCGGGAGAACTTCTTGTGACTTCCATGGATGCTGACGGCACCAAAAACGGATATGATATTGAACTTACAAGGACCATCGCGGAGCTTGTGAACGTTCCCGTCATCGCTTCGGGCGGAGCGGGTAAATGCGAGCATTTCAGCGATGTTCTGACGGAGGGAAAAGCGGATGCGGCTCTGGCGGCAACCCTTTTCCATTATAAAGAACTTGAGATTTCGGAGGTAAAGAGATTCCTGAGAGACAAGGGAATTTCCGTAAGACTGTAATGAGCGCCATTTCAAACGACTGGAACGATCATTTGAAAGATGAATATAAAAAGCCTTACTACAGGGAATTGTTCGGGTTTGTGAAAAAAGAGTATGACACTCAGGTGGTCTATCCTCCTTCAAACGACATTTTCAATGCATTCCATTACACTTCCTTTGCAGACACAAGAGTTGTGATACTGGGGCAGGATCCCTATCACAATGCGGGGCAGGCTCACGGCCTTTGCTTTTCGGTTCTGCCGCCTACAGACGTTCCCCCCAGTCTTCAGAACATCTACAAGGAACTGCATGACGATCTGGGATGTTACATTCCAAACAACGGACTTCTTACCAAATGGGCAAAACAGGGAGTCCTGATGCTGAACACCGTGTTGACGGTGAGAGCACATCAGGCAAACAGCCATGCGGGACACGGATGGGAAAACTTCACGGATGCAGCCCTTAAGGCACTTAACGAGAAGGAGACTCCCGTAGTGTTTCTTCTTTGGGGAAGCCCGGCACAGAGAAAGGCCGGACTCATCACCAATCCCGGACATGTGATCCTCACAGCACCTCATCCCAGCCCTTTGTCAGCTTACAGAGGCTTTTTCGGGTGCAGGCACTTTTCAAAAACAAATGCCATTCTGAAGGAAAACGGGATGGCTCCCATAGACTGGCAGATAGAAAATCTGTGACAGAACAGCACCACGCATATGATGCCGTAGGGCATCATATTTTTTGACATGATGTAGCAATTTTGATTATTACATGATATAATACGCCATATTATAAATATATGAGGAAACAGAAATGACAGAGAATCTTCCACTTTATTATTTGGGGATCGATATAGGCTCCACAACGGTTAAAGCGGCAATTGTTAATGAAAACGGCGAACTTTTGTTCTCTGATTACCGGAGACATTATGCGGATATACAGGGGACTCTTGCAAGGATATTGAACAAAGCAAAGGAAGTGACGGGGGAGTGTATGCTCCAGCCTGCCATTACGGGCTCCGGCGGTCTGACCCTTGCCAAGCACCTGAATGTTTCTTTTGTTCAGGAAGTGGTGGCTGTGGCCAACGCACTTCAGGAATTTGCGCCCAGGACCGATGTTGCCATTGAGCTGGGAGGCGAGGATGCCAAGATCATCTACTTCACAGGCGGAGTAGAGCAGAGAATGAACGGCATATGCGCCGGCGGTACAGGCTCTTTCATCGACCAGATGGCATCTCTCCTAAAGACCGATGCTGCGGGTCTTAATGAATATGCCAAAAATTACAAGGCCATCTATCCCATAGCTGCAAGATGCGGTGTTTTCGCAAAAACTGACATCCAGCCTCTGATCAATGAAGGCGCGTCCAAGGAAGACCTTTCCGCATCCATCTTTCAGGCTGTGGTAAACCAGACCATAAGCGGACTCGCCTGCGGTAAGCCCATTCGAGGAAATGTGGCCTTTCTCGGAGGACCTCTTCATTTCCTTACGGAACTTAAAGAGGCTTTCATCAGAACCCTCAACCTTCCTCCGGAGGCGGTCATCGCACCCGGCAATTCCCACCTCTTTGCTGCAATGGGATCGGGCATGAGCGCAAGGGAAAACAACAGGACAGAGGAAAGGATCCTTCTTTCCGATATGGTCCTTCGCCTTGAACAGGGCATTAAAATGGACTTTGAGGTTGCACGTATGGAACCTCTGTTTGCCGATGAAGAGGCTTACAACGAGTTCAAAAAGAGACATGAAAAGGCTACTGTCAGAAAGGGAGAGCTCAGCACCTATTCCGGTAATTGCTATCTCGGTATAGACGCAGGTTCCACCACCACAAAAGTGGCTCTTGTGGGAGAAGACGGTTCCCTTCTTTATTCCTTCTATCAGAACAACAACGGCAGCCCTTTGAAGACTGCCATAAAAGCCATAAAAGAGATAGCCGACAAATTGCCCGAGAGCGCAAGGATCGTGCGTTCCTGCTCAACTGGTTACGGAGAAGCACTGCTTAAGGCGGCACTCATCCTTGATGAGGGTGAAGTGGAAACTGTTGCCCATTACTATGCTGCCTCCTTTTTCGATCCCGAAGTGGATTGTGTTCTTGACATCGGCGGCCAGGATATGAAATGCATTAAGATCAAGAATCACGCGGTGGATTCCGTTCAGCTGAACGAAGCTTGTTCTTCGGGCTGCGGTTCCTTCATTGAAACTTTTGCCAAGTCACTGAACTACGAAGTGGCTGATTTTGCCAAGATCGCACTTTTTGCGGAAAACCCCATCGACCTTGGTACAAGATGCACGGTCTTCATGAACTCTAAAGTAAAGCAGGCTCAGAAGGAAGGAGCAAGCGTGTCGGACATTTCCGCCGGACTTGCTTACTCTGTTATCAAAAATGCCCTTTATAAGGTTATCAAGGTCAGCGACGCCAAGGATCTGGGCAACAAGATCGTGGTTCAGGGGGGGACATTCTACAATGATGCCGTTCTCCGCGGTCTGGAGAAGATAGTTGATGCGGAAGTTGTTCGTCCCGACATAGCGGGCATCATGGGAGCCTTCGGTGCGGCTCTTATCGCGAGGGAGCATTACGAAGGTCAGAAGTCCACAATGCTTTCTTTTAAAGAGATCGAGGAATTGACATTTTCTTCCACCCTTACAAGATGCCAAGGCTGTACCAACCACTGCCTGCTTACCATCAACCATTTCCCGGAAAACAGACATTTCATTTCCGGAAACCGTTGCGAAAAGGGCTTGGGAAAAGAGAAATCCAATACCGGCATCCCCAATCTTTTTGCCTATAAGCTGAAGAGAGTCTTCGGCTATGAACCTCTGGAAGAATTTGCTGCTCCCAGAGGAACTGTGGGTATTCCCAGAGTTCTCAACATGTACGAGAACTATCCTTTCTGGTTCACCTTTTTCACTTCTCTTGGTTACAGAGTGGTGCTTTCACCTGTGTCCTCCAGAAAGATCTATGAGATGGGCATAGAGTCCATTCCTTCGGAATCGGAATGCTATCCCGCGAAGCTTGCCCACGGTCATGTGACCTGGCTCATAAAGCAGGGCATCAAGTACATTTTTTATCCCTGCGTTGTGTACGAAAGAACAGAATTCGCCGGAGCGGGAGATCATTACAACTGCCCCATGGTGGCAGGCTACGGCGAAAACATTAAAAATAACGTTGAAGAGATAAGAGCTGAGAATGTCAGATTCCAGAATCCCTTTGTTTCTCTTGAATCCGAAGAGATCATCACAGATCGTCTTGTGAAGTTCTTCGGAGAAGAGAACGGAATAGGGACCGTGGAAGTGGAGGCTGCTGCGCATGCGGCTTGGCTTGAACTCCTTAAGGCCAGAGGCGACATGAGAAGAGCGGGAGAGGCCGCTGTTCAGTACATTAAGGATAATAAGATCCACGGCATAGTTCTGGCGGGTCGTCCTTACCATATCGATCCGGAGATCAACCATGGTATTCCCGAACTTATTACATCCTACGGCGTTGCGGTGCTTACTGAGGATTCCGTTTCTCATCTTCGTCCCGTGGATCGTCCCACCATTGTTGTGGATCAGTGGATGTACCATTCAAGACTGTATGCCGCAGCCAGCTATGTACGTGAGAATCCGGATCTGGATCTCATCCAGCTTTTCTCCTTCGGCTGCGGACTTGACGCTGTCACCACGGATCAGGTTGCGGACATATTGACAGGCTCCGGCAAGATCTACACAATGCTTAAGATCGATGAAGTCAACAATCTGGGAGCAGCACGCATCCGCATCCGTTCACTGCTTTCTGCCATCAATGATCGTAAGCGTAAGGGAGTGACCGCGGAAGTAAAGGATTCTGCCTATCATCGCGTGATCTTCACCGAAGAGATGCGGAAGAATTACACTGTTCTTGTGCCACAGATGTCTCCAATACATTTTGACATTCTGGCACCTGCCATGGCTTCCTGCGGTCTGAATGTGGTTGAACTTCCTCAGCCCGACAGACAGACCATAGATACGGGACTTAAATACGTAAACAACGATGCATGTTACCCGTCTCTTCTTGTGGTGGGCGAAATGATCGCCGCATTGCAGTCGGGAGAGTATGATGTGAACAGGACAGCATTGCTCATCACCCAGACAGGCGGCGGCTGCCGTGCCACAAACTACATCGCTTTCATCAGAAGAGCGCTTAAGAAAGCAGGTATGGAACAGGTTCCTGTCATCTCCCTGAGCACATCGGGCATTGAAAAGAACCCCGGTTTCAAACTTGAACCCAAGATGATCATACGTTCCATGATGGCTCTTGTATACGGCGACATCTTTATGCGGGTGGTCTACAGAACAAGACCCTATGAACTTGTTCCCGGGTCAGTGAACGAGCTTCACGAAAAATGGAAACAAAAGTGCATTGAGCAGGTTAAGACGGGCAGGTTCAGAGATTTTAGGAAGAACATCAAAGCCATCATCAAAGACTTTGACGAGATCCCCTTAAAGGACATCAGAAAGCCCAGAGTGGGCATAGTGGGAGAGATACTTGTAAAGTTCCTTCCCGCAGCCAACAATTATCTTGTGGATCTACTGGAGGCGGAAGGAGCGGAAGCAGTGATGCCGGACCTTATGGATTTCCTTGCATATTGCTCCTACAACGCAAACTTCAAGTATGAAGCACTGGGCAAATCCAAGAAATCCCGCAGGATCAACAATATGATCGTTGCTTTCTATGAGTTCATGAGAAAAGATGCGGTGAAGGAACTCAACAGGAGCAAGCGCTTTGAGGCTCCCACCCATATAGCAAAACTTGCGGACTATGCAAAACCCATAGTATCCATGGGTAACCAGACCGGTGAAGGGTGGTTCCTTACGGGAGAAATGGTGGAACTCATCCATTCCGGCGTTCCCAACATTGTCTGCTGTCAGCCTTTTGCCTGCCTACCCAACCACATTGTGGGCAAGGGCGTTATCAAAGAACTGAGAAGACAGTTCCCCGGAGCCAATATCGTTGCGGTGGATTACGATCCCGGAGCATCGGAAGTCAACCAGCTGAACCGTATCAAACTCATGCTGGCAACGGCAAACAAAAATCTTAAGAATGTCTGAGGACAGAGGTTAGAACTGAAATGAACATTAAAGAAGCACTTGATTATGTCCACGGACTGAGATGGATGAGCAAGAAACTGGGTCTTACAAAGACGATCGAGCTTCTTGACCGTCTCGGTAATCCCGAGAAAAAACTTAAATTCGTCCATATCGGCGGCACCAACGGCAAAGGATCCACTTCCGCCATGCTGGGAGGGATACTTCGAAAGGCCGGATACAAGGTGGGACTCTTTACATCGCCTTTCATCATGCGTTTCAATGAACGTATCATGATCAGCACCGAAGAGGACTACAGGGAAGATTCGCTTTTCGGCTTCAGGGAGATCCCGGATGAGGATCTGGCTGAACTTGTGACAAGGGTAAAGTCCGCCATAGACGGGATGGATGAACCTCCTTCGGAATTTGAGGTCGTTACGGTCATCGGACTTCTGTATTTCTATGAACAGAAGTGTGACATTGTTGTGCTTGAAGTGGGCATGGGCGGAGAATTTGACGCCACAAACGTGATCCCCGCTCCTCTTGCAACAGTGCTTGTGAATATCGGACTGGATCATATGCAGTATCTCGGAAACACTGTGGCCGAGATAGCAAGGACCAAGTCGGGCATCATCAAAAAGGGCTCCGACGTTGTGTTTTACGGTGAGTCAGAGGAAGCTGAAAGAGAGATTGCCAAAAGGTGCGAAGAGACGGGCAGCAAGCTGGTCATTCCCGACTTTGACAGGATCCTTGTCAGCAGGGCAGATCTCGGAGGTCAGCACTTTAACTACGGCGGCTATGATATTGATATGTCCATGATCGGGGCTTATCAGAGAAAAAATGCAGCAGTGGTGATAGAGACTGTAGGCCTTTTAAAGGCCGCAGGTCTTGAGATCGGTGAAGATGCCGTGATCTCAGGCATCAGAAATACAAAGTGGATTGCAAGGCTTGAGAAACTTGGAGAAGATCCTCTTGTTTTCGTGGACGGTTCTCACAATCCCCAGGGCATGAGAGCTACCATCGATACCATAAAGAGCTGTGTGAAGGTGAAAATTCCCGGAAGCCCCCGTATCATCTGTGTCTTCGGCGTTATGGCCGACAAAGATGTTGAAGGCATTCTTGAAATCATGGCGGAAGCTGCATCGGAGATCATATGTGTTCAGCCTCTCTATCCCAGAGCCATGAAGTATGAAGATCTCACCCGAAAAGCAAAAGAGATCTGCGGCGAAAAGGTGGAGAGTATCCTTCCCGGAGGCAATGTGCCGGAGGGGATTAAAATGGGACTGGATCATGCGGGAAAGAAAGATATTGTGCTTTGCCTGGGCTCACTCTATATGGCATCCGAGGTCCGTAACTTCTTTGCGGAACCGAAAGAACACAATTAATTCATAAATAAATGCTATGATTTAGGCATTAAAATGTATTCAGAGGATAATGCCATGAAATTATTTGTAAAGACGATCGTATTCGGGCTTGTGGGCGGACTTGCCGCTACATTGATCTTTGCAGGCTACAGGTTCGCACAGTACAAAAAGAACGAGGATATCATTAAAAAAGCTGTCGTAAGACAGCAGCAGATCTATTCCGGCTTATTGGAGAACTCCGGAAAGACTGCAGCCGACGAGGAGAAGACCTATGCCTCGGAAGTGGCCGAGATTGCACAGTGTGCCATGCCATCACTGGTCTCCATCGATGTGAAGACCCAGACTCAGGGCTACGATATCTTCGGAAGGATACTAAATTACGAGACAGTGGGAAACGGATCCGGCGTCATTGCCGCCCAGAATTACGATGAGATCCTGATCCTCACCAACTACCACGTGGTGGAGAATATGTCATCCATCAAGGTCACCTTTATCGACGGAGAAAGTGCGGAGGCAGAAGTTCTCTTCACCGATGACACGGAGGATCTTGCCATCATATCCGTCAAATTCGGAGATATGTCTGCGGATACACTTTCAAAGATAAGGATCGCCACCTTTGGTAATTCCGATGAACTTCTGCCGGGAGAGATGGTGGTGGCCATTGGAAATGCGCTGGGTTACGGGCAGTCTGTTACGGTGGGATGTGTAAGTGCAGTCAACCGAGAACTTAAGACGGAACAGTTCGACCTTAGGGTCATCCAGACTGATGTGGCCATAAATCCCGGTAACAGCGGAGGTGCCCTTCTCAATTCCAGAGGCGAAGTGGTGGGCATCAACAATGCAAAGAAAGTGGCAGATGACGTTGAAGGCATATGCTATGCCATTCCTTCGGCAACAGCCATCCCTCTCGTGGAAGAACTTCTTTACGGTGTGGATATTCCCACGGATCAGCAGGCTTCACTTGGGATCGTGGGGCAGATCGTTTCGAGAGAGTATGCCGAAGCATATGATATGCCCAGAGGTGTATACATCAAAACGGTCAAGGAGAGTTCCGCTGCGGAGAGTGCCGGACTCATGGCAGGAGACATTATCGTGGCGATAAACGGAAAAAGAGTATATTCCCAGGCCAGGTATGAGAAGATCGTGTCGGGGATCCGGGGCGGAAGCGAAGGAAAGCTCACGGTCAAGAGACTTGTTAACGGAGTATATGCGGAAAAGATATTACAGGTAGTGTTTGATAAAAAAGCCGATTATTAATGAAGAACCTTAAGGATCTTTAAGGAGGGAACGGTGGCTAATTTATTCGATTATCTTGAGTGGCGAGGAGATATCACTTTTGAAATGTCTCCTGTAAATGAAGTTGATTGCCTTTTGTTTGCATGGATCTCCTATGTTAATTTCGAAGGCATAGTTCCTCACGAATTTGCTGCGCCGGTTACTTTTAAAGAAGCTTCCGACATGTTTAACGAAAAGTACGATCTGGACAGGATACTTTCGGAATCCCTTTCCTTCACCAGAACCTCGGGACTTGCCCTGAAAAAAGCTGCCGAGACCGAAAGATTCTCGGGAATGAAGATGCTGGGCTACCGAAACGAGATCGATTATGACAACGAATCACAGTTTTCGGCTGTCACCTTCCAGATCGACCCCAAGAATGCGGTGGTGGTGTTCCGCGGAACGGACGATACCATCGTGGGCTGGAAAGAAGATTTCAATATGTGCTTTATGCCGGAGGTTCCGGCTCAAAAGAAGGCTCTTGAATATTTAACGGAAGCTGCCGCAAAGGTGAGGGGAAAACTCTACATCTGCGGACACTCCAAGGGCGGTAATCTGGCTGTATTTTCAGGAGCTTTTGCCCAAAAGAAGATCAGAGACAGGGTGATCGCGATCTACAATTTTGACGGCCCCGGCTTTGGAGACGGAACGGTGCTGGGAGAAAATGAAAAGGAAATGCTCAAAAAATGCAAGAGCTTTACTCCCACGGAATCCGTTGTGGGCATGCTCCTTAACCATTCCGAGGATTACACCGTCATCAGGAGTACCCAGAAGAACATCATGCAGCATGACTGCGCCTCATGGATGATAGTCAGGAACGGTTTTGTTACAGTGGATGAAGTGGAAAGAAAGAGCAAAGTTTTTGATGAGACCATGAAGAACTGGCTCCGACAGATGAGTCCCGAGGAAAGGGAATCCTTTATCGATGCTCTGTTCAGGATCCTTTCCGCAAATAATGCCAAGACTACCATCGACATCAGTTCGGATGTCTTTAAGAGTGTTACGGGCATGATCAAGGAATACAACAACCTGAGCAAGGAAGCTCGCAATATGCTGAGGAGATTTACCGCAGTGTTTATCAAAGAAGGAGGGGAGACCATTCTGAAGACCAGAAAGGGTAAAACACCCGAATTAACGGCAAAAGCTTCCGAAGAAGTGAGTGAGAATGGGGTGGAGCAGGAAGAGAAAAAATAGTTATCTTCCTTTGTTTTTTTCATAAGTTTTTGGTTGACAGTCCGAAAATAAAGCCTTAAAATGTCTATTTAAGAAGGATGGTGTTATTTTTATGGGTTCCGGCAGAATCGATGGATTGATCAAAGATCATATGCTTAAAGAAGCTCTGAAAAGCAGAGCGGCAAGACCGAGGAAGGCTAATCCTCTTGTGGTAGCCCTTACGATCATCGGTGCCTTGACTGTTGCTTTCGCACTTTTTTATTCTTTTTATAATCTAATTTCAGGCAACGCCTACAAGGATGTAGACGAAGATGAGGAAGAGTTCGAAGAGGACGAGAACGAAAACGCCTGATGGATATCTGTGTTACACACCGGATATAAATGAATTTAATAATGATAAAATGCTGACCGGATCTCGGTCGGCACTTTTTATACTGAAAAGGATATTTAGGATAGTTATGGAAAATGCTTTAAAACTAAACTCGGAACAGCAGAAAGCTGTAATGCACGACAAGGGACCTTTATTGATCCTTGCGGGAGCGGGGAGTGGAAAAACCAGGGTTTTGACACAAAGGATAGCACGCCTTATCAAAGAAATGGATGTATCACCCTATCAGATCCTTGCCATCACCTTTACCAACAAGGCGGCCAAGGAAATGAAGGACAGGGTTATGAAGGCCGTGGGAGAAGGAAGCGAATTTATTCAGGTTTCAACCTTTCACTCTACCTGCGTTAAGATACTCAGACGGTTTTGCGAATATATCGGATATGAAAGAAGCTTCACCATCTATGATTCGGATGACCAAAAGACACTGGTCAAGAACATTCTGAAGCAGATGAACATAGATACGAAGACTTTTAAGGAAAAAGCCATTTTGGCCAGGATTTCCAAGGCCAAGGATGAACTCATAGATCCGGATGCATTTGAAACTGAAGCGACAGATTACTACGACAAGAAGGTTGCGGTGATCTACCGTGAATATCAGAGACAGCTGAAGGTTTGCAACGCTTTTGATTTTGATGATCTCATCGGTAAGACGGTGGAACTGTTCAAGACAAATCCGGATGTGCTCAGGTACTACAGAAACAGATTTGTTTACATCATGGTGGATGAGTATCAGGACACCAATACCGCCCAGTTTGAACTCATCCGTCTTTTGGCGGAACACGAGAACGAGGACGGAGAGATAGAAAAGAACCTCTGCGTGGTGGGTGACGACGATCAGTCCATCTACAAGTTCAGAGGGGCAAACATCAAGAATATCCTGAATTTTGAGAAATTCTTCCCCGAAACAAAGGTGATAAAGCTGGAACAGAATTACCGTTCCACTCCGGACATTTTGGATGTTGCCAATGCGGTAATACACAATAACACGGAACGTAAGGATAAGAAACTTTGGACGGCAAATGCCAAGGGCTCTGCCGTTCATTACACCCAATATCCCGATGAAGTGGCTGAGGCTGACGGGGTTTCCTTACGGATCAGGGAGATCATGGAAAAGAAAGGCGCAGGCTACAGCGATTTTGCAGTGCTGTACAGGACCAACGCCCAGTCCCTTTCCTTTGAAAAATCCATGAGGCTTCATAACCTTAAGGCAAAGACCATCGGCTCCGTTTCTTTCTTTGAAAGAAGGGAAATAAAAGACGTTATCGCTTACTTAAAAACCGTGGATAATGCCAAAGACGATGTGGCCACCAGGAGAGTTTTGAATGTTCCCAGAAGAGGCATCGGACCCACTACTGTGGACAAGATCGCCGAATATGCGGTGAACAACGAACTTTCCTTCTATGAGGGACTTGCCAGAGCGGAGTACATCCCGGGAGTGGAGAGAGCCAAGGAAAAGGCAAAGAGTTTCATTGCTCTCATAGAAAGTCTTAGATACGAACAGAACAACAATAAGTCTTCCATAAAGAATCTCATCAAGTATCTGCTGGACGAGACGGAATATATGGAATATCTCAAAGACGACGATCCCGAAACGGCGGACGAAAGGATACAGAACATCGAGGCACTGGTATCCTATGCTGACAGATATGAAAATGAAGAAGAGGATTCATCCCTTACGGGCTTTTTGGAGTACTGCGGGCTGAATGCCGAGGAAGCGGCATCGGAAGAGGGAGAAGATGACGGGGATTATGTTTCACTTATGACTCTTCACAATGCCAAGGGACTGGAATTTCCTTATGTATTTCTTGTGGGCATGGAAGACGGACTCTTCCCAAGCAATATGTCCATCAATGCCGAGGATCCGGCAGCCGAGATCGAAGAGGAAAGACGTCTTTGCTATGTGGGCATCACCAGAGCCATGAAGGAATTGTTCCTTTCCGGAGCAAAGATCAGGAGATTGTACGGCGAACAGCATTTCAACAGGCCGTCAAGATTTATGGATGAAATACCGAGATACTTATTGGACATGAGTGCGTCATTTAATAATTTCAGGAGGCAGAACCATATGGATAGTGAGATCAAAGAAAAGAAACCGACAGCCGCTTATACCAAAGCCAACGGGGACGACGGCTATAAGAGACATGACGGAGGAGATCTGTCGGCAGAACCCTATGCTCTGAACTATGGCAAGATCTTCCAGCAGAGCAGCGGCAACGGCAATCTTGCATATGCAGAAGGAGACACCGTTTCACACATCAAGTTCGGTAAAGGAAAGGTGGTTTCTATTGTAAAAGGTGGAAAGGATTACGAGGTTACGGTTGAATTCCCTGATTTCGGTGTTAAGAAAATGCTTTCCGCATTTGCAAATCTTAAGAAAGTAGATTGATAGGACAGGAATCCGGCAGTGGATGACCACTGCCGGATTATTTTTTTGGATCAATTGTTTTTTCCGGGATCTTCCGGTAAGGGGGCAACTCTTGAGAATGCCATGTCGTAACCGTCGTTTCCGTAATTAAGAGAACGGTTTACACGGCTGATGGTCGCTGTTGAAGCACCTGTCTCTTCAGCAATCTCAAGGTAGGTCTTTTTGGCTCTCAGCATTGCGGCAACCTGAAAACGCTGTGCAAACGAAAGGATCTCGTTTACTGTACAGATGTCTTCGAAGAAGTTGTAGCACTCCTCACGGTTTTTTAAACTGAGTACCGCGTCAAAAAAGTAATCGACGGCGGGAGTCTTAATATTGATGCTCATTTCTCTATATCCTCCATTTTGCCCGATGGCAAATTACATTTACTTTTCTATTTTAACACTACACAATTCTAAAGTAAATAGTTAAAAATAAAATAAATAAAGAAAGTATATGTGTAACAGGAAACTTTTTCACACAGTGATAATTCACTGTTGTAAAACGTGACAAAAAGTTGTATAAATATATGATATTATAAACCAAACCCAGACGGAGAGTGAATATGTATAAAATCCTTAAAAAATCAATGCTGTCGGATAATATCGTTCTGATGGACGTTCATGCCCCCAGAGTTGCGCACAAGTGTCTACCGGGACAGTTTGTCATTGTACGTCCCGATGAAAGAGGCGAAAGGATCCCTCTTACCATATGCGATTATGACAGAGAAAAAGAGACTGTCACCATTGTTTTCCAGACTGTGGGTGCTTCCACCAAGATGATGGCAGAATACAAAGAAGGCGATTTCTTCGCTGATTTTACAGGTCCTCTGGGACTGGCATCCGAACTCTGCAATGAACCTTTGGAAGAACTTAAAAAGAAAAAGATCATATTCATGGCCGGCGGTGTGGGAACCGCTCCGGTTTATCCTCAGGTAAAATGGCTCCATGAACACGGCATAGACGCCGATGTCATCATCGGAGCAAGAAACGGATCTCTCATAATCCTTGAGGACGAGATGAAGAAAGTGGCCGGCAATGTTTACGTTACGACGGATGACGGTACAAAAGGAAGAAAGGGCAATGTAAACGATTGCCTTAAGTATCTCATAAATGAAGAACACAAGACCTACAACCATGCAGTGGCCATCGGACCGCTGATCATGATGAAATTTGCTTCACTTCTTACGAAGGAACTTGGTATCCCCACGGTGGTCTCCCTGAACCCCATCATGGTGGACGGAACGGGAATGTGCGGAGCATGTCGTGTTCTTGTGGACGGTAAAGTTAAATTTGCCTGCGTTGACGGACCTGAATTTGACGGACATCTTGTAGATTATGACAATGCAATGAAACGTCAGCAGCTTTACAAGACCGAAGAGGGAAGAGCACTCCTGGCTGCCAGAGAGGGCGACACTCACCACGGCGGATGCGGAAATTGCAACTAAGAAAAGGAAGGTACTTTAGACATGGTAGTTAATGATATGATGAAGCGCGTTCCCGTCAAAGAACAGGAAGCGCAGGTTAGAGCAAAGAATTTCGAAGAAGTGTGCCTGGGCTACGACCTTGAGGAAGCCAAGGCAGAAGCTTCCAGATGCCTTAAGTGCAAGAATCCCCAGTGCAGGACCGGCTGCCCTGTTGAGATCAATATCCCCGAATTTGTAAGACACATCGAAGACGGCGACATTAAAGGCGCATATGACGAGATCAGCAAGTACTCGGCACTTCCGGCCATCTGCGGTCGTGTTTGCCCTCAGGAGACACAGTGCGAAGCCAAGTGTATCAGAGGCATAAAGGGTGAAGCTGTTTCCATCGGCAAGCTGGAGCGTTTCACCGCTGACTGGGCAAGAGAGAACAATATAAAGCCTCAGGGCGCTGCGGAAAAGAACAATATCAAAGTGGCTGTAATAGGGTCAGGTCCTTCCGGGCTCACCTGCGCCGGAGAATTGGCAAAGAAGGGTTATGATGTTACCATCTTTGAAGCTCTTCATGAAGCAGGCGGCGTTCTGGTCTATGGTATCCCCGAATTCAGACTGCCCAAGGACACCGTTGTAAAGGCTGAGGTTGAGAACGTTAAGAGCCTCGGAGTAAAGATCGAAACGGACGTTATTGTAGGAAAATCCATCACCATCGATGAACTTATGGAAGAAGAGGACTTCAAGGCTGTGTTCATCGGATCGGGCGCAGGACTTCCCAGGTTCATGGGCATTCCCGGAGAGCAGGCCAACGGCGTTTTCTCCGCCAACGAATTTCTGACCAGAAACAATCTTATGAAAGCTTTCAGAGATGATTACGATACACCCATTTCAAGAGGCAAAAAGGTGGCTGTCATCGGTGGCGGAAACGTTGCCATGGACGCTGCGAGAACAGCGCTCAGACTGGGCGCGGAGACCTACATTGTTTACAGACGATCCGAAGCGGAACTTCCTGCAAGGGCGGAAGAAGTTCATCATGCAAAGGAAGAGGGCATCATCTTTAAACTCCTTACCAATCCCAAGGAGATCCTGGTGGACGAAAACGGTTGGGTGAAAGGCCTCACCTGTGTTGAAATGGAACTGGGAGAGCCTGATGCATCAGGCAGAAGAAGACCTGTTGAAAAGAAGGGCTCTGAGTTCACTATTGATGCCGATACGGTCATCATGGCTCTGGGAACCAGCCCCAATCCCCTCATTTCTTCAACTACGGAGGGGCTTGACATCAATGCTCATCAGTGCATAGTTGCGGAAGAGGTTACGGGAAAAACATCCCGTCCGGGCATATTCGCAGGCGGTGATGCCGTTACGGGAGCGGCTACGGTGATCCTTGCCATGCAGGCGGGCAAACAGGCTGCTGCAGCAATGGATGAGTACCTTAAAAACATTTGATCGATGTTTTTACTTATAATTTATAAATTTATTGGCATTAGCACTTGACAAAGTTGAGTGCTAATGCTATTTTATTTCTAGCAATTAGCACTCTGATGTTTTGAGTGCTAACAACAAAAAACCGAATCAATTGTAGAAAGGAAACAGGGCTTTGGAACTTGATGACAGAAAATGGATAATACTTAATGCCATAATCAGAAACTATCTCGAGACCGGTGAACCGGTGGGATCACGAACGATATCCAAGTTCACTGACCTGAATCTTTCTTCCGCCACCATCAGAAATGAGATGAGCGATCTTGAGGAAATGGGTTACATCACATCGCCTCACACATCTGCGGGAAGGATTCCCACGGACAAGGCTTACAGACTTTACGTCGATAAGATGATGGAAAGCAAGGACAGGGAGATCAAAGAGATCAAAACCATGCTCCTTGACAAAGCCGACAAGATGGAAAATCTCCTTGAACAGGCCACAAAGCTTCTTGCGGCGAATACGAACTACACCGCCATGGTGACTACTCCCATGTACAGGAGCAAGAAAGTTAAGTTCGTGCAGCTGACGGAGGTCAGTGAGAATTCGGTTCTGGTTGTTATCCTTATTGAAGGAAATATTGTTAAAAATAAAGTGATCGAAGTAACGAAACGCATAGAACCCGAAACCATGCTGAAGTTGAACCTTATGCTCAACACCTTCCTTCAGGGCCTTGATCTTTCGGAGATCAATCTGGAGATCATCGGAAACATGAAAAAGCAGTCCGAGGGCCTCGGAAGCGTGGTAAACGATGTTCTCGATGCAGTTGCTCAGGCTTTGAGCGAGGAAGAAAAGGTCAAGGTCTACACCAGCGGAGCCACCAACATCCTTAAGTACCCCGAGCTTTCTTACGGAGACAATGCTTCCGACATCCTCTACGAGATCGAGGAAAAGAAAGAACTTGCGGAACTTATGAAAAAGGATGACGAAAACGGAAACCCCATTCAGGTTTACATCGGCGATGAGGTTACCGTTGAGTCCATGAAAGACTGTTCGGTGGTAACGGCGACTTATGAACTGTCCGACGGAATGTACGGAAAGTTCGGCATCGTTGGCCCCAAACGTATGGATTATGAAAAAGTTGTTTCGGCACTTACAACCATCAAAAATCAAATTGATGATCTTATAAAGAAGTAGCTGAAAGGAGAATTTGATTTGAAAGCCAAAGATCTTGAAGTAAAGGTTAAAACCAAGGAAAAGGCTGCAGAAGACAACGAGGTTAAAGAAACGGAAGTTGCGGCAGAAGCTGAAGCCGAGGAAAAGACCGAAGCGAAAGAGGAGCAGGTGAAGGAAGAGACTGAGAAAAAAGCCGAAGAAAAAGCCGAAGAAAAAGCCGAAGAACCTGAAAAGAAAGATAAAAAAGAGAAAAAAGACAAAAAAGACATTCAGATCGAGGAACTGAACGACAAGATCCTCCGTCAGATGGCTGAGTTCGACAATTATCGTAAGCGTACCGAAAAAGAGAAGAGTGCCATGTTCGATATGGGAGCAAAGAACATCGTTGAGAAGATCCTTCCCGTTATCGACAACTTCGAAAGAGGCTTTGACATGCTGTCCGAAGAGGAGAAGGCTCAGCCCTTCGCCGCAGGTATGGAAAAAGTTTACAAGCAGATGATGACAGGACTTACTGAAGCGGGTCTCAAAGAGATCGAAGCACTCAATTGTGAGTTTAATCCCGATCTTCACAACGCAGTGATGCATGTTGAAGATGAAAACGCCGGCGAGAACATCGTCGTTGAGGTTTTCCAGAAGGGTTATTATTTTAAAGACACCATCGTAAGACATTCGATGGTCAAAGTAGCAAATTAACAGCAACAAAATGTTGCGATCATTAAGGAGGAAAAAGAAATGAGCAAGATTATCGGTATCGACCTTGGAACCACAAATTCATGCGTCGCAGTTATGGAGGGCGGTAAGCCCGTTGTTATTACAAACCCTGACGGAGGAAGAACAACTCCTTCCGTTGTGGCATTCACAAAGACCGGTGAAAGGATCGTAGGTGATTCCGCAAGACGTCAGGCAGTTACAAACTCCGAAAAGACCATCTCTTCCATTAAGAGACATATGGGAACGGATTACAGAGTATCCATTGATGACAAGAAATACACTCCTCAGGAGATCTCCGCTATGATCCTTCAGAAATTGAAGGCAGATGCAGAGGCTTATCTCGGTGAGCCTGTAAAGGAAGCTGTCATCACAGTTCCCGCTTACTTCAACGATGCTCAGCGTCAGGCTACAAAGGATGCAGGTAAGATCGCAGGTCTCGATGTAAAGCGTATCATCAACGAGCCTACAGCAGCAGCTCTTGCATACGGTCTTGACAATGAAAAAGAGCAGAAGATCATGGTATATGACCTTGGCGGCGGTACCTTCGATGTTTCCGTCATCGATATAGGCGACGGAGTTATCGAAGTACTTGCAACAGCAGGTAACAACAGACTGGGCGGTGATGATTTCGATGACCGCGTTATGAGATATCTCATTGATGAATTCAAGAGAACAGAGGGCGTTGACCTTTCCGCAGACAAGATGGCTGTTCAGAGACTTAAGGAAGCAGCAGAGAAAGCAAAGAAGGAACTTTCCACACAGACCCAGACCAATATCAACCTTCCTTTCATCACAGCTACAGCAGAAGGTCCTAAGCATCTGGACATCAACCTTACCCGTGCTAAGTTCGATGAGCTTACAAGGGATCTCGTTGATGCTACAAGAGGCCCCGTTCAGACAGCGCTTAAAGATGCAGGTCTTACAGCTGCAGACCTTGGCAAGGTTCTTCTTGTAGGTGGTTCCACAAGAATCCCCGCAGTTCAGGAACTTGTTAAGCAGATGACAGGTAAGGAGCCTTCCAAGACTCTTAACCCCGATGAGTGCGTTGCCATCGGTGCTTCCATCCAGGGCGGTACACTTGCAGGTGAAGGCGGTTCTAAGTCCGTTCTTCTTCTGGATGTTACACCTCTTACACTTTCCATCGAGACCCTCGGCGGTGTAGCTACTCACCTTATTGAGAAGAACACCACCATTCCTACAAAGAAGAGTCAGGTATTCTCAACCGCAGAAGACGGTCAGACTGCCGTAGATATCAATGTTGTTCAGGGTGAAAGACAGTTCGCAAGAGACAACAAGTCTCTGGGACGTTTCAGACTGGACGGCATCCCTTCAGCTCCCAGAGGAGTTCCGCAGATCGAGGTTACTTTCGATATCGATGCCAACGGTATCGTAAATGTTTCCGCTAAGGATCTTGGAACAGGCAAGGAGCAGCACATCACCATCACAGCTGGAACCAACCTTTCCGAGGAAGACATCCAGAAGGCTGTTAAGGAAGCTGCAGAATATGAAGCTCAGGACAAGAAGAGAAAGGAAGCTGTGGATACAAAGAACGAGTGCGATTCCTTCGTATTCCAGACAGAGAAATCCCTTAAGGAGATCGGTGACAAGCTTTCGGACAGCGACAAGGCTAACGTTCAGAAGGATCTTGACAACCTCAAGGATCTTGTCAACAAGGCAAATCCCGAAGTTATGTCCGAAAACGAGGTCAATGACCTTAAGGCTGCCAAGGAAAGACTCATGCAGTCCGCACAGACCCTCTTCTCAAAGCTTTATGAGCAGAATCAGGGCGCTCAGGGTGCTCAGGGTGCAGGTCCCGACATGAGCGGCATGGGTGGCGCAGGCTTCAACGGTAACGCAGGAAATGCAGGAAGCACAGGATCCAACAACAACGATGATGTTGTTGACGGAGACTTCAGAGAAGTATAAAACAGGCAAGCCTTTAAAAGGGGCGCGAACAGCGCCCCTAAAGGTGTTTTGTACAGCACATACACATTGTAACACGAGGATTTTTTTATATGGCAGAAAATAAACGCGACTACTACGAGGTGCTCGGTGTCACAAAGAACGCCTCCGATTAAGAGATCAAAAAAGCATACAGAGTTCTGGCGAAGAAATATCATCCCGATCTGAACCCGGGAAACAAGGAAGCCGAGGAGAAGTTCAAAGAGGCTTCCGAAGCCTATGCCATTCTGTCCGATGCCGACAAGAGGAGAAAGTATGATCAGTTCGGTCATGCTGCTTTCGAGAACGGCGGAGGTGCAGGCTCCGGCGGATACGGTTTCAGCGATATGGGAGACATATTCTCTAATTTCGGAGACATTTTCGGCGATCTGTTCGGCGGTTTCGGTTTTGGCGGCAGCAGACGCTCCGCCGATGCCAATGCTCCTCAGAATGGCGCCAGCATAAGAGTGGGCGTGAGCATTACCTTTGAAGAAGCTGTTTTCGGAACGAAGAAGGAGATCAGTTTCAACGGAAATGAACCTTGCCCCGAGTGCGGCGGTACAGGAGCCAGAAAAGGGTCCAAGGTTGAAACCTGTTCTCAGTGCAAGGGACGCGGACAGGTCATTTTCCAGAGACAGTCTCTCTTTGGTATGACCCAGAGTGTTCAGGTTTGTCCCGAGTGTCATGGTACAGGTAAGATCATAAAGGATAAGTGCCCCAACTGCCGTGGTGAGGGTACCATCACCAGAAAGAGGACTCTTGAAGTGTCCATTCCCGCAGGTATCGATGACGGACAGTCCGTTCGTCTTCCCGGACAGGGCGAACCTGGTACCAACGGAGGACCAAGGGGAGATCTTCTTGTGGAAGTGAGAGTAAAGTCTCATCCTACTTTCCAGAGAGACGGTATGGACCTTTACGCAAATGTTCCTCTTCCGTTCACCAAGGCCGCTCTTGGCGGAGACATCAGGATCAATACCATTGACGGTGATGTTATATATACGGTGACTCCCGGAACCCAGACCGATACAAAGGTCAGATTCCGCGGCAAGGGTGTTCCTTCGGTACGTAATTCCGCATCAAGAGGTGACTTCTATGTTACCTTCGTTGTTCAGGTTCCCACCAAACTCACCAAGGAACAGAAAGAACTTCTTGAGGCCTATGACAGGACTTTGACCGATATTCCCAATGCAGGGGATGCAGGAAAGAACAAAAAGAGATTTAAATAAAAGATAAAGGCGGAAGCGCAAAGGCTTTCCGTCTTTTTTGTTTACTGCGGCGGTGTTTTATGTTAAAATCAATAGTTGCATCAATAAACAAAAATGACAGAAGGTTCATATGCACAGATTTTATATAGATGAACAACAGCATATGGGAAATGAGATCAGGGTTACGGGGGAAGACGTTAATCACATTAAGAACGTTCTTCGCCTTAAGGAAGGGGACAGGATCCTTTTGTGTAACAGTGTTGATACGGATCATATATGCGAGATCGCGGATTTGAGTGAAAAAGGCACGGTCCTTTGCACGGTCCTTGAATCAAAGAAGTCCGACAGCGAGCTCCCCGTAAGGATCGTTCTCTATCAGGGACTTCCCAAGAAAGACAAAATGGAACTCATCATCCAGAAATGCGTTGAACTGGGGGTGACGGAGATTGTGCCTGTCACCATGAAGAGATGTATAGTGAAGATCGAAGATGAAAAGTCGGAAGCAAAGAAGAATCTAAGGTGGAACGAGATCTCCAGAGCTGCGGCAAAACAGTCAGGCAGAGGCATTATTCCGAAGGTGGGAAGAGTCATGAACTTCAAAGAGGCTTTGAAGAAAGCTGCTTCTGAAGATCCCGAACATCTTCTGGTACCTTATGAAAATGAGAACGGCATTCTTTCTTTAAAGAAATTTGCTTCGGAAATGGCAGCGTCCCTTAAGAAGGGGTCAAAACCAACAGTTTCTGTGTTTATCGGACCGGAGGGCGGTTTTGACGAGAGCGAGATAGAAGAAGCGAAGACGGCGGGAGCCACCACCGTTTCCCTGGGCAGAAGGATACTCAGGACTGAGACCGCGGGCCTTACAACTGCGGCAATATTAATGTATGAAACGGAGACAGGCAATGATAGCTTATCTTGATAATGCGGCGACTACAAAGGCCTCCGAAAATGTTTACAATAAAATGAGTTCCGTTTTCCTTACAGATTTCGGTAATCCCTCATCCATGCACAAGCTGGGTATGGATGCGGAAATGTACATAAAGGAGTCCAAGGATGTGATCTCAAAGATCCTTAAATGTGAGGCTTCCGAGATTGTTTTCACATCCGGCGGTACCGAGTCCAACAATATGGCGCTCATCGGCAGTGCCCTTGCCAACAACCGCAAGGGAAAGCACATCATCACCACAAAGATGGAACATGCTTCGGTCTACAATCCCCTCCTTTTTCTTGAGAGCCTGGGGTATGAGATCAGCTTTGCTCCCGTAGACAAAGAAGGGCATGTGATCATTGACAGCCTTCGGGATCTGGTGAGAGATGACACCATCCTTGTGTCCGTAATGTTTGTTAACAATGAGATCGGTAGCGTCAATGACATCGCTGCGGTATCAAAAGCCATAAAAGCCAAAAATCCAAATGTGATCTTTCACGTGGATGCCATCCAGGCCTTCGGTAAGATGAATGTGGTCCCCAAGAACTTCGGCATCGATCTCATGTCGGTTTCCGGCCACAAGATCCTGGGACCCAAGGGAAGCGGCTTTTTGTACATAAAGAAGGGCATTAAAGTAAAACCCATCATCCACGGCGGCGGACAGGAAAAGGGCATGCGTTCCGGCACGGAAAATGTTCCGGCCATTGCAGGTCTGGGAACTGCCGCAAAGGATGCATATGACGATCTGGATGCAAACAGGGAGCATATGTATGAACTGAAGGAAAGACTGATCCGTGGGCTTCTTGAGATAGACGGCCTTCAGGTACATACCTTCGGAAAAAGCGGAGAAGAGATCGCGGATCTTAGGGAAAAGATCCTTAAAACAGCTCCTCATGTGGTGAGCTGCGGCTTTGAAGGCTTGAGCAGGAGCGAAGTGCTCCTTCATGCACTTGAGGAAAAAGGAGTCTATGTTTCGTCGGGTTCCGCCTGTTCTTCGAATCACCCCGACATTTCGGGAACGCTTACAGCCATCGGAACGGAGAACAGGTATCTGAATTCCACGCTTCGTTTCAGTTTTGCGGCTACCACCACCGCGGAAGAGATCGACTATGCACTGGAATGCCTGAAGGAACTCCTTCCTGTCCTCAGGAAGTACACGAAACACTGAAATTCACGGTACAGATCATGGAGTATAAAAACTATATTTTTGACTTTTACGGAACCCTGTGTGATATCCGTACCGACGAAGAAAAGCCTTCGGTCTGGAAGAAAACTGCGGAGATCTATTCGGCCTACGGAGCATTTTACAAGGGCAGCGAACTTAAGAAAGCCTATAGGGAATTGATAGAAGAAGACAAAAGGAAGCATGAAGGAGAAAAGGATTATGAGCCGGATGTCACCAAGGTCTTCGGAAAAATGTTCATTAAAAAGAATGTGAAGGTTTCGCAAGATACGGTAAGAAGTACAGCCATCACCTTCAGGGCACTGACCAGAAGTTACATAAAGCTTTATCCCGGCGTAGAGGAGCTGTTTCATGAACTTAAAAAGCGGAATAAGAAAATTTATCTTCTCTCAAATGCGCAAACGGATTTCACAAGGCCTGAAATTACTATGCTCGGTATCGGTGATCTTTTCGACGGCATATTTATTTCGTCGGAACAGGGAGTTAAAAAGCCCGGCAGAGTTTTTTTCGAAAGACTTCTTGAAACGTATTCGCTAAAGGCAAAAGAGTGCATAATGATAGGAAATGATGAAGCGGCGGACATTGCGGGGGCGCAGGAAGTGGGTATGGATTCGCTGTACATTCATTCAAATATATCTCCCAAGGAATATGGTAAATCAGAACCCACGTACAGGATTTCCGACGGAGACTTCACAAAGATCAAGGAGTATATTTTAGATTAAAAGGAGTTAAAATGGCAGACAAATTATTAAAGAGAAACGAAGTTCCCGTAGCAGAGACCTGGGACCTTACTCTTCTTTACAAGACAGTTGAAGACATGGAAAAGGATCTTGAAAAGGCAGGAGTGCTTGCCGACAAGATCGCAGCTTTTAAAGGAAAACTGAACAATTCTCAGGCGATCAATGATTGTCTTTCGCTCTATGAAGATTTCAGCATCGTCACTGACCATGTTGGAAATTACGTGAGCCTCGATTCCGAAACGGATCACACCAACTCCGTTGTTATGGAAAGATCGGACAGAGTTTTCAATACCCTTAACGATTACGAGACAAAGATCTCTTTCATGGACAACGAGATCGCAAGAGCAGATGTTGCCGTACTTGAAAAGGCAAAGCAGGAATCCGAAAGACATGCGGGTTACCTTGATGATGTATTAAGAAACAAGCCTCATATGCTTTCCGATGACACGGAGAAAGCCCTTACAGCGCTGAGCCAGACCCTTTATGCGGCATATGACAGCTACCTGGCAGCAAAGCATGCAGATATGAAGTTTGATGATTTTGAGGTTGACGGAAAGAAGTATCCTCTGGGCTATTCACTTTTTGAGGACGACTATGAGTACGACTCAAGAACACCTGTAAGACGTGCGGCTTTCAAGGCTTTTTCCGACAAGATAAGACAGTACAGAAATGTTACCGCAACCGCTTACAACACCTGTGTAAGATGCGAAAAGACCCTTGCTGACCTCAGAGGATATGACAGTGTTTTTGATTACCTTTTGTTCGGTCAGAAGGTTACAAGAGACCTTTACGACAGACAGATCGATCTCATTACAACAAAGCTTGCTCCCCATATGAGAAAGTATGCAAGACTCATTAAGAAGATCCACAAGCTGGACAAGATGACCTACGCCGATCTCAAGCTTCCCATCGATCCCGATTTCAGCCCCAAGGTAACCATGGAGGAAGCAAAAGAGTACTGCGTAAAGGGACTTTCCATCCTGGGACCCGAGTACACAAAGATGGTGGAAGAGGCATTTGACAACCGCTGGTTCGATCTTGCAAACAATGAAGGAAAATGCACCGGAGGTTTCTGCGCAAGCCCTTATCAGAAGAATTCCTTCATCCTGCTTTCATTCAACGGACGTATGTCAGACGTGTTCACAATGGCACACGAACTGGGACATGCAGGACATTTCAGAGCATGCAGCAGAGCACAGAGCATCCTTGATACCAATACATCCGGCTACTTTGTGGAGTCACCTTCCACAATGAATGAGCTCCTTATGACTCATTACCTTCTTAAGACAAGTGATGACAAGAGATTTAAGAGATGGGTGCTTGCAAATATGGTGAGCAACACCTATTATCATAATTTTGTAACTCACCTTCTTGAGGCAGCATATCAGAGAGAAGTATACAAGATCATCGAAGAAGGCGGCAGTGTTCAGGCAGACACATTGGATGACATCTTCAAGAATGTTCTCACCGATTTCTGGGGAGAAGATGTGGAACTCACGGAAGGCGCAGAACTTACATGGATGAGACAGCCTCACTACTACATGGGCCTCTATTCCTACACCTACAGTGCAGGTCTCACCATTGCCACCGAAGTATGTGACAGGATCGAAAGAGAAGGAGCACCTGCTGTTGAAGACTGGAAGAGGGGACTTGCCATGGGCGGCAAGCTGGATCCTCTGGGATTTGCAAAGAATGCAGGCGTGGACATATCCACCGATGCACCTCTTCTTCATACCATCGAGCTCATCGGAAACTACATCGACGAGATCTGCAAACTTACTGAAGAACTGGGCTGAAATCAAGTCTTTATTGACAGCATGCTTTCGTAAAACAACAAATCGGCATTTCTGCGAACAGTAAAAGATCGTTACTCTTTTAACAAAAAATTCATTATTTTATATTGATTCTTTAAAAGTGTAGTGCTATCATTAGCCGCGGTTAGAGAGAATACATTATATGGAAGAATAAGAGGTAGAAAAATGTTTACATGCAGATGGTGCGGAAAAGTAATGCTGGAAGCCAGAAATGAAGAAGAAGCGATCTGTGGTCCCTGCAGGATCAAAGAGGCGGAGACACTGAGATCACTTGCTCTTGCAATGGCAAAGAATCCCGGAATGAACGCTATGGAACTTTCCCATGCTTCTGGAGTACCGCTTTCAAAGGTAAGTTATTTCATGAAGAACGGAATGATAAAGAAGAGAAGATAGAACGTTTGATCTCACCCGAATGAAGGTTCGGGTGAGATTTTTTTTATGTTTTTTTCATTAAGTTTTTGCGGCATTGTGGTATAATACGTTCCGTTTATCAAATGTGAGGTATATTATGGTTAAAATTCTAATGAAAAGCATCCGCGAATATAAAGTTCCGTCCATAGTGACGCCTCTTTTTATGTGCGGAGAAGTAAGCATGGAAACTATGATGCCGTTTATCATGGCGAAGCTTATTGATGAACTTGAAAAGAATAACCTGAAGCTGGTCCTTTCATACGGCGGTATATTGATCTTCATAGCTTTTTTGAGCCTTTTCTTCGGAACAATGGCTGCAAAAACTGCTGCCACTGCAAGCTGCGGATTTGCGAAGAATCTCCGACATGATCTTTTCCATAAGGTCATGGATTTTTCATTTTCGGATGTGGATCTTTTTTCGCCTTCGTCTCTCGTGACAAGACTGACAACGGATGTTTCCAATCTTCAGAATGCCTATGCCATGATCATCAGAATGGCGGTAAGAGTTCCTCTTATGTTCCTGTTTTCCATCATCATGGGCTGTGTCATCAACTGGAAACTCACTCTGATCTTTGTTGCCATCGTTCCCCTTCTCGGCGGAGCGATCCTTCTCATCATTACCAATGCTCATAAGATCTTTAAGAGGATCTTTAAGAAGTATGATGCTCTCAACAATTCCGTTCAGGAAAATGTTTCTGCCATCCGTGTGGTAAAAGGCTTTGTAAGAGAAGATTACGAAATGAGCAAATTCCATGACAGATCCGCAGACGTGAGAGATGACTTTATCAGAGCCGAGAAACTCATTGCTCTTTTCTCTCCTGTAATGATGTTCTTCATGAATGTTGGTATGCTCCTGATCTGCTACTTCGGAGCAAAACTCATCATCACGGGAACGGGAAATGCTTTCTATGTGGGAAAGGTCTTCTCCACAGGTGAACTTTCATCCCTTACCAACTATGGCGTACAGATCCTTTCCGCTCTTATGATGCTTGGCTTTGCCTTCATCATGATCACCATGGCATCCGAAGCGGGTAACCGTGTGGTGGAAGTCCTCAAATATGAACCCACCCTTACAGGCGAACCCAACGGGTTGACAGTCGTTCCCGACGGAAGGATACAGTTTAAGAATGTTTCCTTTAAGTATTCCGACAGTGCTGCGAGGAATTCACTGGAAAAAATAAATCTGAATATTGAAAGCGGTAAGACCATCGGTATCATCGGCGGTACAGGTTCTTCCAAGACAACACTGATCCAGCTGATCTCAAGGCTTTACGATGCTACGGAAGGTGAAGTCCTTGTGGGCGGTCACAACGTCAAGGCATATGATCTTAAGTCGCTTCGTGATCAGGTGGCTGTTGTTCTTCAGAAGAATATCCTTTTTGCCGGCACCATCAAGGAAAATATGAGATGGGGAAACAAGGAAGCTACGGACGAAGAGATCGTAGAGGCATGTAAAGCTGCCTGTGCAGACGAATTCGTAAGCAATTTCCCCGATGGTTACGACACCTACATCGAGCAGGGCGGAACCAACGTTTCCGGCGGTCAGAAGCAGAGACTCTGCATAGCGAGAGCGTTGCTTAAGAAGCCCAAGATACTGATCCTTGATGATTCTACATCGGCAGTGGACACCAGAACAGATGCAATGATCAGAAACAGTTTTAAAAAGGCCATCCCGGGAACCACCAAGATCATCATCGCACAGAGAGTTTCTTCCGTGGAAGATGCGGATGAGATCATTGTTCTTGACGGCGGTAAGATCGTTGAGCGGGGTACGAGCAAAGAACTCATCGCTCAAAAGGGCATATATGCCGAGATCTATGAAACACAGACAAAGGGAAAGGAGGAATAGAACATGCCGGGACCAAGACAGTTGGGACCTCGTCCCAAACTTAAAAAAGGAATCTTCGGAAGATTGATCAAGACCATCTTCGGTTATTATCCCGTTCACTTGATCGTCGTTGCGGTTTGCCTGCTGATTTCCGCAGTTTCCTCCATTTCCATGAGTGTATTCATGCAGAGACTCATCGACGACTGCATCATGCCCGGTCTCACCGAAGGATGGGAAGCAGTTGCCGCAAAAGTCCTTGGAACCATTGCGGTTCTTGCGGGCATATACGGCATCGGTGTTCTTTGCTCCTTTATCTACACCAGGATCATGGCCATTGTCTGCCAGGGTACTCTGAAGCGCTTCAGAGACTCCATGTTTGACAAGATGCAGACTTTGCCCATCAAATACTTTGATACACATGCTCATGGCGACATCATGAGTACCTATACAAACGACGCAGATGCTGTCCGTCAGATCATCGGACAGAGCATGCCTTCCCTTTTCTCATCTGTCATTTCCATCTTTGGTCTGGCAGTGGTAATGCTTTCCTACAGCCTCTGGCTTTTCCTTCTTGTAATGGTGGCTCTTTTCATCATAGGAAAAGCGGGAGCACACTTCGGCGGTAAGAGCGGAAAGTACATGGTGGGACGTCAGAAGTCTCTCGCAAAGGAAGAGGGCTTTATCGAAGAAATGATGACAGGCCTCAAGGTTGTAAAGGTCTTCACCCACGAGCAGGAAGCAAAGGACGATTTTGACAAGCTGAATGAACAGCTTTTTGATGATTCCATGCTTGCAGATAAGAACGGCAACGTTCTGGGACCCATCACCAACAATGTTGGCAACATTTTCTACGTTGTACTGGCAGTATTCGGATCCGTTCTCTACTCATTGGGCGCGGTAAACGTGTGCTTAAGAGGTGTCGAGCCTCTTAGCCTTGGTATGGTTGTTACCTTTCTGGGCATGTTCCGTCATCTTTCCCAGATGGTGGGACAGATCTCCCAGCAGATCACCATGGTAATGATGGGACTTGCAGGCGCAAGCCGTATCTTTGACCTCATAGATGAAATGCCTGAAGAAGACAACGGCTACTGCGAACTTGTAAACGTTAAGAGAGGTGAGAACGGTGAACTCATTGAGACCACCGAGAAGACAAATCTCTGGGCGTGGAAGCACCCTCATAAGGAAGCGGGCACTGTGACCTACACAGAACTCAAGGGTGAGATAGAACTGGAGAACGTAGATTTCGGTTACGTTCCCGAGAAACTTGTTCTTGAAGATGTTTCCCTTCATGCAAAAGCCGGTGAAAAGTTTGCCTTTGTTGGCGCTACCGGTGCGGGAAAGACCACCATCACCAACCTTATCAACAGATTTTACGACATTCCCGACGGAAAGATCCGTTTTGACGGCATAAACATCAACAAGATCAAGAAGCCTGACCTTCGTCGCTCTCTGGGCCTTGTTCTTCAGGATGTAAACCTCTTTACAGGAACGGTAATGGAAAACATCCGCTACGGTCGTCTTGATGCTACGGACGAAGAGTGTATAGAGGCTGCTAAACTTGCCAATGCGGATGACTTCATCACACGTCTTCCCGAAGGCTACAACACCATGCTCACAGGTAACGGCGCATCTCTTTCCCAGGGACAGAGACAGCTTCTTTCCATCGCCAGAGCAGCTGTTGCAAACACTCCCGCAATGATACTGGACGAAGCCACCAGCTCCATTGATACTCGTACCGAGGCTCTTGTTCAAAACGGTATGGACAGACTTATGGAGGGCAGAACGGTATTTGTCATTGCTCACAGACTCTCCACGGTCAGAAATGCAAAGTCCATCATAGTTTTGGATCACGGACACATCATCGAGCGAGGTAATCACGATGACCTCATCGCTCAAAAGGGTGTTTACTACAGGCTTTATACCGGCGCTTTTGAAATGGATTAAGACAGATCTTTTGAGGACGCACATCATCAGCGTCCTCTTTTTTTTAACAAAAAAAATAAAAATCTATTGACAGGATAGGTTTTTTGCTGTATAAAGTTAGCAGAGGCTAACCGATAGCTTCATATTACAGATCAAAGGATCGGAGATCATTTTACGATCCGGGAAAGGAGTCGGTATGTATAATAGGATCTATAAAAAACTTAAGATCGATCTTGCTTTCATGGCGGCTTTTCTTTTTACTTTAAGCCTTCTATCTTTTTTCTCATAAAATATGTTGTTGGTTGTAAAAAAGTTACCCTCGTTTTTTACGAGGGTTCTTTTTTATTTATTTTTCTCCGTTTACAAAATCGAGTTTCTCTGATATAATTACATAAAACGTGTTTTAAAACAGAAATATTAAAATAAACATTCGTGAGGTGAATAAAATGAAAGAAAAATTACTTGAAGAGTTCGAAAGAGTTTTTGGCGGAACTGATGATTGCAGAGTTTTCTTTGCTCCCGGTCGTGTCAATCTCATCGGAGAACATACGGATTACAACGGAGGACATGTGTTTCCCTGCGCATTGACCATCGGTACCTATGCCGTTGCCAGAAAGAACGGAATGGACACCTGCAGATTCTATTCCATGAATTTTGTCAATCAGGGCATCAAGGCAGTTAATCTTGATGAACTTGAATATGACAAGGAAGAGTACAACTGGGCAAACTATCCCATGGGTGTCATCTCCATGCTCAATGAGAAGGAGACAAGAGTTAACGAGGGTATTGATTTCCTTGTTTACGGCAACATCCCCAATGCTTCAGGACTGTCTTCCTCAGCTTCCCTTGAAGTGCTTACGGCTTTTGCGTGCAGAGAACTTTTCGGATTTGAAATGAGCCTCGTAGACATAGCTCTGCTTTCACAGCGTGCGGAGAACAGATTTATCGGAGTGAACTGCGGCATCATGGATCAGTTTGCCATTGCCATGGGCAAGAAGAACAATGCCATCTTCCTTGATACAGCAACTCTTAAGTATGAATATGCTCCCATTGAACTTAAAGACGCAAAGATCGTCATCACCTGTTCCAACAAGAAGCGCGGACTTGGTGATTCCAAGTACAATGAGAGAAGAAGCGAATGCGAAGATGCTCTCAAGTCCATTCAGACCGTTAAGAAGATCGAAAGCCTCGGAGAACTTAATGAGAAAGAGTTTGAGGAAATTAAGAACGTTATCGGTGATGAGGTAAAGATCAGACGTGCAAAACATGCGGTTTACGAGAACCAGAGGACCATTAAGGCTGTAGATGCTCTTAAGGCCGGAGACATCAAGACTTTCGGTGAACTCATGAACGCTTCGCACCTTTCTTTACAGAAGGACTATGAAGTTACCGGCATCGAGCTTGACACCATCGTTGAGACTTCCTGGACTGTTCCCGGAGTCATCGGAGCAAGAATGACCGGTGCGGGCTTCGGCGGTTGTACCGTTGCCATCGTTAAGAACGAAAACGTCGACGAATACATTAAGACCGTAGGTGACACCTATCTCAAAAAGATCGGCTATGCTGCTGATTTCTATACAGTTGAGATCGGTGACGGTCCTAAGGAACTTTGATCTTATGCTACGGGGGATTTAAAAATGACTATTTCCGAATGTGTCAACTGGCTTGTGGCCTATGGCCTTAAAACAGGTCTGGTTGAAAAAGAAGACAAGATCTATACAGCAAATAAGCTGCTTGAAGCATTGAAACTGGATGCTCCCGAAGAAAGCGGAACGGGAGAGATCGCCGTTGAAAGAGATAATCTTGATGATGTATTGAATGTGATCCTTGAATATGCATTTAAGAACGGGCTCATGGAAGACGACGGTCCTGTTTCGAGGGACCTTTTCGACACAAAGATCATGGGACTTCTTACACCTGCTCCCAGTGTCGTCATAAGCCGTTTCAATGAGCTTCGTGAAAAGGATACAAAAGCTGCTACGGATTATTTTTACAAGTTTTCCGGAGATTGCAATTACATCCGTACAAACCGTGTAAAGAAAGACATTAAGTGGAAGACTGCTTCGGCCTACGGAGATATCGACATCACCATCAATCTTTCGAAGCCGGAAAAGGATCCCAGAGCCATTGCTGCTGCAAAACTCATGAAGCAGTCGGGCTATCCCGCATGCCAGCTTTGCGTTGAGAATGAAGGCTATGCAGGAAGGACCAATCATCCCGCAAGACAGAACCTTCGCATCGTTCCTCTCGTCATGAACAATGAGGACTGGGGATTCCAGTATTCACCTTACGTTTACTACAATGAGCATTGCATTATCCTTAACCGTAAGCACACTCCCATGAAGATCGACAGGGCAACCTTCGTGAAACTCCTTGATTTTGTTGAGCAGTTCCCCCATTATATCCTGGGTTCCAATGCGGACCTTCCCATTGTGGGCGGTTCCATCCTTACTCATGATCATTTCCAGGGCGGACATTACGAATTCGCCATGGCAAGGGCCGGGATCGAAAAGGAGATCGCCTTTAAGGGCTTTGAGGATGTGGAAGCAGGCATCGTGAAATGGCCCATGTCCGTCATCCGTCTCACGGGAAGCAACAAGCAGAGAGTCATAGAACTTGCGGACAGGATCCTCAAGAAATGGCGTGTTTACTCCGATGAGGCAGCATTTATCTTTGCCGAGACCGACGGAGAAAAGCACAACACCATAACGCCCATAGCCAGAATGGTGGACGGCAGATATCAGCTGGATCTTGTGCTCAGAAACAACATCACCACAGAGGAACATCCGCTGGGAGTTTATCATCCCC
>JAILRC010000030.1 GCA_024698485.1 Lachnospiraceae bacterium | reverse complement strand
CATTCACCGGCCTTAATTGCAGTAACAATTCCATTTGAGTTATTGACGGATGCTACACTCGTATCGGATGACTCCCACACACACTCATACTTTTCCTGATTCCAATCGGTTACACCTTTAAATTTGAGATCTATTGTATCTTTCTCTTTAAGCTCAACTTTGGTGAGCATCTCATCCGAGTTTTGTTCTGTAAGGAAAACATGCGGAGTCGGCGTAGCGGGCGGCACTGTCGGCGCGGCCGTAGTTACGGGAGGCACGGCTGTAGTCACCGGAGGTGCTGCTGTAGTTACCGCCGGAGGAACAGTAATAGTCGGCTCGGCAATCGGTGTCACCTGTTTATTCGCCTCCTCAATCTTGGCATCGCACAGAGCCATCAAGTCTGAAACAGGTGTCTTTCCATAATCAGGCTTCAAATCTTCAAGTAACTGTTTTGCAAGCTCGTATTCTCCTTGCTCTATATGCTTTTGAGCTCGTTTGTACTTACTCCTGTCTATGTGACTTTGTTCGTTGAGGTCCTCAAATAAAGCGTAAGCATCATCATATTTCTCCTGATCTTCTAGTGCTTCCGCCCACATATACTTTGTTTCTTTTGCCTTGTCGGTCAGTCCGCTTTCTTCATATATGTCTATTGCCAGTTCGTACTTTCCCTTTTCAACATATGCCTCTGCTCTTGAAATATCCCCGTTTCCTTTATTCAGCAGATGATATACGCCAAGACCTGCCACCGCCAAAAGGAGCAGGATCACAAGGATCAAAGGCCATTTGCGCTTAGGAGGGATTCCCATAGCTCCATTTCTCGATTCCGCGCCATCATCTGACCCCGAAGACGATCCTATGGGCTTTATAAGAACCGTACGCGGAGCAGCATCACCCTGATCGGCTTGTATAAATACCGTCCCGGTAGTTTTGCCATTAAGGCTGCCACGCATATCTGCGCCCATGGGTGAAATGTCACCACCACCGTTTCCGCCTGATGTCGGAGGAACAGGCTGATGAACGGTTGCTCCCTCATTCGGAAGCGAACGTCCGGCCACAACCACACTCACGACGCGTTCTTCCTCTTCGGGACTAAGCTGTTTCTCTGCCTCTTCAAGATCTGCAAGAAAATCCCGTGCGCTTGCATATCTTTCATCTTTGGACGCAATGGCTCTTACCGCCACCTTTCCCAACTCATTGGTTGCATCATGAGGAAGGTTCGGCGTATCAAACCGCATTATTTTCTCCAATGCAGCATTTTCAGCCTGCGCACCGTACTTCTCGGGGTAAGGCGGCAAGAACGGGAGCCTTCTGTGATTCAACAGCCTGTACAACACCATACCAAGCGAATAAATATCCGCGCTCTTATCATATTCCTCACCACCATTTGAATAAACATCAGGAGCAGTAAAAAATGCCGTTCCATACTGCACCGATGCCGCTTTAGAACGATTTTTCGAAGTCCTTGATACACCGAAGCACCCAAGTTTAAACGTTTTGTCCGGAGTCACAAAGATACTGTCATCCTGTATCTCTTTATGGATCACATCTTTATCATGACAAGCGATCAAAGCAGTAAGAATATCTTTTCCAAGTCTTACTGCGTCCTTCACTTTCACTTCATTATCAAGCAGATAATCCTGAAGAGGCGTCAGATATTCCATAAAAAGGAAAATATCATAATGCCTGAATCCCTCTTCCGTCGAGTCTTCGACCTTATAGTCACGATCGTAACGTACTATGTATTTGGGACACTCATCAGACAAGGCTGCCAGCGCATCTATCTCATGCGTTATATTGACAAGCATATCCTTGAAATACTCGTCTGTCTGAGAAACGTCTCCACCAAAGGAGTTCAAGGCTGCCTTGTATTGCTTCGCATCCGGGATCCGCACATGCTCCATTGCTCTGACATACTTACCTACAACATTGCTCTTTGATACCTTGTAGATAGTGCCAAAGCTTCCCTCTCCGATCTTTTGCTCTACAACATAATCATTAATCATCCGTCCGATCATTGCTTAAGTTCTCCTTAGTATTCAATGATGATGAGTGTTATATTATCTCCAAAGCCTTGGTTTTCTTCCAATGCCTTTTCAACCATTTTCGTACCTTTTTCAGCAGTAGACCCGCTATCTTTCAATATTGTCGCCATTTCTTCCTGACTCAGTACGTCCGACACCCCATCAGAGCACAGAAAGAGCATTGTGCCCTTTTTCACTTTTTTTATCTCATAAACGTCGGGGATCAACTCTACATCTCTTCCGATATAGCTGTATATTGCCTTTCGTTCCGGGTATTCATCAATCTGATCGGGAGTCATCAGCCCCATAGACAGCAGCTTCTCCCCTTCTGTATTGTCTTTGCTTATCTGCCCGATCAGACCATTCTCAAATCGATACAAACG
>JAILRC010000025.1 GCA_024698485.1 Lachnospiraceae bacterium | reverse complement strand
AAAGCGTCAATATTGCGATATTTTTTTGTACCCACGTGCTAAACCGTTCATGTGACATATGCAACCAAAAAAGGCGGCCTTTCGACCGCCTTTGAAGTTTTGTTTATTTTTCCGTGATCTTGATCTCGCCCACATTGGCATCGATCCTCAGGGAGTATTTTCCGCTTCCTGTTCTGTGTTTCTTTCCGTAATTCCTGCCGTTGATCTTTACATTACCCAGAGCGCAGTCCAGATCCATTGTGTAATCATCAATGTCGACGCCTCCGGAAATATTTACGTCACCGACTGCCGCATCAATGTCCGCATCTTCGAAGTCTGTGTCCGTAAGCTTTATGGCACCTACGGCAGCATCAATATCTGTATCCGCAAGGCTGCTGTCGGAGATCCTGATGTCTCCCACATGGGCATCAAACCTTGACTTTTCGCTGACCTTAATGTCATCAACCTTGATCACGCCCACTGCGGCGTCGAGGTTGATCTCATCAACCTTAATACCATTGACCGTAATATCTCCCACGGAAGCATCAACCTTAAGACTGTCCAGCCTGCCGCCGGGAATGGTGATGGTGATCTCAGAATCACTTCTGAAAGCAGATGCCTTGAGTCTGACTTCGGGCTGCTTTACCACAAGTCTCTTTCCTTCCAATGTTACTGTGGGTTCAAGAACCTTGTCCCCATCAAAATGTACATTGTACTCATCTCCGTCCTTGATGACAAACGTGCTTACGGATATGTTTGCCTGGATCTCGGTCACGTCCTCACAGTCGTAGTCTTTCTTTATCCTCTCACCGGAAAGTTCTGTAGTGTCCCATTTGGAATAATCCCATTTGTAATCATCGTATGCCGCAGCAACACAGGAGCCGCAACCCGAAACTGCTCTTCCCAGATGGTGGGAAATTGCCGCAAAGCAGATGAACAATGTCAGAACATATAATATAATAAGATAAATCCTTTTATTCATACTCTCTCTCCATTCTATATATTAAAGGTCATTTCTTGAGGTGTCTGCGAATATTGCTTCGATGAGCATACGAACCACCGGTGCAAGAGGCCAGATGATCCAGGTGATGTACCAACGCATGGATACGAAGCTCCAGATAAAGTAGAGGCAGGTCACTGTGGGCCAGAACACATCAAGCACAGCCTGTCCCGTTTTTGTTACTCTTTTCGCACTCTTCTGACTGTCCACGTAATTTCCGCCCACAGTCTTGCTGTCATTTAATGTAAGTATCTTTGTGAATGCAAGATCTCTTGCGTTACCGTAAACTATGAGGCATACACCGATGGCAACAAAGGTCAGGAAGAAGATGCCTTCACTTTCACGTATGCTGCGGAGCCATCCGATCTCGTCTATGGAAGCCGCAAGTCCCACAGCCAGCACACAGAGCACGATGCCTGCGCACATGAAGATGGACTTTGTGGGTCTGAAAGTTTCTCTGTCTTTGTTTATCTCATCTATGGTTGCAAATTCCACTGCGCAGGATGTCTTGTCCATCCAGCTCCATTTTTCGCCCTGGACGGAATTATATATGAACAGGCCCACAGCACAGGCGATGGTCAAAAACATTGCAAAGACGCCCATTCCTCTGTGTCCCAGATTTTCCGCAACAATGATATAAGACACGGGGCTGAGGATGCAGAGCATAACGCCGATGGCTGTTCTGAAAGCACTTGCTTCCCTGTCCTTTACATATTCTTTTGCTTCTTCGTTCTTAACGACTCTCTTGTCCACGGGAGCCTGATGAACAACTTCCTTGATGCCAAGGCTCTCGGCAACCTCATCCAGATTACCGAAATCCGCAAGAACAGCGGCGATAGCCTCGTTCTCTGCCTTGCCTTCGGCAATGAGCTCGTTGTATTTATCTTCCATCATCTGTCCAAGTTCAGCTTTCGCCTTCAACACTTCTCTGGTGTTGGGAAGCTGCATAAACATCGTTTCAAGATAATTTTTTATAGTATCCATTTTCTCTTCCTTTCAATCTACTCTTCTTTTTACTCTTCAACCTACATTTTCCAATTCGCCGTTGCCTTGAGCGGCAATGAACTTTTCCACTACTTCCTTTGTGAGTTCCCACTCTTCGCACTTCTCATCGTAAAACTTTCTTCCCGACTCGGTGATCCTGTAATAAGTTCTTCTGTCTTCCGTTCCCGGGAAAGATTCAATGTATCCGTTCTTCTCCATTCTGGTAAATGCGGAATACAATGTTGTTTCTTTGATGATGTACTTTCCGTCCGTCATACTCTTTATGTTTTTGGAGATTTCATATCCGTAGGACGGAGCTTTGCGAAGAATGAAAAGGATCATGGTGTCATTGTAACCTCTGATTACATCGCTGCTGATCTCAGTCATGCATTCGTCCTTTCCCCCGCTTTTGCAGGTGTTTTTAATTTTTACTTCGACCGTCGTTGCTCCGTCTGCTGATGTATCGTCTGTCATTGCAACGTCTGTCGTAGTACATCTGACGTAGTATGTTATACCACGACAGTCGGAGTATGTCAACACCTTTTTTTAAAAAATTTCAAAAAAGAAGGAAGAGCATTACACTCTTCCTTCCAGTTTGCCGTTTACATTGTCTATGATGATGGTGCTTCCTTCCGAAGCCACGCCTTCCAGGATCAGTCTTGCGCTGATGGTCTCAACGCTGCGCTGGAGGTATCTCTTTAAAGGTCTTGCGCCGTATGCCGGATCGTAGCTTTCCGAAACCGCAAGTTTCTTTGCTTCATCCGTAAGTCTGATGCGGATCTCTTTGTCCGCAAGCCTCCTGTTCACATCCTCCGCCAGAAGATCCATGATGCCAGAAACATCTTCCTTTGAAAGAGGCTTGAACATTATGATCTCGTCCAGTCTGTTCAGGAACTCGGGGCGGAAATGAGCCTTAAGATCCGACATTACCAGATCTTCCGTATCCTTTCCGATCTGTCCCTCACGCTCTATGCCGTCAAGGATGTACTGGGATCCGATGTTGGATGTCATGATGAGGATGGTGTTCTTGAAATCCACTGTGCGTCCCTGGGAATCCGTGACTCTTCCGTCGTCCAGGATCTGGAGCATCACGTTGAACACATCAGGATGAGCTTTTTCCACTTCATCGAAGAGCACTACGGAGTAAGGCTTTCTTCTCACTGCCTCCGTCAGCTGACCGCCCTCTTCATAGCCCACATATCCGGGCGGCGCTCCGATGAGACGGGAGACGGAGAACTTCTCCATGTATTCGCTCATGTCGATACGGATCATGTTTGCTTCATTGTCAAAGAGACTGGCTGCAAGGCTCTTGGCAAGTTCCGTCTTGCCAACGCCCGTAGGTCCAAGGAACAGGAAGGATCCTATGGGCTTTGTGGGATCCTTGATCCCCGCCTTTGAACGGAGGATAGCTTCCGTAACCAGTTGAACCGCCTTGTCCTGACCCACCACTCTCTTGTGGAGTTCCTCATCAAGATGAAGGGTCTTGCTCTTTTCACCTTCCGTCAGTTTATGTACGGGAATCCCCGTCCATCTGGAAACGATCTCGGCGATCTCGTCTTCATCCACCGCTTCGTGCACAAGCTCGTTTTCCTTCTGCCTGTTCTTTTCTTCCTCTGTTTCCAGAGCCTTCTGAAGTTCGGGAAGTTTACCGTATTTAAGTTCCGCCGCCTTGTTCAGGTCATATGTTCGCTCTGCGGCAGCTATCTCGTTATTAAGTGCATCCAGCTGTTCACGGAGTTTGACCACTCTGTCCACCGATGCCTTTTCATTGTCCCATTTGGATTTAATGGAAGCATATTTATCGCGTTGCTCGGAGAGTTCCTTCTGTAGCGTCTCAAGTCTTTCCAGGCTCTGACGGTCCTTTTCTTTCTTAAGAGCCGCTTCCTCGATCTCCAGCTGCATGATCCTTCTTCTCACTTCATCCAGTTCCGCAGGCATGGAGTCCAGTTCCGTCTTAATGGAAGCACAGGCTTCATCCACCAGGTCTATGGCCTTGTCGGGAAGGAACCTGTCGGAAATGTACCTGTTGGAAAGCACTGCTGCAGAGACCAGAGCGCCGTCCGTGATCTTGACACCATGGAACAGTTCATATCTCTCCTTGATGCCTCGAAGGATGGAGATAGTGTCCTCCACAGTAGGTTCGTCCACCTGAACGGGCTGGAAACGACGTTCAAGAGCCGCGTCCTTCTCGATGTACTGTCTGTATTCGTCCAGGGTTGTAGCTCCGATGCAGTGGAGCTCGCCTCTTGCCAGCATGGGCTTCAGCATGTTCCCCGCGTCCATGGAGCCTTCCGTTTTTCCTGCACCTACGATGGTGTGAAGTTCATCTATGAAAAGAATGATACGACCGTCGCTGTTCTTGACTTCTTCCAGAACAGCCTTCAGTCTCTCTTCGAATTCTCCTCTGTACTTGGCTCCTGCCACAAGAGCTCCCATATCAAGGGAGAACAGTGTCTTGTCTTTCAATGTTTCGGGCACATCCCCCGCTACGATACGCTGGGCAAGACCTTCCACCACCGCTGTTTTTCCTACGCCGGGTTCACCGATGAGGACGGGGTTGTTCTTGGTCTTTCTGGAAAGGATCCTTATGACGTTCCTGATCTCTGAATCACGGCCGATGACAGGGTCCAGCTTTTGCTGTTTTGCACGTTCCACCAGATCGTAGCCGTATTTTTCCAGAGACTCATAGGTTCCTTCCGGATTGTCTGTTGTAACCTTCACATTTCCCCTCACTTCCTGAAGAGCCTTAAGGAAACGCTCACGGTTAATGTTGAAACTCTTCAGCATGTCTGAAAGCTCGGATGTGGGATGTTTTAAAATGCTAAGGAAAAGATGCTCCACGGAAACGTAAGAGTCTCCCATGGCCTTTGCTTCATCCTCCGCATAGATCAGCACCTTGTTCAGTTTGTCTCCCATGTAGACATTTCCGCCGCTGACTCTGGGACGCTTCTTGAGTAGTCCTTCCAATTGTGCAAGGAAGACCTCGGGGCTTATCTCCATCTTCTCTATGAGTCTGGAAATGAGGCTGTCATCCACCGTCATCAGGCTGTAGAGCAGATGCTCGGGGCACAGTTCCTGATGACCGTAGTCATAGGCCACCTTCTCGCAATTGTTCATCGCTTCTATTGATTTTTGCGTAAATTTGCTTATATTCATGAGATCACCACCTCTTTTTAACAAACAATAAAATAGCGATAAATCGCTTTTTTATCTATGTTTCATCTTCTTTTTATCACTTTCTGTTAGCACTGTCAAGAGGTGAGTGCTAATCCTTTATTGTTATTTCATTTATCCTTTTGATCTCATCCTCTGAAAATCTTGTATTTTCAAGGGCTGCGATGTTTTCATCCAGCTGTTCCGTCCTTGATGCTCCGATGATGACGCCCGTTACCGCCTCATGATGAAGCACCCAGGAAAGCGCCAGCTGTGTCATGGTCTGTCCTCTTTCCGCCGCTATCTCCGAGAGCCTCCGGACTTTTTCACATAGCAGGGAATTCTCCACGTCTTCAGCCTTAAGGTAACGTCCGTCGGTCACAACTCTTGAATCCGAGGGAATGTTCTCCATGTACTTTCCCGTAAGGATCCCCTGAGCTAAGGGGCTGAAGGTCAGAAGCCCAAGTCCTTTTTCCTTTACATAAGAAAGAAGCCCCGTCCTTTCGATCTTCCTGTCAAGAAGAGAGAAGCGGCTCTGATTCACGATAAAGGGAGTTTGAAGACGTTTAAAGATCTTCATTGCCGCATCCGTCTGTTCTTTATTATAATTCGACACTCCGACGTACAGCACTTTTCCTGCCTTTACAAGGCTGTCCAGCGCTCCGCAGGTTTCTTCCAAAGGTGTTCCCGGATCAGGGCGATGGTGGTAATAGATGTCAACATAGTCAAGCCCCATACGTTTCAGGCTCTGATCCAGGCTTGCCACGAGATACTTTTTACTCCCGAAGTTCCCGTAAGGTCCGGGCCACATGTCAAAACCCGCTTTGGTTGACACCAGGATCTCATCCCGATGAGTTCCGAACTCCTTCAGGATCCTGCCAAAGTTTTCCTCTGCCGCTCCGTAGGGCGGTCCGTAGTTGTTCGCAAGATCAAAAGCAGTTATCCCTCTGTCAAAGGCTCCGAAAACAAGGTTCTTCATGTTATCAAAAGAAGCATTTCCTCCGAAGCCGTGCCAGAGTCCCAGTGAAACAGCGGGCAATTTAAGCCCGCTGCTCCCGCATGTTTTATATGTCATTTTACCTGTTTCGGATGTTGTCATAATCCCTCGTAGATCTCACTGAGTTCCTTTCTACATTTTACAAAATCGGCTCCAAGGTCGGGATCGAACTCCGTGCCTATCTTATTTACTATGATATCAAAAGCCTCATTAAAACTCTTCTTGCCTTTTTTATCTCCGTCATCCATCAGGGTGTCCAGAGCATCCACGTAGGCTACGATCCTCGCCTCCAGAGGTATCTCCTTTCCCCTGAGTCCGTAGGGAAGCCCGCTGCCGTCCCATCTTTCATGGTGGTAATTGGCAATGGCTACCGCGATCTCAATGAACTTACGGCCTTCCTCCACGTCACTGATACCGGCCAGCACTTTTCTTACGATCTTTGCGCCTTCCTCCGTGTGAAGCCTGATTATGGTCTCGTCACGCTCCACACTTCCGCCGTGAGCCCGAAGGATCTCATTGTCAATGGCGATCTTTCCCAGATCGTGCATGGCAGTTGCAAGCTTTACGGCATAAAAGTGTCTGTCGGACATTTCCAGAGTTTGGGACTTTTTAAGCTGCTCTGTAAAGATCTCAACTCCTTTGAGGGTGCGGACTATATGATCTCCGGTACTGCTGTCGCGGCTTTCGACCAACGTCGCCAGACCCAGCACCAGACTGTTCTGCATATCCCTTATGCTCTGCCCTTTCTTTTCTACATCGGCTTCAAGGTCACGGCTGTACTTCGCCTCCATGGCAGCTATGTTCTCACGCACGGTGACATTTTCTATCTCCACAAAAAAGCCCTCGGGCTCGCCACCTTTTCTTAGCTGTATGTCGTTCATCTTGATCTCGTATTTATTTTCGCCCACGGTGACCACGGCGTCATTTTCCCGTTCCAGAAGCCCGTACAGATACTCCCTAACTTTAGCCACCACCTGTTTTGAGAAATTGCTGTTTTCCTCCGTGACCTTCTTGCCCACAAACAGGTCTGAGATCTCCGGATAGATCTCCTTGGCCTTTTCGTTTGCGTTGATGAAGTTTTCATGCTTGTCAAAGACCACGAAACCCTCATCGCCGTTTTCCGCAAAGGAATCCAGGATGCTGTCCGTAAGGTTGTGAAGCTCGGTATTGCTGAAAACTCTGACAGACAGCACCGTCGCTATGAAATAGGCCACAGAAATAAAGGAAAAAGATGTGGCTGATACTCGCTGGAATATATAGAGTCCGATGATGCTCATGGCGATCACAGCAACCTCCGTCACGATCTTCCTTGAGACGCGGTTTTTCATCCTGTAGGTTCTATAGGCCAACCACAGGAAGGCCACCGTATATCCCGCCACCATTATGGTATAGAAAGTGTGTCCCGGACCGTATTCTTTTCCGAGGCTTGTATAGCTTCCGTACTCCGTAACATTCTTAATGAGCCAGACTCTTCCGTAATATATGTCGCTCTTACCGATGGTCAATGCAAGAAGAAAGATCATACCGGAATAGGACATGGCTGCGATCTCCGTTACTATGGGCATTTCCACCTTACACAGCCTGGCTGCTGAAATGAAGATCAGCGTCGGCAGGAAAGCACTTCCGAAATAGAGCATGATATATGCAAAAAGAGCCATATCAAGACTGTTTGAGCATGCGATCATCAATTCCCCGTAACTTCTGATCAGAAGGGTGATGCTGATAAAAAAGTTGACACCCGACTGATACTCTTTCCTGCAGACATAGTTCGTAAAGACCAGAAAAGTCACGATAAATTCAAAGAGATAGATCAGTTTTACTATCATTCTTCCACCTCCGTTTCTTCATCGTTGATCCTGTCAATAATGAAACGGTTGTAGAGTTCTTCCAGTTTCGGTCGTGTTTCAAGGAATATCTTTCCAAGCTCCGGATCGAAATGAGTTCCTATGGATTCTTCTATCACCTTAAAAGCCTCATCGTAGGAGTAGGCATCCTTGTAATAACGCTTGCTTACGAGGGCATCAAACACGTCTGCAATAGCCATTATCCTGGCTTCCACCGGAATCTCCGCGCCTCTGAGTCCTGCGGGATAGCCCTGACCGTTCCATTTTTCGTGATGATAATGGGCAACATTTGCAGCTATGCTTACAAGTTCCTCATCATCCACTCCCGAAAGAACGCGTCTTACAATGACTGCTCCCTTGGCTGCATGGGTCTTCATGATCTCGTACTCCTCAGGAGAATATTTGCCCCTTTTACGGAGCACCGCATCGTCTACGGCTATCTTTCCCAGATCGTGCATAGGCGCTGCGATCACCACTCTGTGAAGGAACCTGCGGCTCAGAGGATAACCTGCTGCAATGAGTTCCTCCGCAAAGACGTTCACCACGTCACTGGTACGTCTGATGTGTCCGCCGGTTGAAGAGTCCCTGCTTTCGATCATACTTGCCATTCCCATTACTATGGTCTGTCTGATCCTGTCAAGATCCTTGGTCTTTTCTATTACGTCCGCTTCCAACCTTTCACGGTAATCTCTGAGCATGGAGCGATACTTTTCCTCTTCCGAAACGTCGTTCAGTTCCACTGTCCAGCCTCTGTGAATCAGGCTGGCCACCACCGTCAGTTTGTGTGCCTTGGCACACACTGCTCCGTTTTCGATGCTGACAGCGGGGATCTCTTTTTTATCCTCCGTTCGGATCAGGGGGATGAAAACTGACTCATAAAAAGATGTACCCTTCAGTTTTTCAACGCTGTCGTCCACCGAGACCGTTGCCAGTTCCGGAAAGAATTCTACAGCCTTTTCGTTCAGAGTCATGATCTTCTCTTCCTTGTTGAAGACCACATATCCGTTTTCTCTTTCCCTTTCCTCAAGATTTATGAGGCTTGTGCTCATATCAAACAGGGTCACCCTTCTGAACCAGAACACGAAAAGAGTCATGCCTATGGACAATCCGATAGGCATGAGACGTGCATTGTTATGAAGTAACTGCTCGATAAAATAAGTGGAATCAACCAGTCCCCAGATCAGGGCATAGAGAAGCACCATCTTGTTGGAATAGGTTTTGCGGTTTCTGATACCGTTTATGATGATCCACAGGGCAAAGATCATGTACATCCCAAGGTAGAGGAAATAGATGAAGTGCCAGGGGCCGTAGGTTTTGTGCAAAACGGTGAGACCATCCACGATCTCGATCCATGCATCGGTGTAGTAGAGCTGAGAATAACCGCCTGACCATGCTACACCCAGAGTAAAGAAGGCAAAGAACGCCAGAAGGATGTACCAGTGCATCTTAATGTTCAGATTGCACAGACTCGCTCCGATCTTAAGAACTACCAACGGAAGAAGACATCCGCCGATGTAAGTCATCCGATTGGCTTCCATGGCCACTTCGAGATTTTTGGCATTCATGAGCACCGAAAAAGCGCATACATTTATGATTATAATGCTGCCCAGCAGCAAATGGTAAACGTTTCTCTTTCTCTTTCCTATGGTGATGATGACCTGTTCCACCACAAGGATCCCGAGAAGAGCATAGATTATCCATTTGTAGATTTCGTAGCCCATACCTTCCTCCCTAATGAACAGGTTCGTACTCAAAATCCAAGATCTTCAAACTGTCTACCGAATGCGCATCAAGTCCCTTCACCGTCCTGACATTGTCGGGTACCAGTTCCCAGAACTCATTCCAGTAATGGTTCCTTTTAATGGAAGATGCGTAATTCTTTTCAAGATAAATGTCCGTTCCCCTTACGGCATCGATTATCTTTTTAGAAATTTCTGCCATATCCTCCGTCCACACAGGGCAGTTCCTGAATATGCGGTCGGGATGGGCAACCACGTCAAAGCAGCCGCTTTTAATGCCCATTATCATGGCTTCACTGAGGCCGAAACGCTCGTCGGCGTTCTCCTCTTCCCTTTTTGCGAAATAGAAACTTCCGTCGGGTCTTTCGTAATAATGCTGGCCCAGGATCAGGAGATCGAAATCCTTCGATGCCCTTGTTTCTCTGATGTAACCGTCATAGGACGGCAGATACTCCATTTCCATTCCCAGCTTCAGGACTATGTCTTTGGCATATTCCTTTCTGAGAGCCTTCATGGTGGAAATGTACTCGGGACGGTCCGTAAAGAGCATTCTGGTCCCGATCTTATCCCCGGGATAGGGGGCGTGATCCGTGAACCAGATCTCGTCCGCTCCCAGTTCTATTGCTCTTTCTATGTATTCTCTGTCAGTTCCCGAAGCGTGTCTGCACCTGTAAGTGTGGACATGGAACATCGCTTTTGGCGAAATCTCTATCATTTGCCGTTAATTCCTTACTTTTTGATCTTTTTCCCCGCAAGTCCGATGAGGATGCTAACGCACTTCTCCATGGACTGAGTTGTAACGTATTCAAGCCTTCCGTGGAAGTTTGCACCGCCTGTGCAAAGGTTGGGGCAGGGAAGTCCCATGAAAGAAAGCCTTGCTCCGTCCGTGCCTCCGCGGATGGCGCATACCTTGGGAGCGATGCCAAGACCTGTCATAACATCTTTTACATTATCGATGAGGAACATGTGAGGTTCGATCTTTTCTTTCATGTTGCTGTACTGATCTTTGATGTCGATGTCAAAGGTTCCGGCGCCGTAAATGCTGTTGAGGTGAGCAGCTGTTTCTCTCACAACCCTCTTCTTTTCTTCAAGTTTAGCGGCATCGTGATCTCTCAGGATGTAGTGCATCACAGCCTTGTCCACATTTCCTTCCATATTGGTCAGATGGTGGAAACCTTCATAGCCTTCGGTGTTCTCGGGAACTTCATGAACGGGAAGCATGGCATCGAACTTCATTCCCAGAGTCAGGGCATTCTTCATCACGTTCTTTGCGGAACCGGGATGAACGCTCTTTCCCGTAACTGTCACGGTGAGACCCGCTGCATTGAAGTTCTCGTATTCGATCTCGCCCAAAGCTCCGCCGTCCACGGTGTAAGCGTAATCTGCTCCGAATTCTTTAACATCGAAGAAATCCGCACCACGGCCCACTTCTTCGTCGGGTGTGAATCCGATGAGGATCTTTCCGTGCTTCACTTCTCTGTTTGTGAGGAGGTAGTCCGCCATGGTCATGATCTCAGCCACACCTGCCTTGTCATCGGCCCCCAGAAGAGTGTTTCCGTCGGTAACGATGAGGTCTTCGCCCACTCTTGTAAGCAGGTCGGGGTACTCCGCGGGATCCAGAACAAGACCCAGCTCCTTGTTGATGACAACCTTTCCTCCGTCGTAATCCTTGATGATCCGAGGCTTTACGTCTTTTCCGGAAACAGCGTCACTGGTGTCCATATGTGAGATAAAACCGAGAGAAGCCACCTTTTCATCTGTTGTGGCCGGGATCTCGGCATAGATGTAGCAATTGTCGGTGATGCGCACATTGTGTGCTCCCATTGCCTTTAATTCTTCAACCAGCATGTTTGCCAGGTCAAACTGCTTTTTTGTGCTGGGAACAGCCTCAACCTCTTCCTGAGACTGGGTGTCCACCTTTACATATCTTAAAAATCTTTCAAGTACAGTCTGCATTGTATTTCCCCTTTCTAAAACAGTACTTTATGTTTTTCGGAATAAGTCCCGATTTTTCATTATATACCTTTAAGTCCAACAAATGCAACCGTTCTTTAGACCGCTTCTTCGTGACTTACGGGTGTTCCCTGCATTTCCAGCTGGGCAGTGACAAGGCCGTAGTATATGCCCTTCTTCTCCATGAGCTCGTTGTGAGTGCCCACTTCCGCGATGTTATGGCCGTCGATGACCACAAGACGGTCGGCATTTTTGAGGGTGGAGAGCCTGTGAGCGATGGCGAAGGTGGTCTTGCCCGCAGTGAGTCGGTCGAGAGCCGTCTGGATGAGATATTCGCTTTCCGTGTCCAGGCTGGCGGTGGCTTCGTCAAGGATCAGAAGCCTCGGATCGTTCAGAATGGCTCTGGCAATGGCGATACGCTGCCTCTCGCCTCCCGAAAGGTTGTAGCCCTTTTCACCCACATAGGTGTTGTAGCCATCGGGGGTCTTGCATATGAAATCATGAGCATTAGCCATTTTGGCAGCCCTGATGACTTCAAGTTCCGTAGCTTCGGGACGGGCAAAACGGATGTTGTTAAGGATGGTTCCCGAGAAAAGGAAGGTTTCCTGAAGGACCACACCGATCTGGGAATGATAGTTGGCAAGCTTAATGTCCTTAATGTCTATGCCGTCCACAAGGATGCTGCCGTCATCCACATCATAGAGATGCATCACAAGGTTTATGAGGGTGGATTTACCCGCTCCGGAAGAGCCCACAAGGCCGATCATCTCCCCGGGCTTTATCTTAAGATCCACGTTTTCCAGAACCGGCTCGTAGGCCTTGTATCCGAATGTAACGTTTTTAAACTCGATCTCACCCTTTATCTCGTGATCCACCGCTTTTTTGGTGTCGCGGATCTTGGGTTCCTGCTGCATCACATCGCTGATACGCTCAACGCTGGTGACCAGATTCATGAGGTTTCTGGGAAGGTTTGACAGCCAGCCCACATACATATACATCATGGAGGTGTAGTTGACGAACTGGATCAGTTCACCGGGGGTCTTGCTTCCTCCGAGGACTCCCTTTCCTCCGAAATAGGTAACAAGATAAACTCCCACTCCCATCATAAACTGCATCAGAGGGAAGAAAATCGCCCAGAAGGTCTCGTTTCTCCTTTGTGTAAGGGCATAATCGTCCGCAGTGTCGTTAAAATGTTTTGATTCTTCCTCTTCCTTGCCGTAGGCCTTTACAACAGCCATACCCGAGAGGACATCCCTCAGTTCGCTGCTGATCTTGTCCTCCTTCACCCACTGCATATGGAAGCGCCTGTGGATGTTGTGTCGAAAAGCGATGGATATGAAAACGGAAAGAGGGATGAAGATCATGGACAAAAGCGCCAGCTTCCGGTCCAGGATCAGCATATAAGTCACATCGCAGACCAGGATTATGGCCACGGTGAACAGGTTACAGAACACATCTCCCATGAAATCGCTGATGCGCTGGGTGTCGCGGATGATGCGGTTCATAAGGTCTCCGGGCTTTCGATCGTTGATGTAGGACAGAGACAGCATCTGTATCTTCACATAAAGCTTTCTTCTCATGTCCATGCTGATGACTGAGCCCAGTTTCGCACAGGCGTAGTTCTTAAGAAGGTTTATGAAAGCAATGCCCACGCTCATGACCAGCATCACAAGGAGAATGAGCATAGCGGTGCTCATTTTTCCGTTTTCGTTTTTCAGAACGTCATCCACCAGATGCTTCTGTATCTCGGGATTAATAAGAGTGGTGAAAGCTGCAAGAAGCATCAGGGCGAATATGCCCAGAAGCTGCAGTCTGTAGGGCGCCACCATGACAAGCATCTCATGGACAAGACCTGCTTTTTTCCCCGAACAGTGAGGGCATTCTCTGGTTCCGGGAAGGGCGCGGTGGCACTTGGGGCAGTACTTTTCGTACTCCTCGCTCTCCACCCTTTCTTCCTTTCCCTGAAGCAGGAAACGACAGCCCTTTGCCACATAGGCATATCTTGTAAGATGGGCGGAAGAGTACTTTGCAAACCTTACGGCTTTAGACTCGTCCCCTCCTTTGGGCACTCCGAAGAGAATGCCGCAGGATATGCCGGGCTCACTTTTTATGGTCTCAAAGTCGTTCAGGTCGTAGGTCTCTTTCAGTTCCCCTTCCGAAAGGACGTAGATGTTCTTCTTTGTCACAGCCACGTAAGAATCCGTGATGAATCTCCCTTCGTCGGAAATATCGAAGGGAACGCAGTAAATGATATCCTCCTCATTAACAGCCGGGAGGAGCTTCTTGTATTTCTCAGGTAATGAAATCCGTAATTCCATTTTAGCTCCTTTTTCAGATCGATGTAAACCTACAGGAACAGGTCAAGCTTCTTTCGTTCCGTAGCGGTGAGTTTCAAAACGTCGGGGATCTCAAAACGGTTTTCGTCGATGTCCGTGATGAGGATCCTGGTCTCCGAAAGATGGACCACGTCGCTGCCTCCCATGTGAATGGCAAAGCGGCATTCTCCCCTGTCCGTCATTACGTCAAAGTAGGCATATCCGTACTCGTCCTTAATGCTCTTTATACCTGTGATCACAGGGGTAAAGTAGCGAAGATCCAGCTGTTCCTTAATGAGGGCTGCAGTCTCTTTCGAAAGAGAAGCCATATCCTCGATGATACCGATCTCCTTGGACTTTTCTCCCGTGGTACGGATAGAAATGTATCTGTCGGGATCCGTAAAGGGAAACATCCTTACGGCATGAACTCTGGGATAGGATGTGTCTCCGGTCTTTATGCTCAGAAATCCGCCTTTTGTGCGGATGAACTCAGTGTTCTTCTCGTCGAGGATGTTGATCTTCAGCATCTCCTCGGTCTCTTTTTCCATTTGTGCAAGGTCAAATTCTTTATCTTCCATGGTATTCTCCTGTCTGATCACTCTTTCAGAGCCAGCGCTTTGGTCTGCAGTTCCATAAGTTTGTAATAGGTTCCGTGAAGTTCCTCCAGTTCCTTGTGAGTGCCCTTTTCTGTGATCTCCCCGTTGTCAAGAACGCAGAGGAAATCCGCATCCCGCAGGGTCGAAAGTCTGTGGGCGATGGAAATGGTGGTCCTGTCTTTTACAAGGTAGTTGATGGCTGCCTGGATGGCTCTTTCCGTTTCAGTATCCACAGAAGCGGTTGCCTCGTCAAGGATCAGGATCTTGGGGTTGGCAAGGATGGCTCTGGCAATGGAGATCCTCTGTCTCTCACCTCCGGAGAGTTCCCTTCCCGAACTTCCCACCACCGTATTGTAGCCGTCGGGCATTCTCAGGATGAACTCATGGGCGCTGGCAAGCTTCGCGGCCCTAATGATCTCAGCCTTGGTGGCTTTGGGGTTCGCATATGCTATGTTTTCCTCGATGGTTCCCATGAAGATGTAGGTTTCCTGAGAAACCATGGCCACATTTCTTCTAAGGTCCCGGAAGGAGATGTGCTTGATGTCAATGCCGTCAAGAAGGATGCTTCCCTCCTGAGGATCGTACATTCTGGAGATGAGATTTACCAGCGTGGTCTTTCCCGCTCCCGAACGGCCTACGATCCCCAGCATGCTCCCCGCAGGGATTTTGAGGCTGATGTCCTTAAGGACGGGGCGATTGATCTCATAGCCGAAGGTGACGTTCCTGAGTTCGATCTCTCCCTTGGGCTTTTCCATGGAAACAGGGTCGTCATCCTCCCTGATCTCGGGAACGGCGTCAATGATCTCGAACATTCTCTGCGCCGCATTCATGCTGTCGGACCACCATCTGATGATGTGAGATGCAAAGTTCATGGGGCCGTTCAGCTGATCCACATATCCGATAAAGGTGACGAGAACGCCGAACTCCATCTTCTTCTCCACCAGGATCAGGTAGACACCCAGTATCCAGATCAGCGTGGTGGCAATGCTGTATGTAAAGTTGAATGTGAAATATATGAAATTCCAGACTCCCACTATGGACATCTCGGAATCCTTGAGTCGTACATTGACGGATCTGAAACGTTCCTCTTCACGGGCTTCCTGTCCGAAAGCCTTTACCACCCTGGCTCCCGTAAGGTTGTCATTCACCCTGCTGTTAAGAGTCCTCTCTGCCCTGTGTCTGTGTCCGAAAGCTGTCCACATCTTCGGTCTCATGATGAAGGAGAACACAAAGGCTCCGGGAAGAAGGATCACTGCGCAGAGTGACATCTTCCAGTTGATGGAGAACATCATCACAAGAGTGGCTATCAATGTAAAAGAATGAATGAATATGTAGGGAAAACCGTCAATGAAAAAGCCCGTGACTCGTTCCGCGTCTCTCAGCACTCTTGTCATGAGTCCGCCTGTCTGGCGGTTTTTGAAGAAGCTGATGGAAAGCTTTCCCATGGTTTCGAATATGCTCTTTTTGATGTCCCTGACGACTCCGGACACGATCCGCGCTGTGAAAACGCCCTGGATCACAGTGAGGATCTGCACCGTAAATCTTGCGGCGAACATGGTCAGGATCACCATCAGAAGCGCAAGGATGAAATCCCCGTTCTTGATACCCACGGAAAGAAGGAAATCGTTGTTCTTTTCAAGGATGTAGTCATAAAGGACGCGACCGTTCAGATAGGGCCACACAAGGTTTAGCCCCGCAACTGCCACATAGATCATGAACATGAGGATCATGAGTCCCCTGTAGGGCTTGAAATAGCCGAAAGTTCGGATGAATACCGACTTTCTGTCCATGCAGCGAGGGCAGACCTTACGGTCGGGATTGGGGTACATCATGCCGCACTTGGGGCAGTAGATCTCCTCATCCTTGTCGCCTCCGGGGCCACCCGGTCCGCCATGCCCTCCCGGTCCGCCGGGTCCGGGTCTTTTGCCTTCTTTTCCTTCCTCTTCTTTGCCTTCTTCGGGCTTTTCCCCAAAATTGCGGTCAAAGGCTCTTTGGAGGACGTGGACTTCTTTTCTGTAAAGATTGGAAAACACAGCCACGGTCTTTTCCACACCGTCGCTGAATTCCGCGATAAGAACTCCACAGGCTACCTGGGGCTCAATGGTGAGTTTTTTAAGTTCCCCTGCGTCGATCCTGGTGCATTTCCAGTCTCTCTCCAGGTTTTTCTCCCTATCCTTAAGATTCAGGAAACCCTTGAAAGAATGCACTCTTTTCCCTTCGCTTTCAGAGGCAAAGGTGTATAGACCCCCCGCAGTCAGCACAAGATAGCCGTCTGTGTAGGCTCCGTTTTCGTTCATGTCGGTGGGAGAGAAAGCCAGGACTTCTTCTTTTTCACCGCCAAGTTCCGCTACGATCTTTTTCAGGGCTGCGGGAAGAAGTATCTCTTTCTTCTCTTCCGGTTTTATGTCTTTGATCTCCATCAGAAATTATTCCTCCTCAAAAACAGGTATTTTGTCATTGTAACACAGAAACTCGGATAAAAAAACCATTTCCAAATTATTTCGCGGATTTTCGTGCAAAAAAAATCCCGACACGATAAATATACCGCGTCGAGACTTTTTCTAATTTTCCGTTTTGATCTTCTTTTCGGTCTTAACAAGGTGATAGATTGGAATAAAAGGAACAAGCACCGGAGTCTTGTTAACATACTCCAGGTACCGGGGATCCCGTCCGTAGAACTTCATCTGCTGCAGTTCTATGCGTTTTGCACCGTTGGTCATCATATAGACCACAATGGCATATCCCAGCAGTGCCACGATCCACTGAAAACCTGCTGTGGTTCTTATACCTGTGACGAACACGCCGGTCCACACCAGGATCTCGCCAAAATAATCGGGACATCTTGAGATCTTGAACAATCCCTTTGTAGCGGGAAGTCCGGGATTTTCCTTCTTTTGAAGGTACTTCTGTACCTCAGACACGACCTCGATGGCTATGCCCGCAACAACAAAAACAATACCGATGTACATCCCCGCTTCGTTCTCGCCGGTCTTTTCATTGGCCAGTCTGAAGAAAACAGGAGACATCATCATGTAAAACATAAGGGAATCGATGAGCCACATACCCACGAGACCCGAAAGTGAAACTTTCTTTTCAACGTTATCCAGTAACTTCTTGTTGTCAGGGGTGTTTCTCATCTCTCTGAGAAGATGTACGCAACAAAGGCGAAAACCATAGGCCATAAGTAACAGACAAAGTATCATGTAGATAGGATCGAACTGTCCCTTAACAATGGACATGATGATGAGGCAAAAACTGATGCCTCCTATGGAAATGCCGTAGCCTATTGTCATAAACCATACATATTTTTTAAACCCCACGCTGTTAAACACCAGCGCCACCAAGAGGATGATCCACCATTGAGCCGGAAACATAAGCAATCCTCCCTCCGCTAACTTTTTCCGAAATAACAAAAATACGAAACAGTTATATTCTATATGCCGAGGGAGATTTTGTCAAACTTTATTCTTACCTTACTTTTTCAAGCAGTTCTCCCAAAGGAAGTGCTCCTGTGTGTCTGAAATCAGGTTCGCCGTTTTTGAACACGATCACTGTGGGAATGCTCTGGATGCCGTATTTTGCGGCGATCTCTTCATTCTCATCCACGTCTACCTTGGCAACCTTGAACTCGCCGTTGCTCTCCGCAGCCAGCTTGTCGAGGGTTGGAGCGAAAGCACGGCAGGGGCCGCACCATGTAGCCCAGAAATCAACCAGTACAGGAACATTTGACTCCAGAACCTCGCTCTTAAAACTGTCATTATTTAAATGTAAAACTTCCATCTGTCTTCCTCCAATCTTTCTCGGAACCGGCCTTTAAATGGCGGTCTGTTTTCTTTTTACAAGGCTATTATAACCTTTTCCCCAGAAAAATCTGTTGTTTTTACAACATCTCAAAAGTTTATAAGGATTTAAGTTTATCAAGTTCTTTATTGGTTGCCTGAATGTCTTCAAGGATGCTTTCACTCATCCTCTTGACTTCGTTACCCATGGTAGCCGCACTTTCCGCACTTGCCGTGATCTCTTCCGTAACTGCGGAAATGTTGTTGGTCTGCTCGGTAATGTTGCTGTTTGCACCTGCAATATTGACGATCTCGGCGCTGATGGAATTGATCTCATCGGAGATCTGTCTCATGGCAGCTGCCTCTTCCTGGATAGAGGAATCGATCTCTGTGATGCTCTCGGTCTGGGTGTTGATGGCGATAACGCTTTCATCCATGCTGGAAGCGGCGATGTCGCAGGATTCATTGAGTTTTGTGATGCTTTCTTCGATCTCCACTACAGACTTGTTCGTGCTTTCAGCCAGGGCACGGATCTCTTCGGCAACAACCGCAAAGCCCTTACCTGCTTCTCCCGCTCTTGCAGCCTCGATGGATGCGTTCAGTGCAAGGAGATTGGTCTTTCCGGAGATCTGCTTGATGACTCCCACAACCTCCGTAACCTTGGTAGCAAGTTCACGGACATCGTCGACCTTCTGCTTTGTAATGCCGGATTTATCAAGAAGTTCAACTGCCTGTGCATTGATCTCGGAGATCTTCTCGGCATTTGTATCGTTGCTGTTCTGAACCAGATGTATGGTCTTTGCAAGTTCCTCGGCATTATTCTTGATGACACCCATCTTCTTGTTTGCGGTGTTCATGGCATTTGCTTCGTCCTGAACATTCTCCGCAATACTGAGGATGGCGCCGCTGATATCGTTAATGGTCTGAGCCATGCTCTTCATATTGTTGGCATTTTCGGAAGCAGCCTTTTCAATATCCAGCATTCTTTTCTCAGCTTCCCCGCTGGCGGAAAGAATGAGTTTACTCTTGTCTGCCGCTTCGTCCATGAGTTTCTGAACTTCATCGAGTTTTGCCTGATTGTTGCTGCGGATGACTCTCAGTCCCACGATAACGCCCATTGAGGAAACAATAAGGCAGGCAAATATGATCTCGTATTCGGTGATCAGGACCGCTTTTCCTTCGCCTGCGCTTCCCAGTTTAAGGATCAGCACCAAAATTCCGAAGACCAAACTCTCACCCGACATTATGTAGACCACCTTCTCCTCTACATAAAGGAGGATGAGCACAAATACGGGATACATATAAAGAACCGATACGTTTGTATTTGAGTTATATTGACAATATGCGCAAAAGATGGGATAGCCTATCGCAATGAAATAGCGGAAGAGATTGCTCTCTCCCTTGGTCCTGAAGTACTCGATCTGACCGGGAGCAAATGTGACTGCCATTACGCCCAGGAATTTCAGATACCATACCATGGTATGATTGCCCTTTACCACCTCAAGGAAATTGGCTGCTACAAGGAGGACAACTACCACCGTCCATATAGCAAATACCGATCTGTTACTCTTAAAAAGAACGCTTTTCTGCTTCATATCATCAGTCCTTTCGGTTTAAGATTTACGTCAAAAATTTCCCCGCATATATATCTTATACCAATTTTAACAGCATTAATAAACCTTTTTTAAAAGGTTTAACCGAAATTTTAGTTTATTTCCATAATTTTATATATTGTATTTATGGTAATATGATGCTACAATACACGAACAGTTTTTGCTATTTAATGCAAATAAATACAGATTTTTTGTTCTTTTTCTTCCTTGTTCTAAAAATATAATAAATAATCTGTATTTAGCAAAAGAATCTCTCCTAATTTTTAGATGAGGTGACATTATGGAAAATAACTCTCTCCCCTCCTCCACCCGGCATTCCCGAGTCAAATGGGTGTGGACAAACCTCAAGGGAAGACGCGCGTTTTATTGTTTGGGAATCATGGGCTCCATTACATTCAATGTAATGCAGTTGACCATTCCCTTTTTTGTTGCCAAACTAATCGACACTTTCATCGACAACGAAAACGCCGCCTACAATCTTGAGCACAACAGACAGCTCTTCTACATCTATCTGGCAGCCATGGTGGGACTCACTCTGATCCGTACCGTCATCGTCTACGGCACAGGCATGATCTTCGAATCCGTTTCCCAGTGGTTCCTGTACAAGATCAGAAATTTCCTCTATGACAAAGTTCAGAGACAGGATATGAACTTTTACAGCACTTTCCGTACCGGCGATCTCATGACCAGAATGACCGGAGACCTGGACGCTGTGAGACATATGATCGCCTGGGTCATAAAGACCATCATAGAATCTGTGGCACTTTACACCGCCACCATGGTCTACTTCTTCTTTATGGATTGGCTGCTGGCATCCATCCTTCTTGTGATCTCACCGCTGATCTTCATAGTCATCCTGCAGTTCCGTAAGGATGTGGGGCCGAAACACGCCCTTCTCCGTGAAAAGCTTTCGGGCCTCAACACCGATGCACAGGAAAACATCTCCGGCAACAGGGTGGTCAAGGCTTTTGCCAGAGAGAAATACGAGATCGAAAAGTTCGACAAAGGCAACAGCGAATACAGCGAGACAAACCAGACCACAGCCCTTACATGGTTAAAGTATTACCCCGCCATTGAAACCTTTGCAAACCTTATGCCCATCATCCTTCTGGTGGTGGGAGGCATCTTCATCATCGACGGAAGACTCTCCACAGGTCAGTTCGCTGCCTTTTCCGGACTCATCTGGGCCATTGCCAACCCCATGAGGAGCCTGGGATCCATAATGAACGAATTCCAGCGTTTTAAAGCAGCGTCCGCAAAGATCATGGAGATCTACTACTCCGAGCCCAAGATCAAAGACGATCCCAAAGCTCTGGATCTTCCCGACCGCTTCAAGGGCAGGGTGGAATTCAAAAATGTAAGTTTCAAATACGAAGACGGAAAGCTTCCGGTTCTGGAAAACATATCCTTCACGGTGGAACCCGGCGAGACTCTGGCCATCATGGGCGAGACAGGCTGCGGAAAGACTTCCCTCATCCATCTGATCCCCAGGTTCTATGAAGTTACCGGAGGTCAGGTCCTTGTGGACGGACATGACGTCCGTCAGATGAAACTCCATCAGCTCAGAAAGAACATCGGTCTTGCGACTCAAGATGTACTCCTCTATTCGGATACCATCGACGGTAACATCGCTTACGGAGACGAGCATCTTCCCAAGAACGAAGTGGTTAAGTTTGCACGCTATTCCGCTGCCTCGGATTTCATTGCAAAGATGCCGGAAGGATATGACACCATCATAGGTGAAAGAGGCGTGGGCCTTTCAGGCGGTCAGAAGCAGAGGATCTCCCTTGCCCGTGCCCTTGCAATCCGTCCTTCCATCCTGATCCTGGACGACACCACCTCTGCAGTTGATATGGAAACGGAAAAAGAGATCCAGGAAAGCCTTAAACATCTGGATTTCCCCTGCACGAAGATCATCATCGCCCAAAGGATCTCCACCACAAAGAACGCCGACAAGATCATGGTGCTCCAGAACGGACACATCACAGAAATGGGTACACATGAAGAGCTTGTTAAGAAACGCGGTTACTACTGGAGTCTCGTAAGTCTCCAGACCGGAGAGGAGGTGTGAGTATGGCAAGAAACACTTATAAAGAAGACGAACAGCTTGAAACCCCGTTTAATGTGAAGCATCTCCTTCGCTCCTGGGTTTATGTGAAAAAATATTACAAAAAAATGCTGGTGGCTCTGAGCCTCAGCGCTCTCGGTGCCGTTGCGGGACTTTTTGCTCCCCTCTTCACCCAGAAGGCTCTGGATGAAGCCATTCCCGCAGGTGACAAGACCATGCTCCTGATCCTTGCGGGTCTGCTGGTGGCCTGTACCGCTCTCAGCGTACTTTTCACCACCTTCCGTTCAAAGATCATGACCAAAGTGGGCCAGAACATCATATATGACATAAGGAAAGACCTTTTTGCACATCTGCAGAAACTGTCCTTCAAGTATTATGACAACCGACCTCACGGCAAGATCCTGGTCCGCGTTGTGAATTACGTCAACTCTGTTTCCGACATGCTGTCCAACAGCCTCATAAACCTGATCCTGGAGATCTTCAACCTGATCTTCATCATCATCTTCATGTTCATCGTGGACGTAAAACTTTCACTGGTAGTCCTGGCGGGAGTCCCGCTGCTGGCAGCTTTCCTCCTCTGGATCAAGAACAAGCAGCGCAGAGCATGGCAGCAGGTTTCCAACAAGAATTCAAACCTTAATGCCTACCTTCAGGAAAACATAGTCGGCGCCAGAGTCACCCAGATCTTCGCAAGAGAAGATGAAAATGCAGAGATCTTCGCAGATCTTTCCGGACGCTGCAAAAAAGCCTGGATGAAGGCAGTTTCCTACTCCAACCTCATTTGGCCCGGCATCGACAACATTTCCGTCCTGATCCGCGCCTGCATATACATATTCGGACTCATTGTTTTTGTGAACGGAAATTACACAGCAGGAACCATAATCGCCATTTCCTCCTATGCCGCAAGGTTCTGGCAGCCCATCATGAACCTGGGCAACATTTTCAACAACTTCCTGAACAACATCGCCTACCTTGAGCGTATCTTCGAGACTCTGGACGAGGAAGTGGACATAAAAGACGCTCCCGACGCCACGGAGCTGCCTCCCATCAAAGGCAAGATCGAATTCGAGAATGTCACCTTCGCTTACGAAGAAGGACATGACATCCTTAAGAACTTCTCCTTCACTGCAAATCCCGGCGAGAGCATAGCCCTTGTGGGTCCTACGGGAGCGGGAAAGAGCACCATCGTAAACCTGATCTCCAGATTCTACGATGTGACCAAGGGCCGCGTGCTTATCGACGGTCATGATATTTCCAAGGT
>JAILRC010000016.1 GCA_024698485.1 Lachnospiraceae bacterium | reverse complement strand
TGATAAACTCACGCTTTTTCTCAAGAACCTTAAGCTTTTCCACCGCCAGCTGTTCTTCCTCGGTGATCTCCGCGAGACGCTTTGTATCATTCTCGATCACTACTTTGGATTTCTGCTCCGCAAGGGGGATCAGCCCGTTATAGATTTGTAACTCGCCACTCAATGTAGCAACGAGGTCATCGATCAATCCTGCCATAAAACACTCCTAAAAACTTGGAACACGCGGAACCCGGATCACCGATCCAAATCCCGCGCGCTATAACCATTTTTACCAACAATCCGTCAGAATTTAATTGTCTGCTCGGACTGCGCCAGAAGCTTATCAGCCAGAGCACTCATCGGAACATTGTATGTTCCGTTCGCCATAGCCGTCTTGATCTCAGCTACCTTGTCCTCTCTTACATCGGGAGCGGCTGCAACTGCCTCTTTGGCAATCTGCAGATCGCGACCGAAACCGGAAATTTGAACACTGTCCTTTGACATTGCTGTGGCGGATTCAACCTTTTTCATTTTGCCGTTTGCCTGATAAATCTGAGCTATTCCAGACATTGCATCAATTCTCATCGTTTCATCCTCCATGATTTATAATAAATTTTGCATTACTTTTTTAGGACTTCTCACAGCTCCTATCCTTTATATCGGATGGTCCTTTACAAATCTTAAGTGAAAAAAATAAAAAATTTTTAAATTTTTCAAATGTTTCTTCTCAAAAAACTTTAACCGTGAAGATCGGTCTTTGTCTTTGTGGTGGACACCCCCACTGTTCTGGGGAGATAGACCACTTCGCAGTAATCCTTAAGGAAATCGAATTTTCCCTTCCAGTCATCACCCATCACGAACACATCCACATTGTTCTTTACCACATCGTCGATCTTCTGTTCCCAGTTTTCCTCGGGAATGACCTCATCAACATATTTGACCGCTTCCAGGATCACTTTCCTGTCTTCGTAAGAGTAATAGGCCTGCTTGTGCTTTCCCGCATTGAATTCATCGGTGGAAAGCCCCACGATAAGATAGTCTCCCAGTTCCTTGGCCCGTCTCAAAAGGTTGATGTGACCCACATGTAAAAGATCGTATGTTCCGTATGTGATAACTTTCTTCATTTCCCGTTCCTCAAATACTCAGACTGATGAGCCCCAAGCCCTCCAGCAGAGCTTTGACGCCTATCAGCACAAGGATGGCTCCTCCTGCGATCTGAGCTTTCTTTTCATATTTGTGTCCGAATATATTTCCTACAAAAACGCCGCCTATGCAGATGACAAAAGTTGAAAGTCCTATCACCGTAACGGCATAAAAGATGGGATGATCCGGAAGGATGCCGTAGGTCACTCCCACTGCCAACGCATCTATGGACGTAGCCACGGAAAGAAGCAGCAATTCTTTAATGTCCAAAGGTGCGTCCTTTTCGCCCCCCTCGTCCTCTTCTTCATTTTCCTTCACGGCCTCCACTATCATCTTGGTTCCTATGAACAAAAGAAGACCGAAGGCGATCCAGTGGCCGAATCGTTCGATGTATTTCTCAAATCTGCTGCCCAAAAACCAGCCTATGAGCGGCATCAGAGCCTGGAATCCTCCAAAGAACAATGCTATGACCACCGCCCGTTTCTTGTTTACCTTTGTCATACCCAAGCCCTTACATATGGCTATGGCAAAAGCATCCATGGAAAGGCTTATACCGGTCAACAAAAATTCCAAAAAAATCGCCATTTTAAACTATTCTCCCAAGTATTTCATTAAAACTTTTACCAGGTATTCGTTATCGATGGGTTTAGCAATGTGATCGTTCATACCTGACTTGAGAGCTTCTTTTATATCCGATGCAAAAGCATTTGCCGTCATTGCGATTATGGGCACTTCCGAACCGTCGGCTCTGCCCGATGCCCTGATGGCTGTTGTTGCTTCATATCCGTTCATTACGGGCATTATGACATCCATAAAAATTATGTCGTAATATCCCGGCGCAGATGATGTGAACATGTTGACCGCATCCGCTCCGTCCACTGCTCTCTCTGTGGCGAGCCCGGTCATTTCCAGAAGTTCCCTTCCGATCTCTGCGTTAAGATCGTTGTCTTCCACCAAAAGTGCTCTCTTGCCGTTTAGTTTAAGCTCATCCAGCTTGGGGATCTCATCACTGTCGTGATATTCCTCTTCCGCTGCTTCCTGAAGTTCCAGACGGATCTTCACGCGGAATTCGCTTCCGTGTCCTTTTTCACTCTTAAAGGAGATGCTTCCGTTCATTGCTTCGATGTATTTCTTCGCAATGGTAAGTCCCAGACCGGTCCCTTCGGATTTATTGATGTACTCGTCATCTTCTCTGGAAAAAGCTTCGAAAAGATGCTTCTGAAACTCCTTGCTCATTCCGATACCGCTGTCCTTTACGGTAAAGATGTAATCGGATTCCGTATCGGTGGCCTTCTCTTCGGCGATATCTATGCTGATGAGGCCCTTTTCGTAGGTGTATTTTATGGCATTGCTTACGATGTTGGTAAGGATCTCTTCAACCCTTGTCCTGTCACCGGTAACATATTTGTGAGTCACTCCCGTCATGTTGAGAACAAGCATCTGCTCCTTGGCATCGGAAAGAGGGCTCATCATTTTCAGCACATTGTCAACGAGGCCGGATACGGAGAAATAATCCTTCACCAGTTCTATCTTTCCGGCTTCTATCTTGGTCACATCCATCACTTCATTAATGAGGGCAAGAAGATGTCTCCCCGCCTCTTTGATGGTCTCTACGCAGTAACGCACTTTTTCACTGTCTTCAATGTGCTTTTCCGCAATGGTGGTCATACCCATGATGGCATTCATGGGAGTACGGATGTCGTGACTCATCTTTGCGATGAAATCGGTCTTCTGGGCGTTGGCACGCTGAGCTTCCACATAGGCAGCCTTCATTTCTTCCCTTGTCTCGATCTCATCCTGTTTTTCCGTATCGATATTCTGTCCCGCAACAAGAAGGGCTGTTGCTTCCCCTTTCTCATTACGTTCTGCGGCCATAACAACAATTTTGATCCAACCGATAGCCTTGGAATTACACTCAACGCAAAATGAATCGGCATGATCCAGTTCTCTGATGGTTCTTGCTGAATCCCCCAGAGCCTTCACATCATCGTAATACTGCTCGTACAGCCCCGGCAGTACCATATCCACCAAAAGTTGGTAGGAATTCCCCTTTGAAGGTATCCTCTCCTTCATATAATCTGTGGCATAAACCTCTTCATAAGCATGGGTCTCAAGATCTACATAGTAAATGCTGAAATAAGCTTTACTCAGTGTTCGGATCACTTTGTTGTTATCCATAAATCTTCCTCCTTGTTTTTGTTTACAGAGAAATCTTCATTCCTTTAAGTCCGCGCTTTCTGATCTTTAGTTTCTTTACAGGGATTTCTTTACCCTTAAATTCGAAGCTCTCATCCGTGGGTGTGACCACTGTTGTGAAAGCAACTTTATCGTTCTTTTCAAGAAGAATGCCCCTTACTCCGCGGCTGGTCTTCTTGAACTCCGCAACTTCCTCAAGAGCATAAGCAAGGCTGAGTCCCGTGTTGGTCATCATGATGACCTTCCTGTTCTCGGAAAGGATGTCGGTGGCGGTGAGTTTAACAATGTTCACCACTTTATCGCCTTCGTCGAGCTTTGTTGCCATTACCTGAAGTCTTGCGGTATCAAATTCGATGCCGGAAACGATCTTCACATATCCGCTTTCGGTCACGAAGAGCAGCGAGCATTCGAAAAGTTCTTCGAAACCGGTGTAGAGAACGATCTCTTCCTTGCCCAGCTTGATCATCTGATGGATCAGGGTGCCCTTGTCTTTGACCTTGCCTCTGGGGATCTGGGAAGCCTTTACCTGATACATGTTGCCTTCGGCGGTAAAGACGCAGAGTCTGTCGTTACTCTTCATTTTAATACAATACAGGAATTCCTTCAACTGATCCGTGGTAGCCTTCAGGAATGAGGCCGCATCCACGGATTTGGTGTATCCGAATTTATCTATGAGGACATATATGTCCTCGATCCTTTCTTCCACAACGTAATTGGTCTGCTCGATAAGCGTGATGTCGGTCTTTCTGGGAGACGCGAACTTCTTTCTGAACTCCTGGAGCTGTTTCTTTATCACCTTGTGGAGTTCCTTTACGGAACCCAGGATCTTCTCGAATTCTTTAATATTTTCCTTTAATGACGCCTGCTCGTCCATGAGTTTTTTGATCTCCAGTCCGATGAGTCTGGAAAGCTGCATGGAAAGGATGGCGTCTGCCTGTCTCTCGGTAAAATCCAGCTTTGCGGCGTCTTTAGCCGACTTTTCGCTCTTAAACCTGATGTCCTTGGTCTCACCCGTTGTAAGACAATCCTTGGCCTGCTTTACGGAAGTACTTCCTCTTAAGATCTCGATGATGAGGTCGATGACATCGGTGGCGCGAAGGAGACCGTCCACCACTTCTGCCCTGTCTTTCGCTTTTTGCAGTCTGGTCTTGTATTCTCTGGTGTAGATCTCTTCCTGGAACAGGATAAATTCATGGATGAGGCTCTTCAGATTAAAAACGATGGGCTGCTGTTCCTTTACCGCAAGAAGATTTACGGTGTAGGTGCCTTCCAGGGGAGATTTCTTGAAAAGTCCGTTCAGTAGGTTGTCCACATCCCTGTCTTTCTTGACTTCGATGACTATACGCACATCCTTGGAACTTTCATCCCTGACATCGTAGATCTCTTCGAAGGTCTTGTTCTTCATGAGATCCACCAGATTCTCCACCAGTCTTGTCTTGTTTCCGGAACTGGTGTAAGGGATCTCGGTGACCACAATGTTCTTTCTGCCGTTTTCACCGTTCTCGATCTCTGTCTTGGCACGGACTCTGATCTTGCCTTCGCCGGTCTCGTATATGCCCGGAAGAACATCGCTGTTGACTATGACGCCTCCCGTGGGGAAGTCGGGTCCGGGAATGTAACTCATAAGGTCTGCCACGGTGATGTCAGGATCGTCGAGGTAGGCGATGCATCCGTCGATGACCTCTCCCGCATTGTGTGGAGGAATGTTGGTGGCCATACCTACGGCGATACCCGTGGTTCCGTTTATGAGAAGATTGGGCAGCAGTGCGGGAAGCACCGTAGGCTCTTTCTCCGAATTGTCAAAGTTGGGCTTGTAATCTACCAGATCGTCCTCAAGGTTTGCCAGCATGGTCATGGCGCCTTCGGAAAGTCTTGCTTCCGTGTATCGCATGGCTGCTGCGGGATCTCCGTCAAGGGAACCGAAATTTCCGTGTCCGTCGATCAAAGGAATGGAGAGGGAGAAATCCTCGGACATATGCACCAGTGCTTCGTAAATGGAAGAATCGCCGTGGGGATGGTATTTACCCATGGTGTCGCCCACGATACGGGCACTCTTTCTGTGGGGTTTCTTGGGATCCAGTCCCAGCTCGGTCATAGCGTAGAGGATCCTCCTCTGTACAGGCTTCAGACCGTCCCTCACGTCGGGAAGCGCACGGTCAATGATGACATTCACCGCATAGTCACGATAGGAGGTCTTCATCTCCTCCGAAAAATCAAGTTGTTTGAGTTCAGCTGTTTTTACCTCAGCCTCTTTTTTATCTGCCATGAGAAAAGCTCACTTTCAATATTTTATACATCAAGGGTGGCGTACTTTGCTTCCGTCATGATGAACTCACGTCTGGGAGGTACGTTGGAGCTCATGAGCAAGGTGGTCACTTCGTCCGCTTCCACCGTATCGGAAATGGAAACCTGTGCCAGCACGCGTCTTTCGGGATCCAGTGTGGTCTCCCAGAGCTGATCCGCATCCATTTCACCAAGACCTTTGTATCTCTGGAGATTCAGGATCTTGTGTCCTTCCTTGCGGAATTTCTCAAGTTCGAAATCATTAAAGAGATACCTGGACTCTTTACCCTTCTTTTTGGATGTCTCGTAATCCACCTTGTAAAGAGGGGGCATTCCTCTGTAGACCTTGCCCTCCATGATGAGTTCGGGCATGAATCTGTAGAAGAAGGTCAGCATCAGGGTGGAGATGTGGGCACCGTCCACATCGGCATCCGTAAGGATGATGATCTTGTCATATCTGAGCTTTGTAATGTCGAATTCATCGCCTATGCCGCAGCCGAAAGCCGCGATCATGGTCTTGATCTCGTTGTTGGTGAGAATGTTCTCGAGACGGGCTTTCTCCACGTTAAGGATCTTACCGCGGAGAGGGAGCACAGCCTGGGTCTTTCTGTTTCTTGCGGTCTTTACGGTACCACCGGCGGAATCACCCTCTACGATGTAGATCTCGCACTCTTCAGCCTTTTTGGACGAACAGCTTGCCAGCTTGCTTCTGGTGTCCACATCGCTTAACTGCTTCAAAACGGCGTTTCTTGCCTTGTCCCCCGCTTTTCTCGCATTATATGATTTCATCGAATTTTCAAGAATGCTCCTGAGCTCTTCGATGTTCTTGTCAAAGTATCTTGTAACTTCGGCCGAGAACACATCGTCCACAGCCTGCTTGGCATCTGTATTTCCCAGTTTCGTCTTGGTCTGACCTTCGAACTGTGGATCCGGATGTTTGATGGAAACGATGGCAACGATACCGTTTCTGATGTCCTTGCCGTCGAAGTTTTCGTCTTTATCCTTTAATATGCCCAACTCTCTGGCATATTTGTTCATTACACCCGTAAGAGCGGATTTGAAGCCCGTGACCAGGGTACCTCCGTCCACAACATTGATACGGTTACAGTAGGCATTGATCTGCTCCGAGTAGGAATTGGTGTAGGTGAAAGCCACCTCCACGTCAATGTCCCCGCTGACGCCCTCGATGTATACGGGCTCGGGGATCAGGGTCTTATAGCCCTCGTTGTCTCTTTCCGCTGCTTTTGTGAGGTAGTTCACGTAGCTCTTGATGCCCTCTTCCTCGCAGAAAGTGACCTCTGTCTTATTTATCTCGTCCTTAAAGTTCAGGATGAGACCCTTGTTCAAAAATGCGGATTCTTTTAAATGTTTTGCAATGATCTCAGGCTTGAATTCCACCGTCTCGAAGATGGTCTCATCGGGGTAGAAGGTGACCTTGGTGCCTGTTTCGGATTTGGCGCATTTACCCACAACGGGAAGAAGTCCTTTTTCCAGGGCAACCACAGGATGACCTCCGTCCACATATTCATCCCTGAACACCTTTCCTTCCCTGCGCACCTCGACTATCATATGCTTGGAAAGGGCGTTTACAACCGAAGCACCCACGCCGTGGAGACCTCCGGACACTTTGTAAACGGAATTGGAAAACTTACCGCCGGCATGAAGGATGGTGTAGACTACCCTGACCGTGGGGATCCCCTTGGTAGGATGGATGTCCACAGGTACGCCTCGACCGAAGTCGGCTATGGTAATGCCTCCGTCCTTCCGGAGTGTGATATCGATCCTGTTGCAGAAACCTGCCAGATGCTCGTCTATTCCGTTGTCAAGAATTTCCCAGATCAGATGGTGAAGTCCTCTGGAGCCCGTACTTCCGATGTACATGCCCGGGCGTTTTCTCACTGCCTCGAGTCCTTCGAGAACCACTATCTGACTGCCGTTGTATTGTTCCATTTAAATTCACCAAACCTGTTTTAATTCTGTTCGTTCAATTATTCTTTTACAGACGTGGAAGGCTCTGCCTCACGGCAAAGCCTTCGTCACGGTCATTTTCTATTTTTCATATCTGAAGACATAATCCAGCATCTTCATTGTCTGTTCAAAACTGTCAGCTCTGCCGGGCTCGCCCAGGGTAACAACGATCACTTCGTTACCGTCAACATCCTTACCGCATGCTGCCAGGCAGTAACCTGCGTCACCGGTGTAACCTGTCTTGATACCGATGCAGGTGAAGTTGTTGCTCTTGTATGAAGAATCGGTCAAGAGCTTGTTTCCGTTGGTAAGTGTTACCGCAGGAATGTCACCTCTTGCGGGAATGGTGTAGGTGGATGTGCCTACGATCTGTCTGAGGATGTAATATTCGTCGTTTTCCATGATCTCTCTGGCGATCATAGCAAGATCCTGAGCTGATGAAAGGTTACCGTCAAACTGAGCGCCGCAGGTCTTGTCAGCACCTACCGCATTGTTGAAGCTGGTGGAGATGAGTCCCAACTGCTCAGCCTTTGCTGCCATGAGTTCCTCTGCAAAGCAGGTAAGATCTTCCTGATACATGAATGCAAGTGCTTCGCCCGCATCTGCACAGCTGGACATGAGGAGCTGATAGAGTCTTTCCTCTACGGTGTACTCGGCTGCTGCCCACTGTTCTGCGGTGAACTTCTGATCCACTGTCTTCTTTCCGGCAGTGGAATTTGCAAAGATTGCAAAAGTGGACATCTCGTTGTCCAGACCTGCGTTAACTTTTCCGTTGAAAAGAACGTCGTTCCAGCGAAGTGCCTCTACAGGCATCGGGCAGATATCCGTAAGATAATACTGATCCACAGCGATCAATGCTGTCATCATCTTTGTGAGGGATGCCGGGCTCAACTGATCCGTCTCGTTGTATGCGTGAAGGATCTCGGTGGTCTTTGCATCCATAACGATATATGCTCTTCCTTTAAAGTTTACGTAATTCTCAAAAGTTGTGCCGGCTGCGGGAGGAAGAGTGGGTGTTGCGGTAGCTCTGGGTGTAGGAGTGGGAGTTACTTTGACTGTCGTCCCCGATGTAGGTGTGGGTGTGGGAGTAGAAGTAGCAGCTGACCTTGTGGGAGTTGGTGTTACACTTCCCGAGCTTCCCTTGATCTTTGAATAACTCTGGCTGATGTAAGCTACCTGTCCGTTGAAGCTGATCTGCCACCAGCCGTTGGAGGTTTCACCGGTCAGCTGGAATTCTTCACCGTTCTTTGCACCACCGATGCTGCTTCCCGATCTGTCGGGAAGTGCTCTTACATGTAAGGAAGAACCTTCATCAACAGTAACAACCACAGTACCTGTGCGAGGTGTAATTGTAACTCCCGGGATTCCCGTAGGAGTGGGTGTGGGTGTATTTGTAGGTGCTACCGTAGGCTTTCTTGTAGGCGTGGGTGTTGCGGTCGCAACAGGCGTCTCAGGAGTGGGTGTTGCGGTAGGAGTAGCCGTTTCAGCAGGAAGTGTCTGTACGGGAACGGGGGAGTTGTACACGATCTGCGTGGGTGTGGGCGTAGGTGTATTTACTGCCGTTGTGCATCCGCTTGTAAAGGTTGACAATACGATAACAAGGGCTGTACAAGCTATTCCGATCCAGGTCCTCTTGTCTCTGATCAACTTATGGGTCAAATTCTTGTTTACCTTCATGATGGTGACTATCATCGCGATCGGGAAAATTAACGCAATGATCATTCCTTTCTTAAGATTGTTGTCTAAAATCCCCGACACTGTCCCGACCAGTGCAGGTCCTACTCCGTAACCCAAGTCTCCGGCAAGCATGAGCAATCCGAAGGTTGCCGTTTCCATATCGGAGATTTTGGAAGAAGCCAGTGAGAACATCCCCTGTCTCATGAATCCTGTGGCAAAACCCACCAGGATACATCCTGCAAGGGCCAAACCCTCATTCCCCGAAAGAATCGCCAGAAGGAACGCCGCCAGAGCAAGGAATGCGCCGTAAACGACGAAACGCTGAAGCCTGAATCTCTCAGGAAACTGAATATAAAGTAACCGTGACACCATGAGACCCACAGCGAAAAGGCTCGGTCCCAAAAGGCGTCCCGCAATGCCCGAAGCTTCCAGAGGAACATCCGAAAAGTAAGCTATCCAATGTCCCATGGACTGTTCTGTGGCACCTGCAAAAAGCATTAAGAGAAAAACAACCCAAAATGCACTATTGCCGAAAAGGTTTTGAAGATCCGACGGTTCTTCGTCGGTGTCGGGATCTTCAAAGAATATGAAGATGAAGAGCATGGCGCACATGACGGGGAGCACCGCAAATATGGCTGCGAGCACTCTCCATGCGGCATCTCCCGCCGCTGTCAGGACAAGAACACTGAGTATCATTGCAATGCACTGTCCTCCCAGGTTAAAGAAATGCAGACATTTAACCGTTCTGTCATCTTCTCCCGAATACCATCTCAAGGCGTTTCCCACGGGAACCGTTACCAGCCCCGCTCCTGTGCCGCAAAGCAAAAGTCCAAGCCATATTCCCGCTTTCAAGCCCATAAGATCCGGGAACAATCCCAGAGCCAGCGATCCGAAAGCACTTATTATAAGACCTATGATGATGGTGATCTTGTATCCGATGATCCGGGCAACTTTTCCCGAAAAGAAATGTCCCGCACATCTGATGCCGAAATAGGCAAGAGCCATAAAACCCAATGACATCAGACCAAAGGCCATGTTCTTTGCCAATACCGCGATCAGAAGAGGTAAGAAACCGTTTACTATACCCGTTACGGTATAAGCGGCAAAGCCGGCAGGGATGGCTTTTCCTGCCCCTATTTTTTCATTATCCATTCTATCGATCTGCTCCATTCATTTTCTTAAAAAATTTTACCAGGCCATCGGCAATTCCCTGAGCGATCAGTTCCTGATAGCCCTCATCCTTGAGCAAAGGATATTCGTTTTCCGAACTCATAAACCCGCATTCGATCAAAACCGAAGGCTTCGGCGACAACAGCACCTCGTAATCGGAGTTCTTGACGCCTCTGTTCCTTGCTCCCGTGGAATCACATATCCCGTTCACAAGGCATTCCGCAAGGAATGGACTGTTTTCGTTCCTGCCCTTGCAATAATGTACCGTGCATCCCGATGCCTTGTTGTCCCCGTCAAAGGCATCCAGATGGATGCTGACGAAAGCCTCGGCTTCGGAAGCATTGTAAGATTCCCGTCTGTCCTTAAGGGAAACATAGGAATCATCCTCTCTTGTCATGATCACGGTGAATCCCAGATCCTGAAGTTTTTGACAGACCTTCATTCCTATGGAAAGAGTGATGATCTTCTCATAAACATCCGCATTTACTTCGGGACCGGCCCCCACATCATTACCGCCGTGTCCGGGATCTATCATTACAACCGGACCCGGTGTGGGCGTGAGAGTGACCGTAGGAGTGGGTGTCCTTGTAACCCGGACATAGGGTGTGAGTGTGGGCGTGGGTGTCATCTTGGCATATCTTGCGGCTTCAATGGCTGTATTGACCAGCCCGTTAACCATTATACCAATCAGTACCAAAAAAACCAAGATCAGTATCTCTACTATTAATCTTCTTTTTCTGACCTCACGTTCAAAGGGCGTGGGCCCTTTACCCGAATCCTTCATACTCCCCCGTCAGTGCTGCTCGATCTTCTTCACCTCTTCAGGCGAAAATCCTTCAAAAATAAATAGCTTATACTTCCCGTAAACCTTGAGAAGTTTTTCCGGCGACTTCACCGTCCAAGCCACGGGAAGCGCCCCGAAACACTTGGTAAGAAGAAAGCCGAAATTATTGGGAAAATCACAGCAATAGGCTACGAAATCCGGACGGCATATGATGTTGCTGATGAGAAAATGCACGGCAAACATCCCAAAATTTTCCCTTTTGCCTGACTCCGCTCCGAAATCGCTTGAAAGCTGTCCTCTCATGAGTTCCGGTCTGTGATCCTTAAACCACTTGACCGCTACCGGATGAAAAGACTCCACGCAATAGAGGCCTTCATAGTTCACAAGGATCTCATTCGCCAGTTCACAGACTCTCGTTTTACCGTCTACCATCTTGATCTCAACGATCAGGGGAACCTTTCCTCCCACGGTGCTCAGGACTTCTTCAAAAAGAGGTATCCTTTCCTTTGAAGAGCACAGGGTAAGTTCCTGCAGTTCTTCATAGGTCATGGAGTTTACCGGAGCGTCGACTCCGCAGACTCTCTTCAGGTCGTTGTCATGAAAGACCACGACCTTTTCGTCTTTTGTGAGCTGAACATCCAGTTCGATGCCATAGCCCTTTTCCACAGCCTTTTTAAAAGCCGGGATGCTGTTTTCCGGAGCGTCGCTCTCATTGTCGTGAAAGCCCCTGTGTGCATACCACCTGTTCATAAATGGGGTTCTGTCGGCTCTGTTTAACATCCTCGGCATTACGAAGACAAGATAGATCAGAAACAGGGCCACAAGTATGAACAATATCACCCAGATTATTGTCGGCATTTTTTTCTCCCGTAAAAAGCGCAAAACAAAATATTTTTATTGGATCTGTATATGACCGGAAATATACGTCTTCATTTCTTCATAGATCCCGCAAACGGCTTCCGATGCTTCCGCCTTTGAAATGTCAAATTCCATCAGCCTCTTGTACAGAGCCGTAGTTGCTTCCTTAAGATCCTCCGGCAGTTTCTCTCCCGCCGCTTCGATCTTAGGTCTCAATTTATCGTACTCCAGGCATATGCCCAGAAACTCCTCATAGTCAACGGCATTCCGTGCCTTGAGGATCAGCAGTTCGCTGTTCAGATCACGGATCTTGCCCTCCAGCAGGCTCTTGTCACTCTCAAGAGTCGAAACCTGGGCGGAAAGCTCTGTGATCTGACTTCCCATCCTCCTGGCTTCTTCCGTGTTTTCCGCCATCAGTTTTTCCCTGATGCCGTGTACCGCAAAGAACTGGAAAACGAAGACTCCTATAAGGATGCCGAGAATGAACATGACAATGGCCGCAATGTTGGGCTTGTCTTCTTTGTAAGGAGTTCCCGGTGATATACCGAAAGCTCCTTCCTTTCCGGCTTCCTTCCCCGGTTTTTCTTCAGGCACCGGGCTTCTGCCCTTGTCTGCCATCAGCGACCGAAGTTCCGCTATGTATCTTCTGGCATCAAGGTTACCCACATCCACCCTCAGCACTCTCTTCAGGTGTTTTCTGGCGGATTCGTAATCCCCGTGCTTTATCTGTAAAAGCGCCAGCAAAAGAAGGGCTTTTACGTAGTGGTCGTTCAGATCTACAACCTTTTTAAGCTGCAGTACGGCGAGATCGTCATTTCCGTTCTTCGCCATATCCAGAGCTATATTGAATTTTTTGATCGCCGACTTCACTTCCCGGAATTCATTGGCATCCCCCTGAACTTTTTCCAGAAGGCCGTCCGCAGGGTTGTCATTTTTTGAGATGTTGGTACTGATGACCCATTCGACGATGGCCGCCACCGTCTCCCCCATCTCGTAATAGACAAGACCCAGGAGATTTCTGGCTTCGATGTTCTCTTTGTTGTATTCCAGGCTTCTTTTCAGTTTGTCGCAGGCTCCGGAAAGGTTCCTGACTCTTGCCAGGGCCAGTCCCTCGTTGTACAGCCTGTTGGACAGTTTTCTGATGCCTTCATAGGGCCTCAGGTCCTGACCGCAATTTTCGCATCTGCGGTGATGTCCGACGATCTTGTAACCGCATCTCGGACAATTCACTGCTTTCTGCCCCCCTTAGGCCCCGTAAGCTTCTCTATGACGTCGGCAATGTCCGTCATATCATTGTGTATGATGGTCTCTTCAGCTTCCTCTATTTCAAGGCTCGGCTGAAATTTTTTTACTTCTTCATCGTAATCGATCATATAAACCCTCTGACTGATCAATACTACTTAGAAAGTGCTTTGATCCTCTCTTCCACTTTCGTCATCATGCTTCTGTAATTCTCGAGCTTGCCCTTTTCTTCGTTGATCTTTGCCTCGGGAGCCTTGGAGATGAACTTCTCGTTGGCCAGCATGCTCTCGCAGCGCTTGATCTCGCCTGTGAGACGATCCTTTTCCTTTGCAAGTCTTTCAAGCTCTTTATCAATGTCTACCAGCTCTGCGAAAGGAATGTATACCACAGCCTTGGGAAGAACCGTCGAGACGGCGTCATCCGCAATGCCTGTCTTGTCTTCCTGTACAATTACCTCGGAAGCATATCCCAATACAGCAAAGAAGGTTCTGTTTTCTTCAAATACGTCTCTTACTGCTTTGTCGGTCGAAACAACAAATACTTCGGCCTTACGGCTGGGAGCAACGTTCATGGAGGTTCTCACGTCTCTGATGCCCTTAACCGCTTCCTTGATCATCTCGATGGCGGAAACCTTCTTCTCGAAGGCGAACTTCTCGTCATATACGGGCCACTGCGAGATCATTATGGATTCGTTGGTGTCCAGGATGCCTTCTGCTTCCTTAAGGGTGCAGAAGATCTCTTCCGTAACGAAAGGCATATAAGGATGAAGGAGTTTGAGCGCATCCGTAAGAACATGTCTCAGTGTCCACATGGCAGCGATCTTTGAAGCCGCATTGTCGCCGTAGAGACGAGGCTTGACCATTTCGATGTACCAGTCGCAGAAATCATCCCAGATGAAATCGTTGATCTTCTGAGCAGCAACACCCAGTTCGAAGGAATCCAGATTCTGGGTGACCTCTTTTATGCAGGTGTTGAGTTTGGAAAGAATCCAGCAGTCGGCGTCTTCCAAAGAAGAAATGTCAAATTCCTGAACCTTGCTGTCAAGTCCCGCTTCTTCCATCTGCTTCATGTTCATCATGATGAAACGTGAAGCGTTCCAAACCTTATTGGCGAAGTTACGGCTTGCTTCTACTCTCTCCCAATAGAAGCGCATATCGTTTCCGGGTGCGTTTCCTGTGATGAGGGTGAACCTCAGGGCATCTGCTCCATATTTATCGATAACATCCAAAGGATCGATACCGTTGCCCAGAGACTTGCTCATCTTTCTTCCCTGAGAGTCTCTTACGAGTCCGTGGAAAAGAACCGTATGGAACGGCTTCTCGCCCATATTCTCATAGCCGGAGAATATCATTCTGATAACCCAGAAGAAAATGATGTCATAGCCCGTAACAAGAACATCCGTAGGATAGAAGTACTTGAGGTCCTCGGTGTTCTCAGGCCATCCGAGTGTGGAGAAAGGCCAGAGTGCGGATGAAAACCACGTATCGAGTGTATCAGGATCCTGTGTCAAATTTGTGCCACCGCACTTGGGACATTTGTGAGGTGCATTCTCGCTTTTTTCAACGATGATCTCGCCGCAGTCCGCGCAGTAATATGCGGGGATCCTGTGACCCCACCAGAGCTGACGGGAAATGCACCAGTCCTTGATGTTGTCCGTCCAGTTGTAGTAGGTCTTCTCCATCCTTTCGGGGATGAGCTTGATGTCACCGTTCTTAACCGCATCAACGGCGGGCTTGATGAGCTCGTCCATCTTTACGAACCACTGCTTCTTGATGAGGGGTTCTACAGTTGTCTTGCAACGGTCGTGGGTACCTACGTTATGGGAATAATCCTCGATGCGAACAAGGAGTCCCATCTCGTCCAGTTCCTTAACGATCCGTTCTCTTGCGGCATATCTGTCCATGCCCTTGAACTTGCCGCCGTTCTCGTTGATGGTGGCATCATCGTTCAGGATGTTGATCTCAGGAAGGTTGTGGCGCTTTCCTACCTCGAAGTCGTTGGGGTCGTGAGCGGGTGTGATCTTAACAACACCTGTTCCGAAATCCATCTCAACGTAAGGATCCGCAATGATGGGGATCTTTCTGTCTACGAAAGGAAGCCATACAAACTTGCCTACGATGTCTTTGTAACGATCGTCATCGGGATTTACCGCAACCGCAGTATCACCCAGCATGGTCTCGGGTCTTGTGGTGGCGAATTCAAGGAAACGGGTCTTGCTTACGGATCCGTCCTCTTCTACCAAAGGATATTTAATGTGCCAGAAATGTCCGGCCTGATCTTCGTATTCAACCTCAGCATCGGAAATGGAAGTCTTGCATACAGGGCACCAGTTAACGATCCTGGATCCCTTGTAGATCATTCCCTTTCTGTAGAGTTTTACAAACACTTCTTCAACTGCCTTGTTGCAGCCTTCGTCCATGGTGAAGCGCTCTCTGTCCCAGTCACAGGAAGATCCCAGCTTTTTAAGCTGTTCAACGATCCTTCCGCCGTACTGTGCTCTCCACTCCCAGGCTCTCTTAAGGAAGCCTTCTCTTCCCAGATCGTGCTTGTCTATGCCCTCTTTCTTGAGAGTCTCTATGATCTTAACTTCCGTAGCGATGGAAGCATGGTCTGTGCCGGGCTGCCAAAGAGTGTTGAAGCCCTGCATCCTCTTGTAACGGATCAGAATGTCCTGCATGGTGTTGTCAAGAGCATGTCCCATGTGAAGCTGGCCTGTGATGTTCGGCGGAGGGATCACGATGGTGAAGGGTTTCTTCTTGGAATCGGGTTCCGCATGGAAATATTTGTTATCGATCCATTTTTTGTAGAGTCTGTCTTCGATCTGTTTGGGATCGTAGTTCTTTTCAAGTTCCTTGTTCATATATAACATCCTTTCAGGTATTTCTTTTCGCTTTATAAAGAAAATATTTTAACAAAGGTTCACTGATTCGTCAATCCGTACCTTTCCATTACAAGCTTTGTATCGAATTCATATTCCGGGTGTTTCACCACGAAGCTCCGCAATGCAAGGACCGCGCTCTTTTTCTGCTGATTGTTGAAATCGATGGCTTTTCTGAGTTTCTGCCGTCTCACGTTGAGTCTGTGACGGACTTCCACCATTTCGCCCGCATCCACCAGAGCTTCGCACTGGTAGACCCATATGCCCACGTCTGCAACGCCGCAGGCTTTAAGACGTTTTCTGAGATCGTCGTCATAGAAATCGATGAGCTGCTCCGCTTTTTGGAACCTTCGCTCCTCTTCCACGATGCGGTTGTATTCCTTCCAGTTGAAGCTCAGGTCCTGAGACCCGCTCACGTGGAACTTCTCGTAGTTGTAATCCAGCACGTTGGTGACGTTCACGTACTTGATCTTGGTCTTGTTGATCAGGGTGATGGCACGACCCAGCATGGCTTCATTCATCTTCGTATCCTTCAGCATCCTCCTGTGGACCAGGAAAAAATAAAGGGCGCAGAGACCGCCGAAAGCCACCACAAGGGCAAAGACAAGGGTCACATCCGATCCCGTCCTGATCCTGGCAATGATGAGGAAGATCAGCGCAATGCCTATGAAAACCGTGGCAAGTGTCAGGATCTTGCGGTTGAATTCCGTCTTGGAAATGTTGCGGTTGATCTTTTGATCCAGAGAATCCCTTTCGTCTTCCAGCACCTTAAGGTCATTCTCCACAAGCCCTTTGTAGGCCTCGTTCTCCGCCAGTTTCTTGATCTCCGCCTCGATGCCCTCCTCTTCCTGCTCAATGGCATATCTCTGGGCGATGGTGATCTTGGGAGGAGTGTGCTGCATGGCGCGGCGCTCGTTGTTCAGGTTTATGATCCTGTTGGCGCTTTCGTTGATCTCTTTTCTTTCCTCCGGCTTTACGGCATCGATCTTCTGTATGTCAGAAAGATAGCCCGTGACCACTTCGTATTCCTTACGCGATTCAAGGATCTGTTTGTCTGCGGCCACTATGATCTCACAATTGCTTTCCAAAAAAGCCATTCTGGCCTGTCTGTCATTCAGGGCACTTTCGCTCACTGCATTTTTATCTTTTTCCTTGACCGGTGCCCGATCCGCTTTTCTTTTTTTGAAAAGGTCGAAAAATCCCATATTTTCCCGTTTCCGTTATTCGTTGTATTTTATGTACTGTTCTTTCATCTCTGCAGTCATTCTGGCCACCGTATCATAGAACTCCTCGGTTCGTCCGCTCTTTAGGAGTTTTTCCGCTTCTCCCAGTTCGTAGAGTTCCGCCTCGTCCGAAGCCTCAAGTTCCGTATGGAGCACGGCGGACCTCAGTCTCTCCACCGTCTTTTCCGGAATGTCATATACCTCCAGAGCAGTTTTGAACTCCTCATTCCTCTCCGCAAACTTAAGGGCCAGAAGATAGGATTCCAGAGACTCCTCACGGTTGTTCATCTCATATGCCATCCTGAAACATTCCGCTGCGGTTTCAAAGCCCTCGGTGTGTAGAAAAGCTATGCCCATGTTGTGATAGATGTCTCCCAGGTTCTCGCTGGTGATCCCCAGGTTACCTGCGTCCTTCACAAGACTCCTGTAGTTGATGACGGCATTTTTATAGTTTTCAAGGCTCAGATAACTGTCGGCCTTATTCTTTATCCTGATCCACTTCTCACTGCGTTCCGCTCTGGAAAGCTCTTCCACAAAGTCCTCGATCTCTTCCCTTACGAGATAGTCGCAGGAGCAAAAGACCACCGTTGCCAGATCCTTAAGGGGTGCATCTCTCTCGATGCAGTCCGCCAGGAGGTTGGCTCTTTCCCTGAGTCCCAGTTCCTCATCCATGAAAGTCGCCAGATCCCTGTCGTACAGGAAATCCTCACAGAGTTCCGGATTCTTTATGATACAGTAACAGAGTTCCTCTATGGAATGAATGCTAAGCTTTGAATTCTTCAGCAAATATGATTTTTTTGAATAGTTACCTTCGGTAACGATCATCTTGCCCATATACAGATTCCTTTATAACATGATAGTTTGCTCAAATACCCTGTAGCTGGCGTGGAAAATGTCTCCGAAACCAAGGTCTCTGACCTTGATCACCAGGGTTTTGATGTCCGGAAATCTGACGGTGATCTCGATACGATTGGTCTTGTTTTCCGGATTCAGAAGTCCCTCAAGAGGGAAATTTATGGTCTCGGAACGTCCGTTCCTTGCATCCTTGATGCGGAAGACGATCTTGTCCGCATTGTCGGGGATCATGGTGATCTTGTTTTTTGCTTCCTTCAAAGGACAGCCTGCACTGACCAGAGGTATGGCGTCGATGACCGCGTCCTTGTAGCCCTCCACGGAAACACTGTGAAAAACTTCGCCGTCGGAAAGGATCCCGTCCTTGGTCTTTTCATTCACAGCTCTGTAGCAGGCTCCGGAAGAGTATAGGTTCTGTCCCGAGAAGATCTTAAGACTTGCGGAGGCATATTGTCTCAGCACATTCTTTATCCTGTCATCCTCCGCTGCCTTACCCGTAACATACATCCATCCCACGCTGCGGTTCTGCATGAGGACATGACTCACCACGGTGTCAAAGGCTTCCGCCCTCTTTTCCCCGTCTTCTATGTCCGAAATGCAGACATTCATATCCTGTGTGACATCCATATGCTCCACATAGGCCGGGAAGCCCATGCCTCTGTCCGCGGGATTGAAAAAGTAGGCTTCACAGCCCACAGAGTCGGTGTCAATGTCCACTGCCCTCTGCCTTCTTCTCATCTCGTCGGCGCAGACCATATATCTCATAAACGCATTGGCATGATTGATGATGAAGAACCTGTTCCTGTCATAGCCCAGTTTCAGCAATGCATCGGAAAGTCTTCTTTCATCGTCTGCATTCATACGTTCACCCGTAATGCATATCCTGGAAAAAGAAGCTCCCGCAAAGCATTTCCTTACTGCAGAAAGCACGTCGCCGATAAATCCCGCCAAAAGTGTGGATATGTCAAATTCCATACCATTGACTTCCACCTTTTCCCTGACGTTCTTCCCGTAGAGCAGCGACACTCCGTTGCAGTTGTCCTTGATGCTTCTGGTGATCCCCTCATGTCCGGCTATGAAACTGCCGTCAGCCAAAGGTACGACAAAAAGAGGTATATGCTCACCATCCGATTTGGCAGGCACGGTAAAGCTTTTGGTACAGTGTTCTTCCTCGTTCCAAAGGCCTACATATACCTCTTGTTCGTAAAAATCCATTCCAAGTACTAATGAAGCCATTACTTACCCCTGAATCAAATAAATCTTTTATAGAGGCTTAAAGTGCCTCTTTATAGCGTATTCCGTGAAATAGTACTGTTCCAGATATTGGAGAACAGCCTTGTCATCCTTGGCCTCCGCAGCCATGAGGATGTTGTTTATCTTATCGTATTTGGTAGTCATCCTGCCACCGGTGGGATCCTTCGGACAGGATATGGCATCGCTCTCCGTGATCTCCTCCCCCTCACCGTCGGATTCGGTGATGAAGTACTGAAGCACATCGCCGTGGAACAGGATAAATTCCTTGGTGAATATGCCGTATCCCACATCGGGCATGACTTCAGCCTTGAACTCATTGCCCCTGTCGTAGGAATAGTGGATGTAGACCATCTTTTTGGGATCGGTCCTATATTCGATGTAGAATTTTTCCAGCAGACTGTCGGGAAGAGAGAGCTTGTTTCCGAAGTCCTTGAAGAATGCGTAGAACACCTTCTTTTGAAGGAGCTGGCGCACATGGGAATCCGCAAATTCCTTCTCTTCCGCGGTCAGCACTTCCTTTTCGCTGTAATGCTTGAGAAGAGCCAAAATCCCGATCCTACTGTTTTCAAGGGACGGATCCGCCTTCAGCACATCAAAGAATTCATCCTCCGTCACCCTAAGGCACACGAAGTACTTGTAGGCCGTGTAGGATATGAAAGCTCTCACCAGTTTCCGGTTGTTGTTTTTGAAATAGTAGCTTTTGAACACGGCAAAAGTGTTCTCTATATAGGTTTCTGTAAACAGTATCTGGGCCAGAAGGTTTTCTTCCAGTTTCAGAGTGTCCAGATTTTCCTGCTTGGCAGCATTCCAGATCTCGTACATTTCCAGAGTGGTTCCGTTGAAATTGTCCACTATGTACTTAAGGAGCCTGTCGTCCACTCCTCCGTTCCTGAAAGCAAAATGACTCATGGCCACTATGGTCTCTCTGTCCTCTGCTTCTCTCGGAGATTCCACAGCCTGAAGACAAAGTTTCGAAAGTCTCTTAAGAGCCAGCTTTTCGCAGCCGAACTCCTTAACATATTCAATGACCTTGTCGTACATGTTTCTTACGATCATGAGTTCGACCACCTTGTTGCGCTGCTCAGCGCTCAAAAGGCGGATGTCCACGTCCGCAAGATAGGCTTCCAGAAGCTCTCCTTCGTAGTTGTCGTAATAATATTCCGCCAGATTGTAGAAGCAGACATTGGCGATCTCCGGCTTAAGAGTCCTGATGCCCGAGATCTGCTTCTGAAGCGTGATGTAGGAATTATCGCTCTGATTGAATCCCCTGTTCTTCTCCCACATGTAAAGGAGAAGTCTGGGATTGACAGCTCCCTCGTCGTAACAATTGGCAAGGAGATCCTGCATATGCAGGTACCTCACGCATCTGCAATCGTCTCTTAATACGTAACGGTTGCCCTCCTCATCCTCCAGCCAGCAGGTGCAGGAATCGGTGTAGCACAGCACATTTGCATGTCCGTCAACTATCTCATATCTTCCCTCGTTCATCTCAAGGTTGTTGGTGACCACCACTTCCCTGAAACGCCCCGGAGGAACATCCACACCGCTTGTAAACAGAACATCCGGAACCGCATTCACCAGTTCGCTGTCCAGAATGCTCCTGTTCAGAACGTCTGCATAGATCGTGGCCAGTATCCTGTCGATCTTTCTGTTCTTAAGGGAATTCACCGCAAACTGCTCGATATTCTTGAGATAGGCTCTGTATATGGCCTTGTTCTCTTCCTTGTTCTTTACCACATAGGCAAAGAGCACAGCCATAAGATCCTCGGGCAGGGCGGAATTGTATCCGAAGTAAAGGAGCACGGGCTGGTCGATGGGCTCGTCGTTGTCCGTACCGTAGGTGTACATGTAGTATTCGAATATGTTGACGAAACTGAGCTGAGCAGCCACAGCTTCTCTGAAATAAACATGATATCTTCTGTCCCTGAGATCCGCACATACGATCTTAAGGCAGATGGCAGCAAGAAGATCCTTGTCGGCACTGATCTCATGAAATCTCTCCAGCACCCTGAGCTGCAGTCTGTCGCATTTCTCGTTGTGTCTGCTGAGATAGACGAACTCCGAAATGACGCGATCGTTCACGAGACTGTTCTCGGTCATGTAAAGAAGGATCCTGCATTCTTCCTTTCCGGCTTTTCTTAAAAGTCCCGGATCGTTCTTCACCATAAGTCCCGCTTCGCTAAGGAGCAGTGGGCTGTTGTTGCCTTGGTCTATGAGCTTTTTGACATATTCGTATCTCAGCCTGTAATTGTCCCTGATCCCCTGATCGAGGTACATGTACATTACCAGCATCCAGGCATTGTCCCTGTCTCTCTCGTACAGCGCACGTATGGCCTCCGAGTTCTGTTTTCTGATCTCCGGAGTGTTTACATACAGGGCTTCGATGTAAAGAAGCGCCGCATACAGTTCCGGATTTTTCTGCTCATAATCCCTTTTCTTTAAAAGAGTAAGGGCAATAATGTCATCATTCATGGAATTGCGATCGGCAAGGGTCGCAAGAAAAGCACGGTAAACGGGAAGATATTCTCTGATCGCCGAAACAGCGGTGCCCTGTGCGGCATTTTCCTCAGCTTCTCTGTCCAGAAGATGTTCCAGCGTCTCAGCCAGTTTCACCGATTCCGCCAGGAATTCATGGCGCTCCGTTCTGCCGCATCTGTATCCCATAAGGCGGTCCATGAGGCTGAGTTCAAATTTTTTGAAAGTCAGGTTCTTTTCCCGTCTCTTTTCATCATTATCCCTGACCCTGTAGGTCACGGGAATGACCACTTCATGAAGGGCATTGCCGATGGTGATATTCCCGCGTCTTACGCAGGGTCTTGCCCCCTCCAGATTAACAATGAACCTGAGTTCGAATCGTCCGTTTATAAAATCGTTGTTATCGATAACATTCTTTGAAGGCAGTATAAAGGGAACATCACTTTCTGCCTTGAGTTTGAGATACCCCCAGTTGCTCTTGGTGATGACCACCTTTTCCATGAAACTGATGGGGTCCACATCTGCGGTGATCTCGGAAGTTCCCACAAAGAAACTGCACTCGGGCTTTTTTTTGTGTGAAAAGAGAAACTCCTCCATCGCCATATTCCTGTCGGGAGAAGCTTTCAAAGTCTCATAGGCACATTTCAGCCCATCGTCGTTTTTAATTACCGCATCGTAAAAGGGTTTGCTGTCAAAAAGCTCAAGAGCCTCGTTCCAGTTGGCCTGGGCGAGGCTTTGAAAACTGAAGAAATTGTTGATCCTTCCGACGGAACTTCTGCATGTGGTTCCCAGGACGGAAATTGTAAAGGGGAGCTGACGCTCTCCGCAATCGCTGATGATATCGATGCGCCCTTCGGTCCTTTCTCCCTGTTCCATGTGTCCGGAAGTGACCGTATAGGTGATCTCGTTTGAAACCCCGTTAAAGGTTTTGCTGTCCAGCTTTACAATATTTGAGGAACTGTAAAGCAGGCCTTTCATGGTGGTGTTGGCAGAATTGGAGATGACAAAGGAACCGGAACAGTTTTCCCCTTCGCTCAGGAACACATCCAAAACATCCTGAGAAAGAACGATTTCCGGTTGTTCGTATTCGAATATTCCCTTCGACAGTCTCTCGATCTTTTCCTTCATAAATCTTCCCATGTATCATGCTCTGTGCCGTTGAGCATGATGCGATCTTTCTCCTCTTTGTATCCCTTTATCAGCCCAGCGGAAGAGGTACGAAGGATCCGGATTCGCTGTCGAATACATAACATGCGGTTCCGTCATCGGAGATATAATACTCTCCGCGATTTCTTAACTTACCTTCGGAGTCTTTCTCCAAAAGGGTGAAACAGTAACAGTCGGATCCGTTGATCAGAGCTGTTGTCTGCACAGGGTCGATGTCATATTCTCTCGCATCCTTCTTGAGTCCGAGAGTTTCTTTTGAATATCTGTAAAGGATCTGCTTTGCCTCTTCATAGGTGATCTTGCCCGTTTCCACAGGTTCGGGTGTGGGAGTCGCCTTGGGTACGGCAGTAGGTGTTGCCGTAGGCTGAGGTGTAGGTGTCGCATTGGCAACAGGCGTCGATGTGGGTGTTGCTGCAGGCGCATTCGTAGGCGTTGCAGTGGGTGTGGGGGTGTTCTGCTTGGGAACATCCGTGGGGATAGTGGTAACCACAGTTGTTGGAATGATAACGGGAGTAGGTGTGGCAGCCACATCGCCGCCGTTTTTCTTCTTTCCGTTAACAACACATACGATCACTATCACTGCAACTATCAGAACTATCACCGAAACACCGGCGATAAGGACTGTTTTCTTATTTCTTTCGAGCCACTCTAAGATCTCTGTTTTTTTGTCAGACATATAAACCCTCCGTATATAAAAAATTGTACGAAAAAAGGTGCATGCAACGCATACACCTTTATTATACTCTTTTTAGGGTAATCTGCAAAGATTATTTGAAAAGAAATTCAATAAAATCAGTAATGATCTTATTGTCTTCCCAGCCGGCGGAAACCGCTATTACAATAGGTTCCTTGTAGCCCTGCACAATGTATCTGCAACCGTCGGCATAGATCCCGTAGGCTTTTTCCGAATCGGGGATGATCTCGCCATTGTCCCCCCTGATACCGCTCATGGCGAACCGCTTGGTAAGCTTCAGATAGTCTTCTGTGGAAAGGACCTCGGAAAGAGGTTTAAAGAAGGAATTCTCCGCCAGCTGTTTAAATCTGGACTCGGGCATTATGGCAACGCTTATCTGTCCCACTGCCGTATAAACCGCAAGTTTCTGCTGGGAACTCACCTCATCGGTTTCAAAATAGTAAGCGTTATCAAAAAGGATCTCCTCCTTTTCCTTGTCTATGCCAACATATTCCTGAAAATCTTTTTCTATAAGATCCCTGTTTTCAAGATCCACCGTCATGTCGCATACTGCTGCATAGAAGATCGTTTTCGGCTTGGGTTTCAGCACCGTGTACAGAAGTGAGCCCACAAACGCCAGCACAGCCATAATGGCGATGATCTTCATCAGGTAGTAGTCCCTGAACTGGATCCATTTTTTTCTTCCCTTAAGGGATTTCATTATTTCTTTGTCCGTAAGCCCATCGGTCTCGTGGGTATACAGTGCCGCATTGTCTTTCAATGCGGTCCTTTTGTTTCCGATCTGCATAGCTAACCTCTCTCATAAGACGTAACCTCGAATAATCATACAACCCATCACCGCAAAATGAAATAAAGTAACAATAAAAAAACAAGAAATGTTATCGTCACCCTTACCGTTCATTATTCGGGTCTGTATGTGGGAACTATATCCGCGATGCAATCCCTGATATCTTCCCCTTCCGAGTAGGCGTCCCCATAGATCTTGTCCAGTTTCTTAAAGAACAGTTCGTCGTCCATCTCTATGGGCTTTGCAACGGAAATAAGATCGTTTTCGGTCTTCTCCAGACCTTCTTCGTCCATAAGGCGCTCTTCGTAGAGTTTCTCTCCGGGACGGAGTCCCGTATATTCGATCATGATGTCTTCATTGGGAATGTAACCCGAAAGTCTGATGAGATTTTCCGCAAGATCCGCGATCCTAACGGGTTCACCCATATCAAGGACATAGATCTCACCATTTCCCGCATATGCGCCTGCTTCCAGCACAAGGGAAACCGCTTCGGGAATGGTCATGAAATATCTTATGATGTCGGGATGAGTGACCCTGACGGGTCCGCCCGCATTTATCTGCTTCTTGAAAAGGGGGATGACGGAGCCGTTGCTGCCCAGAACATTGCCGAAACGTACAGCCACAAACTGTGTCTCGGACTTTCTGGAATAGGCCTGGATGATCATCTCGCAGATGCGCTTCGACGCACCCATAACATTTGTAGGGTTCACGGCCTTGTCGGTGGAGATCATGACAAAACGCTTTGTGCCGAACTTGTCCGCTGCCGACGCAACGGCGAGAGTACCAAACACATTGTTCTTTATGGCTTCATTGGGTGAGCCCTCCATAAGAGGTACATGTTTGTGAGCCGCCGCATGGAAAACAATGGAAGGACGGTATTCTTCGAATATGCTTTCTATTCTGGAAACATCCCTTACGGATGCGATAAGTACGGTAAGATCCAGTTCCGGATGGGACATGATGAGTTCCTGCTGGATGTCGTAGGCGTTGTTCTCATATATATCCAGAATTATGAGCTTTGCGGGACGTGCCGCAGCGATCTGACGACAGAGTTCAGAACCGATGGAACCGCCTCCGCCCGTAACAAGGACAGTCTGACCCGCAAGAAATCCGTTGATCCTGTCGATATCAACCTTTACGGGCTCACGTCCCAAAAGGTCTTCGATCTCCACAGGTCTGAGTTTTGAAACGGAAACCTCCTGGTTTACCAGCTGATAAACGCCCGGAAGGGTACGGATGGTGCATCCTGTGGTGTTGCAGAGATTGGTGATCTCCGCGATACGTTTCTTGGAAACAGAGGGCATGGCGATGACTATGTCCTCTACCGCAAACTTCTTGACCACCTCGGGGATGTCGTTGGTGTTGCCCACGATACGTATGCCTCGGAGCATTTTCCCCCTGAGTCGGGGGTCATCGTCCACGATGCACACGGGGTGCATGTTGAGATGAGAGCTGGATTTCATCTCGTGGATCAGGATGTCTGCGGCGCTTCCCGCGCCCACCACCATGGTCCTTGAGATCTCGTCGCTGTTCTTAAAGCCTCTCACATTGGCCTGCACTCTTCTTAAGAGTCGGTAGGAAAACCTTGTGAGGACAGTGAACATTCCCAGGAACATCAGATAGAAGAACCAATAGGTTCTGGGCATGCCCGCCCCCGTAAGGATCAGTTCCAGAAAATGCACCAGGGTGGCAGTGCACACGGCAAACACGATCTGCTGCATCTCGTAGAGTCCCGCATAGAGCCAGATGCTCCTGTAAAGTCTGAAGAGCCAGAATATCACGATCACCGAAACAATGTTGGGGATCGCATATTTCCACACGTTTTCCAAAAAAATAGGGTTGATCTCTTCAACACTGAAATTATATCTAAGCCAAAGAGCCATGGCAGAGGAGGCCAAAGCCACAAGCCCGTCCGCCACCAGCAAGGATAATTGCCTGAAGAATAATTGATAATTTATCTTTTTCTCGTTACTCATGTCCAAATCCCTGAATCCACAAAAAATTAAAGCCTTTTAAAGCATTATAGAATATTATCACATTGACCGCAAAAAAACAAGTTGCGATAAAACCTCGGGGCATAAAAAAAGAGCCTGTCACGATGTCGGTACAAGCCTTTGTTTTCAATATTTTGTCCCGAAAGATCAACCCTCTTCGAAGATGCTGTTTTTATCAAGAAGTTCTTTGGCGAACTCCATCTTTCTTCCCTTGCAGTGTCCCATGAGAGTCTCCTCCGTTGCGCAGATCTTGTCTGCCAGACAGACCACCCATGCTTCCCTGTATCTGGGCGGAACGGGCACAAGAGGGAACATGTGTCTCTTTATGATGTTTTCCTCAAGATAGGAAAGTTCAAAATCTTCTTTCGCATTTTTGCAGGCTTTGAAGGGGTGGGTGAAACCATGCACTTTTCTGCACAGTTCCCCGTCATGCCAGTCATAGAGAAAATAATCGTGGAGCAGGGCCCCGACGATCAGTGCGGAAAGATTCACCCGGATGTTCAGCACCCTGGTGATCACACAGCTCATGTATGCCACGCATATGCAATGCACAAAAACGGAAACGTCTCCGTGCTGTATGAAATCCCTGGTCATGGAAAACCTGCTCTCATTTACCATTTTTTCAACTTCTTTCGAGATCTTTTGCTCGAAAGCCTGTCTTCTGATCCTCATCGATACACTTTACCTTATCTTTATACGTGAAAAAACTTCGCCCAGACCGGCATGGATCAAAAGATCCACATCGGAATCATATGCTGTTCCGGACAGGTTGATGAGTACAAGACTCCTGCCCCTGAAATATCTAATGAAGCCCGCCGCAGGATAGACCGCAAGGGACGTGCCTCCTATGATCAAAACTTCTGCCTCTGAGATCAAGGCTATGGCATTTTCAACAGTTCTCTCATCGAGTCCTTCCTCATAGAGCACCACATCGGGCTTTATGATACCGCCGCAGGAGCACTTGGGAACGCCCTGTGTGTCAAAAACAGCTTCGGGTCCGTAGGGCTTTCCGCACTTCATACAATGATTCCGCTGTGTGCTTCCGTGAAGTTCCCAAACAACCTTGCTCCCGGCCTTCTGATGAAGACCGTCTATGTTCTGGGTGATGATGCCCTTTAATTTCCCCGCCTTTTCCAGTTCTGCCAGAAATCTGTGTGTCACATTGGGCTCAAAACCGCCGGGGTTCATCTTTGCCCTGTAGAAATCAAAGAACTCTTCGCATTTCTGCATGAAGAAACTGTGGCTGAGTATAGTTTCCGGAGGATATTTGTAATGCTGATTGTACAGACCGTCCGTACTTCTGAAATCCGGTATGCCGCTTTCCGTACTGACGCCCGCGCCTCCGAAAAATACGATGTTGTTTGAACCGTCGATCAGCTTTTGCAACTCGACGATCTTTTCTTCAAGTTCCATAAAACCACCTTCCCATAGGCTTTCTGATGACCTATCCGATGAAAGTTTCATGTTCTGTTTTACAACGTGGGTTATTGTATATCTTTTTTTCCGATTAGTAAAGCTTTACTTCAAAGGATTTATAAAAATATGCTGTACATATCCGTCCCGGACCTCTGTGGGATTGTAAACCAGGATGGTGTCCCTGAAATCGTATTTCTTTCTCATGGCTGACACCAGCTGTTCCTTAGTGAAAGCTCCCGTCCTGTAAACGAAGACGATCTCGTCGTTGTTCCTCTGCGCCTCCAATTGCGCAAAAAGGTCATCTTCCGTCTCGCACATATATTTCGAGTACATGAGCAAATGATAGCGTTCGTCATTGCACTCTTCGATATAGTCGCTGATGGGAACATGAGTCTTGTAAAGTTCTTCGTTTGTGATGAGAAGATAGGTGTATTTGAGGTTGTCCACCACCGTTCCCGCAGAATCGGTGGTAATGGGATCATCCCAGGTCACATCCACATTGTACCATTTGCCTTCAAGCTTCACCTGGTTCCAGGCATGGCTTTCTCCCTTTGCAACGCCCTCCACCGTCTTGCAGTCTATGCCGTTCAGCAGCATGAAGATCAGGAAGGAATTGGCATATCCGTCGCAGACAGCCCTGTGCTCGGTCAAAAGTCCGTAAGGGGTGTGTGAAATGTCTCTGTAGGCTGTGTCGTATTTTGTATTGTTGATGATGTAATCGTGAACCGTCACTACCACATCGATATCGTTCATCTTATCAAGCCCCAGTTTCTCAGAGATCCTCTCGATCTCATTCACTGCGGCCAGTTCAGTGTCCTTTAAAAAAGCGGTGTTTCCCGTGGTAACGGCATATTTGTACGTTGCACCAAGTTCGTTCCGCACTTTGAAATTCACATAGATACCGTTACGATATCTGGTGCTCATCTCATAGTCTATCTCCACATGAGTAAGTTCCGGATAGACTGTCATATAATACTCGGGAGTGTGCATGCATGTCTCGTCCTTAAAAAGCATGGTAAAGGACTCATAACGCATACATTTTCTGAAGAAATCCGCCGTTGCTTCTTCTTCGTTGGCGTAATAGAACCCGTCCGCAGCTGCCAGCTCGGTGTTTACCATCACTTCTCTTCCGTACTCGTTAAGAGCCGGAGGGATCAAAGTCAATACTGCACTTACATTGTCAATATCCCGGTTCTCCGACGAACTAGGCGAAGAAGAACCCGTGTTGTTGTTAGGTACCGACGTAGGAGTACTTGCTGTGGTGGGTGTCAGTGTTGACTTTGCCTTCGGTGTGGTTTGGGAAGAAATGGTCTGAGTCTCGGTAGAGGTAGTCTCAGTCACAGAGCCGTTTCCTCCGAGGCTATCGTCGGCTGCGGGGTCAGCAGGCGTTCCTTCGGAGTTCCCGGTGATCTGTTTTCCGGAAGACTGCGCGTCTGTGCCGTCCTCCGAAGGAACAGGAACTGAGCCGATAGCCGCTGTCGGGGTCGCTGCCACCTCCGGAGTAAGCATCGCAGCGATCTCGTAGAGTGATTCCGAGATCTCTTCAGGGACTTCACAGCCCGAGAAATGCGCAAGACATCCGGCAAGGACTACAGTATAGATTAATCCGATCAAGAAATTCTTCATTGCATCTCGCTCCTGTTCTTTTTCGGTGGCATTATAAAAAAACTGAATGTTTTTATTCCGACAGATTAAAGTCATTTTATGGACTTTTTCAAATGAATTTTTGGTCCCTTATGGCAAATCTGTGACATCCTGTCATTTTTGCGTCAAAAATCCGTCGCTCTTTTGCAATGTAAGTTTAAAAACCTTGAAATGTGCCTATTCAAGGTGATTGTATCAAAAAAAGTACAACAAAAAAGACAACCTGCCATTACTCAGGTTGTCTCTCTCTCTGTTATCACCGCTTCAAAAACAAGATGTTTGTGCTTCTTACCCTCGATCACCTCGAAGAGCAGGCGGCTGGTCTCTATGGCCATCTGCTTGATGGGCTGGGCAACGGTGGTGATGGAAGGCAGGTAGAATCTGGTGAGGTCAATACCGTCAAATCCCATTACAGCCACATCCTTGGGGATCTTTCTTCCCGTTTCCAGGAAAGCTCTGCAGGCTCCCACGGCCATCACATCGGCAATGGCGAAGACCGCATCAAAATCCACGCCCTCTTCTATCAGTTTTTTCGCAGAAGCATATCCCGTGTCGAAGGAATACTCTTCATTATCTTTGGGAAGATAGCGGATGAGTCTCTCATCCGGCGTTATTCCCGCTTCTTCATATGCTTTTTTGTATCCGGAAAGTCTCAGCATTCCGACGGAAGTGTCGTCCTCCGCTCCGGCAAATATGGCGATCTTCCTGTAACCCTTATCCAAAAGGAACTTGGTGGCTTTTTTCCCTTCTCTCTCGTCATCCACAGCCACAGAGGAGTATTCATCCTCTCTCACACCCTCAAGGGGCGCTCCGATGGTGGAAACAACGTAAGGAACATTGAGCTGTCCCAGTTTTTCGCCTGTTCTGGTAACTATGCCTCCGAGAAAAACTATGCCGCTGAGCCGCTTTTCCTTTGTGAGTTCCAGAGCCACATCCGCTTCGTCTTCCTTCGGATCCACGTGCTGGAGCACCATGGTGTATCCCCTGGAAATGATGTCCTCTTCCATGATCTTCACCATGACATTGAAAAAAGGATTGGTCATGCCTTTCACAAGTACCGCTATGGCCTTGCCTTCGCTCCTCTTCAGATTTCTGGCGCTGTTGTTGGGCACATACCCCAACTCCCTGATCTTGTCCAGTACCAGCTGTTTTGTTTCTTCATTGATGTTGGGATGATCGTTTATGGCTCTGGAAACGGTGCTGACACCGACTCCGCAGGCTTTTGCCACGTCCTTTATCGTGATCTGTTCCATTTTTAACCCCACATTATCCCCCGGGGGCCCTCCCCTGCTTTGCAGCGGTCCTCCCCGGTGTCATATACCCCGGGGGCCCTCCCCTGCTTTGCAGCGGTCCTCCCCGGTGTCATAAAAAATAGTTATTGGAAACGTTACCAATAACTATCTTATCACTTTTTTGACATTGTGCAACAAAAATTTACCTGTGGCGTTTTATCTCATACATCATCAGAGCTGCTGCTATGGATGCGTTAAGACTTTCCACCTTTCCCGACATGGGGATGATGACCTTTTCCTTTGCAAGAGCCGTGATCTCATCGCTGAGACCGTTGCCTTCGTTGCCGATGAGGATGGCGGTCTTTCCGGAATAATCCGCTTCGAAGTAGGCCTTCCGGGCGGAAAGATGAGTGGCGAGAGTGTTAAAACCTTTAAGGTTGATGTCTTTCACCAGTCCCAAAAGATCATCAACGTAAAAGACAGGCATTCTGAAAACAGCTCCCATAGTGGAACGGACCACCTTGGGATTGTAGATGTCCACAGAGGTTTTGCTCAGGATCACGCCGTCCATTCCCGCAGCTTCCGCAGTGCGGATCATGGTCCCCAGATTTCCGGGGTCCTGAAGATCCTCAAGCAAAAGAAGACTTTGGGCTTTTTCCGTGATGTCCTTCACATCTCTTTCAGGCATCTTCACCAGAGCGATGACTCCCTGAGGTGTGACTGTTTCCGCGATCCTGTTGAAAACCTCGTCAGAAACGATCTCATGCTCACAGGTCACACTGCCGCACTCGGAGGCATAACTCTCCGAAAGATAGGCTTTTTCCGCCAGCCCCAGTTCACATGCTTCCATGAACATCTTTCTTCCCTCGACGACATAAAGCCCCTGCTGCTGTCTCTCTTTGGACTTTTTCATGAGGGCGGTGATATTTTTAAGTTGTGCGTTATTTTCAGAAGTTATCATCCGTTACTGTTCCGCTGCCATATCCGCAAGCTTTGCCGCCTGATCCGCTGCGGTAAGGGCATCAACAAATTCCTGAAGGTCTCCGTTCATAACATCGTCCAGAGCATAGGATGTGAAATGTATCCTGTGATCCGTGCAACGTCCCTGAGGGAAGTTGTAGGTTCTGACTTTCTCGGAACGGTCGCCTGTTCCCACCTGACTCTTTCTTGCGGCTGCTTCCGCATCATGAGCCTTTTCCAGTTCCAATTCATAAAGCTTTGCTCTGAGAACTCTCAAAGCCTTGTCTCTGTTCTTAAGCTGTGACTTCTCGTCCTGACAGGAGATGACGATACCTGTGGGATAGTGAGTAAGACGAACGGCAGAGTCCGTGGTGTTGACACACTGACCGCCGTTACCCGACGAACGGAACACGTCGATCCTGTAGTCCTTGGGATCGATCTTTACGTCCACTTCTTCCGCTTCGGGCATTATGGCCACCGTAGCCGTGGACGTGTGGATCCTTCCGCCGCTTTCCGTAACGGGAACTCTCTGTACTCTGTGCACTCCGCTCTCATACTTGAGTTTGGAATAAACCCTGTCTCCGCTGAGCATGAACACACATTCCTTTATTCCGCCGATCTCGGACTCATTGATGCTCACAAGTTCTGTTCTCCATCTCTGAGATTCCGCATACTTCGAATACATCCTGTAAAGTTCCGCAGCAAAGAGCGCCGCCTCTTCACCGCCTGCGCCTGCTCTGATCTCCACGCAAACGTTCTTTTCGTCGTTGGGATCCTTGGGCAGAAGAAGGATCTTGAGCTCCTGCTCCAGTTTTTCCACATTCTTCTTGGAATTGTCAAGTTCTTCTTTTGCCAGTTCTCTCATCTCTTCATCGGACTCACTGTCCAGAAGATCCAGAGAGTCCTGGATGTTCTGCTTTTCTTTCTTGTATGTGGTGTAGGTCTCCACCAGTTCCTGAAGGTCGTTGGACTCCTTCATGAGTTTCTTGAAACGCGCCTGATCGTTCACCACCTGAGGATCTGCCAGTTCGTTCTGGATCTCCTCATATCTCTTTATCAGATCTTCCAATTTATCAAACATATCTTTATCCTTTCCTTCCGATAACGATGCGGTCCAATCCCGCATAATCCTTGATCACTTCGATCTCTTTAAAACCGTGATCCTTCATGATCGCACTGACACATGCTCCCTGATCCCATCCGATCTCGTAAGCCAGTAATCCGTTATCTTTAAGGCTATAAGTGGCCTCTTTTGTAATCCTTCTGTAAAAACATAACCCGTCCTCCATACCGTCCAGCGCCCTGCGCGGCTCAAAATCACGCACGGTGGGGGACAGTTCTTCTATATCCGCCGATCTGATGTATGGCGGATTGGAAACTATGATATCAAATTTATGATCTTCGAATTCGGTATCTTTTAAAGCCTCAAAAAGGTCCCCCACAAAAAACAGCGTTTTTTCCGCAGTCCCGTTCCTCTTTGCGTTTCTTTTTGCCAGTTCCACGGCCTTTTCGGAAATGTCGCATCCCACAGCCGTCTCAAGGTCGCAGAGCCTTGCCAGAGAGATCAATATGCAGCCTGTTCCGGTGCACATGTCCAGAACGCTCTTTCCCGATGCCTCTTTTGAAACGACGTCCACCAGAACTTCGGTGTCGAATCTGGGGATCAGGGTGTCGGGAGCCACTTCGAATTCAAAGCCGCAAAATTCCTGTGTCCCGATGATGTACTGAACAGGGCAGCCCGTAAGCCTCCTATCCGTCCATTCCAGTGCCTTTGCTTCCTTTTCATGGTCCGCGGTCTCGTTTCCCCTAAGGAAGAGCGTCGCTCTGTCGAAGCCCGTAATACCTTCAAAAAGGCGCCAAGCATCCGATTCTGCCTCCGGAACGTTTGTCGCCTTTAATCTGTCTGTGATTTCTTTTAACAGTTCTTTATATGTCATATGCTACCATAGGTAAGCACATTACGCCTCATGCGTTCTGTGCCTGCTGTCTCGACGATGCTTCCGTATCCAACGCATCCTGCGCATGTCTTACCGCCTCGGAATCAAAGTTGAAAACAACATTTTCACCGCTTGTAACAGCCGGATCGTCGCTCATCTCGGTAACGGTCTTTGCTCCGTGATACTCAAACATGATATCCAGAGCCGCAAGAAGTTCATCTGCCTCCTGCTCATGCTTCTGTCTCAATTCTCTCTCCTGAGGAGTTTCCTCCTTAGGCTGCTCTTTGGCATTCTTTTTCGAATTCTTCTTTGTATCCGCTTCCGCTTCGGGAAGTTTGATGTCAAAAAGATCCGAAATGTCTATCTCCAAAGGTCTGAAAGCTTCTTCGGAAATGGGAGCCATGACCTTCTCTTCTTCGGTCACTTCAGGGATCGGAGCCGTCTCGCGCTTCCTTTCTTCCGTCCTCTCATGACGTCTCTCATTCCCGCCGTTGTCGGAAGACTTGGCGGACTTGCGGTTTTCGGACTTGTCGTTCTTCGCTGTCTGTCCCGTTTTCTCGGTCTTTTCCGCTGTCTCGCGCTTTCTGCGTTCGGTAACGGCGCCGGCTCTTCCGGCTCTTCTTTCATTCTTGATGCCTTCAACAAAAGGCTCCCAGTCAAATACAGCCTCTACGGAAGCGATGCCCACTTCGATCATGGAATCATCGGGCTCCTTGGTGGTGAGGGCCTGCATTAAAAGTCCGGGTTTGGAAAGAAGGTTCACAAATTTATTGTCCGTTTTGCCCGCGATACGGGTAAATTCATAGGATACGCCCGCTATAACGGGGATGAGTACCAGTCTCAGCAAAAGTTTGATAAGGATGCTGTCAACATCGATGACCATGAAGAGCAGGATGCTGATGAGCATAACATTCAGCATAAAGCTGGTTCCGCAGCGCTTGTGTTCCTTGCTGGAACGTCTTACATTGTCCACGGTAAGAGTTCTTCCGTGCTCGATGCAGTTGATGCATTTGTGCTCCGCACCGTGATACATGAACATACGTTTTATATCTTCCATCCTGGAGATGAGAACGATATAAAGGATGAAAATGAGTACTCTCAAAACGCCTTCGATGAACGATACTACAAGACGAGAATGTTCAAACTGAAGGTAGGGCGAAATAAAACTTGTGATGAGCATGGGCACAAGCACAAAAATCACAAGGGCCAGAACCACCGAAAACGTTACGGTAAGAACGTCGAGGATCTTCTCCCCGTGTCCCTTCGTAATGTTGTTGAGTCTCTTCTCAAGGGAGCCCTCCTTTGCCTCTTCATCATAAAAAGAAGCGGAATACTGCAGAGTGCTCATTCCGAGTGTAAGCGAATCTATAAAAGCCATAACGCCGCGAACGATGGGAAGCCTGAAAAATCTGTTTCTCTTGCTTACATCACCGCAGCTCTTAACGTCAACCTCAATTTCACCGTTGGGCTTACGAACCGCAATGGCATACTGCCCGCGATTACGCATCATAACGCCTTCGATAACGGCCTGTCCCCCTATTCCCGATGACTTCATATAACCTCCGGATAAGTGAAAAAGTAATTATTCAAAACGGCAATCCGTTCATTTCAAAATTGCTCGTATAGTATAGCACAATTCTTTAAAATTTTACAGTCCATAGATACAGAAAAACGGGATGAGATTATCGCAATATAATCTCACCCCGGTCGTTTTTCTATAACCTATGCAAGGCCGTACTTACGATTGAACTTCTCAATTGCGCCACGGGCTGCAGAAGCCTTCTGCTGGCCGGTGTAAAAAGGATGGCACTTAGAGCAGATTTCAACGTGAATATCACCCTTTGTGGAACGAGTCTCAAATGTGTTACCGCAGTTGCATGTAACATGAGATACTTCGTATTTAGGCTGGATATCCTCTTTCATGATCTTTCTCCTTTCAACGCGGGTTCTGAGATTTGGCTCAGAACTTCTGATGTGCGTGTTTTCAAGGCTTCCGTGCCCTAAAAACACTGTTAACAAAACCAAATGCTAAGAGATTATACACCTAAGTTTTTTTTATTGCAAGAAGAATTTTATTTTTTTATGAAAGAGGACGAAAGAACATTCTCATCCTTTAAGCTCGAAATGATCCACCATTTCCTTAAGAGTAATGGCATGTTCGTTCATTTCGGTACTGAGCGCAAGGGATTCCTCGGATGTTGCGGCATTGTTCCTTCCTTCTTCGGCGATCTCTCCGATGTTTACGGAAAGATCCTGTACGGAATTGGAATGCCTGATCGAACTGTCGGCGATCTGCTTTACTTTGTCTCTGATGTCTTCTACCCTGCTGACCATGGCGTTGAACTCATCTGCCGTGTCATTTGCGATCTTAATGCCTTCCTCCACACTCTTTAAAGACTCGTTGATCAGGTTTGCGGTATTCTGTGCCGCATTCACTGTCTGTCCCGCCAGCTGGGAAACCTCGGAAGCAACCACGGCAAAACCTCTGCCTGCCTCCCCCGCTCTGGATGCCTCAACACTGGCATTTAGTGAAAGAAGGTTGGTCTGATCCGCAATATCGTTGATGGTGTCTATGATCTTACTGATCTGCTCAGAGGAAGATGAAATGTTGTTCATGGCATTAACTACCTCTGTCATCTTCTTGTTGCTCAGGATGATGCTGCCCACAACTCTCTCCACATCCTTGGAGATGTTCTCCGCCTCCGTTGAATTACCGGAGATCTCATTGGCAATGTTATTTACCTGCTTCGAAAGATTGTCCACTATATCCGCCTGATTTACGGTAGTGTCTGCCAGGCTCTTTCCCGCTCCCGCCAGACGGTCCGCACCGTTGGAAACATCTCCCGCAACCCCTTTGATGGCTTTCATGGATTCCGAGATCTCAAGCGAAAAGCTTTCAATGGCATTCTGGATGGAGACAAAATCTCCTTCGAAGTTCTTTTCAAAACGGATATTGAAATTGCCGTTTGCCATGGTGGACATCACGGTGCTTATCTTGTCTATATACTCGGAAAGGGATGTGACCGCTATACGCAGCTGCTCTGCCACGGCTCCGATCTCATCCTGACCGTCGTAAACGATCTCCGCATGTACATTTCCTTTGGCGATCTCAACCGCCGCAGCATCCAGAACCTGCAGAGCGTTTCCTATGTCTTCGGTAATGGCTTTGCCGTTTCTGTTACTCAGGTAGATGGTCACTCCCGTTGCCAGAACAAGAACAATTACCGATATCACGGAAAAACCGATGGTTGAACGGAATTTTCTCTCTGCCGCCCTGTCGGCCATGGCACCCGTTTCGTCCAAAAGATCCGCCAGAACTTCGGACACCTCGTTCAATGTGTCGTTGTAAAAAGCAAGCGCCCCTGCGGAATCACCTTTGTTCACAAGGTCCAGCATATCGAAAGAAGCATTCTTTACATCATTCCAGGCTTTGTTCAGCTTGGTGCCCAGAGCATCATCTTTGAGGTTTCCGGAGATGACGCCGAAGTAGGAAGTGATCTTGTCAAACCTTTTTTTCAGATCGTCAGACTGTGCCTTGGTGACTGCCGCATCATTGGATGCCTGTGCAAAAAGAAGCCGTTTGTTGATGGTCTGAACGTCCTTTCTGATCTCCATCTGATACTTTTCTGTCACATATTCTACATTATAGAAGCTCCAAAAGTTCCATGAGATAACGCCGAGGAAGATCAGCATTAACGCTGCCAGAATAATGAACAAAAGACTCGTGGTGGATGTCATTCTCTTAAGTGACTGGGCTATCGTCTCGTTTCCGGATGATCTTGTCATATAATTGCTCCTTTTCATGTGAAGTTTTCAAAAAATTATATCATGAATATAACACAATGAGAATTATCAGACAACTGTTTAAGAATTATTTTATAAAAAAATAACCCCGACGGAGTACATATCGAAATGCAATCCCACGTCGAGGCTACAGTTATTCCGTAACTTTCTCTTTTTTTATAAATACAGCAGGCAAAGGGAGCTGTGCGATAATGATGGCGGCAAACATCAGTATGCAGCCGGCCACTTCCCTTGCGGACAAGGTCTGGTGCAACAGGATCCATCCCGCCAGAGTCCCGAAAACGGCTTCAAAGCTCATGATGAGAGAGGCAATGGTCGGATTAAGTCCCGGCTGTGCTACCACCTGAAGGGTATAAGCAACTCCGCTGCTGAGCACCCCCGCATACAGTATGGGAAGCCATGCCTCCCACCCTGCAAAGGATCCCATCCATCCTGCGAAGCCTCCGCTCCGGGGCACATCAAAGATCAGTGCCGGGATAAAGGAAAGCACTCCGCACACCAGGAACTGTATGGAGGAAAGCCTTACGGGATCGGTCAGGGGTGCAAAACTGTCGATCATAAGGATCTGTACGGAGAACAAAAGGGCCGATGCCAAGAGAGCAAGATCCATGAGTTGGAACCCGGTTCCTCCCGTCATGCAAAGGAAATACAGGCCTGCTATGCTGATCAGCACTCCCAGCCAGACATTCCAGCCACATTTCTTTTTTACGAATAGTCCCAGGATCGGGACCATGATAATGTACAAAGCGGTCAGAAAACCTGCTTTGCTCACCTGGGCTCCCAGATAGATCCCCAGTTGCTGGGCATTGACTGCCGGAAACAAAGCCCCGCCCACAAGGCAGCCGTAGATCCACAACCTCTTACGCTCTTCCCCGGTCACCGGCCTCCGGACGGAGAACTTTGTTCTGTCCAGAGCCTTGATCACAGGTACAAGAACCACAGAACCTATGAGAAAGCGAACGGCGTTGAAAGAAAAGGGTCCCACCGCGTCTCCGCCTTCGGTCTGCGCAACAAATGCCACACCCCAGATCACTGCGGTCAGCACCAATACCAATGAACTTCTTACTTGTTTAATACTCATTTCTATCTGCCGAAAACACTTTTATGCGTTCAGGACCGACTTAAGAAAGCTCTTGGTCCTGGGATTCTCGGGATGTTCAAATATGTGTTCCGGCGTTCCTTCCTCTGCTACGATTCCATCCGCCATAAATAATACACGATCTGCCACCTCTTTTGCAAATCCCATTTCATGAGTCACCACAAGCATTGTCATTCCTTCATTTGCAAGGTCCTTCATTACCTGAAGCACGTCTCCCACCAGTTCCGGATCCAATGCGGAAGTGGGTTCGTCAAAAAGCATTATCTCAGGCTTCATTGCAAGAGCTCTTGCAATGGCCACACGCTGCTGCTGCCCTCCGGAAAGGTGATTGGGAAATGCATCCGCTTTGTCCGCAAGTCCCACTTTCTTTAGAAGTTCAAGAGCCTCTGCCTTTACAGTCTCCCTGTCTTCATGCTTTACCTCGATGGGAGCCAGCATTATGTTCTGGAGCACAGTCTTGTGAGGAAAGAGATTGAACCTCTGGAAGCACATGCCCATTTCCAAGAGCAATGCTTTCTGTGTCGCTTTGTCTATCCTCTCCACAGTGTGATCGTTTTCTCTGTGAAGGAAAAGATCTCCTTTTATAAAGATCTTTCCGGATGTGATCTTTTCCAGCTGGTTCAGGGATCTTAAGTAAGTGGATTTGCCCGCCCCGGAAGGACCGATGATGCAGATCACTTCACCCTTCTTCACTTTGAGATTGATGTCCTTCAACACCACAAGATCTCCGTAGTTCTTGCTGACATGTTCCGTTTCCAAAATATATTCGCTTTGAGCCATTTTTTCCTCCTGATCCCGAAAACTATTCGTAAAGAGAGAATTTCTTCTCTATGGCATCAAATATCCATGTGAAGAAAGCGGTGATCACCAGATAGATGACAAGAGCCGGCAGGAATACGTTGTAAGATATCTCACTGGTCATGATGTTCTTGGATATGGTAGTGATGTCCATAAGGGAAATGGCAAACACCAGGGATGCATCCTTAAGCATCATGACGAACTCGTTACATACCGGAGGCACCATACGACGTACCGACTGAGGCAGGATTATGAGTTTCATGGTCTGTCCGTAACTGAGTCCCAGAGCCTTTGCAGCTTCATGCTGTCCCTTTTCTATGGACTGGATGGCTGCTCTCACGATCTCCGCGCAATATGCCCCGGAATTCAGGCCGTAGGCGATGAGTGCGGCAATGAAAGCTCCCTTGTATACAGCCTGTTCGTCTCCTGCCGAAAACAGATCCCTCCAGGCAAACCCGAAGACCGCAGGCAGTGTGTAGTAGACCACGAAGAGCTGTATCATGAGAGGAGTTCCTCTGAAGAAAAAGATGTATGACGAGCATATCTTGCTTATCACCTTGTTCTTCGAGATCTTTCCAAGAGCCAGCACCGTTCCGAAAGCAACACCGATCACCATGGAAAGGGTGGTAAGGAACAGGGTGAGCTTTGCCCCGTGAAGTATGTTCTCTCCGCTTCCCAGCATTCGATAGGTGTAGTTCACCATCTGTCCCGTGAACTTTCCCGCTCCCTCATCCGCCCGGAATATGTGTCCCGCAAAGCCCACATATTTTTCGGACAGGGCATTTGCCCCGGAAGAAGAAAAGGAGCAGTAATTGATGATAATGAGGCTGTTGTAAGTCACAGTCACTCTTTTTCTCGTTCCTGTCTCATCCTTCTTTAAAAGTTCCTGCATTTCCTCCGAAGCCTGAGCCTTCATGTCCGCTTCCGAGGGTTTCATCAGTGCCAATATCACGCAAAGGGCAAAAAGACCCAAGACCACAATGCCTGTGATCTTGGTCTTCTTTTTCCAATTTTTGATATCGATCAGTTCTTTCAGAAATGTCTTCATATGATCTCCATCCGATCTGAATCAGTGTTTATGCCTACAGTCCGAACCAGTAGTCAAGGGTCTCCTTTATGAATCCGTCCTTTTCCATTTCGGCAAGTACTTCGTTGACAGCCTTCTGCAAAGCTGTGTTGTTGAGTCCCATTACGATACCGAAGAACTCGGGCTCGGTCTCATCCTTATATGCATAGATATATTTGTCGCCGTTTTTTGCAAGATAGCCGTCCGCAACAGTGGAATCCACACAGACGGCATCCACTTCTCCGTTGTCCAGCTGGGTGAAGCAGCTCAAGACCTTTTCGTTTGCCACGATCTCAAGGCTGATGGTGCCTGTGGACTTGTAGTCGCTAAGAAGTTCATCGGAAGTGGTCTCCTTCTGTACCGCAACGGTCATGCCGTTAAGATCCTTGAAGGAAGTGATCTTCTTGTTGTTTCCTTTTTTAAGGATGACTGCCTGATAGTTTGAAATGTAAGGGTCCGAGAAGAGCATGCTCTCTTTGCGCTCGGGAGTTATGGTGCAGGCTGAGCATACAACGTCGTAGTTGTTGTCGATGCCTGCAAAGATGCCGTCCCAGGCAGTGTTGATGATGTTAACCTTGAGTCCCAGTCTTCTTGCCACCTCAGTGATGATGTCAATGTCATATCCAATGGCTGTCTTGCCGTCTTCCGCAAAATCCTCGAAGGGAGGGTAGCCCACTTCGCAACCGACACTCAGAACGCCGTCGCTGATAAATTTAATTCCGCTCAGATCGATGTTGCTCTTTGCGGTTTCAACCTTTTCTTCCGCTTTCTTTCCGCATCCCGCAAGAAGAGAGATGCTGAGGGCTGCTGCTCCCAAAAGAGCCGCGATCTTTTTTACTGTCTTCATGAATTTTTCCTCCGTTTTCTTTAATGCTCTGTTGTGATAGCATAGTATAGTGTTTTCAAATAAAAAAACGTGCCCCAGAGTTGTGTGCTCCGTTGCACGCTTTGATTGCATAACACTATATCATATTTTTTTTCATTGTCAACATGAAAATGTATAAAAATACAGAATTTTGCTGTTCGTAGATATGCAAGATGTTGAATCTCTGAAAGCTCGCTTTCAAAGAGTTTCAACGTCTTGCATATTCTGCGTAGCAGCATCACTCTCCATGCTCACATGAGCAAGTAGCATAGCGAATTGCGAATGTGTGACATGGAGAGTGTACGAACAGCAAAAATACAACTTTTTCTAAATTTTTTGCATATGTATTCATCTTCTCGGGCAGACCAGAGTGATCTTCATCAGGTCTCCGTCCCTTTCCGCAAAGATCTCTCCATGCATAAGGTTCATGAGCTTCTTACATATAAAAAGTCCCAGACCGCTGCCGCTCTTGTTTCCCGCATTGGAGCCTCTGAAAAAGCTTTCAAAGATGTGTTCCGTCTCATCTTCGGAAAGAGTGCAGCCGGTGTTGGAAACCGTAATGAGCCTGCAATCCTCTTCTTCGCGGAATTCTACGGAGATCCTGCGTCCGTCTCCGTATTTGACCGCATTTTCAAATATGTTCTGAAGAACCTCTATGAACCTCTCCCTGTCTCCGGAAAGAAGCACGTCCGAGTACTCTCCTATGCAGAGTTCCGTCCCCACGTCGGAGAGTTTTTCCGCATAATAGTTCCTTATATATTCAATGACATCCTTAAGGTAAAATTCTCCCGGGTTTACCGAGAAATTCAGGAAATCGTCACCGGATGCGGAAATGATCTTCGAAACATAGGCTTCGATCTCATTGGCGTTATGGTCTATCTTTCCGGCGATCTCCACGGTCTTGTCCTCATCTTTATAGAGTTTCTTCTTTAAAGAAGCAGCATAGAGTTTTATGGCGGAAAGGGGAGTCTTTATGTCATGGGAAAGAGAGAGCAGGAAAACATTCCTCTCCTTTTGAAGTTCATAGTTCTTTTTCTTTTCATCCTCCAGTTTTTCCCTAAGCACATCCAGTCCCCAGAGAAATCTCCCGAAAAATCCAGCTCCGCTCTGAGGCAGAGGAGGAACCATGTGGCCCTTTGCCAGTTCTTCGGGGTAATCCGAAAGGCGGACGAAATTCCTGATGACAGAAAAATACAGAAAGATCAGAATAAATGCCAGGGTCAATGCCACCGCTCCGAAACATATGTTGACTCGAAGGAAGATCTCCCTTCTTTCATCCGACAGGTCCTGTCTGTAATCGATGCGATAATATCTTCCGTTTATGAGTCTGACCACACAGTGTTCCTCCGTCTTAAGGAACTCTTCGTCCAAGTCGCTTCCCTCTTCCGCCCCCACAGTCACTGCCGTGACCGTTCCGTAGGCCGAAGGATCGAAGGCATATCCGTCCCCCTTTGCCGCGATCTCGTTCTCCACCCTGTTCAATTCTATCCTGTAAAGGTAGTTTGCGTCATGCTTGCTCCCCAGCATGACAAATTCTGCTGTTGATATCATCAGCAGCAGAATCACGGCTATGAGCCCGCAAAGCCTTGCATATGCTCTTTTTATACCGTTGTCACTTTTCAATCATTCATACCTGTATCCTTTTCCCCAGACCGTAATGATCTTTTGAGGATTCTTGGGATCCTTTTCTATCTTTTCCCTGAGCCACTTTATGTGTACCGTCAGTGTCTGCTGTTCCGACTCACTGTCCGCGCCCCAGACGGTGTCAAAGATGTACTGCTTCAGTAAAGTGTGCCCCTTGTTTTCCATGAAAAGCTTCAGGAGTTCGAATTCCTTGGAAGTGGCATCGATCTCCTTCCCGTCCACCAGGATCTTTTCATGGACCGTGTCCAGGGTGATGTTTCCGTCGGAAAAGTTTTCCGTGGCCAGCCTCCGTTTGAATATGCCCTTGATCTTGGCCATAAGGATGTCGATGTCGTAGGGTTTTTCGATGTAATCATCGGCGCCGGAGACTATGGCCCGAAGCTTATCATCCTTTCCCACCTTGGCACTCACCATGAGGACAGGGGTGTTGGACTGTTCACGCACTCTGCTTAAAATGTGCATACCGTCAACTCCCGGAAGCATGATGTCCAGGATCAGGAGCCTCGCTCCGTACATTTCATAGAGTTTCAGCGCCTTCTCCCCGTTCTCCGCCACGGAAACTGTGTAATCCTCAGCCATGAGGAAATCCGCCAGCATTCCGCTGAGTTCCTTATTGTCTTCAACGATGAGTATGTCCGTCATTTTATCCTCCGAGGATGTTACCAGCCCATCTCCATAAGCCAGCTGCTTAAGGTTCTTTCCCTTTCTCTGAGTTCGGTTTCCTTTCCGAAGATCCCCAGTCTGTTTTCACCCTTGATGTTTCCGTCAACGATGTAAAGCACTCTGGAGCACTTTGCCGCAACTTTTACGTCGTGGGTCACCAGCATGACGGTGGTGCCCTCACGGTTCAGTTTTACCAGTTCTTCCATCACTTCTTCCGAAGAAGTGCGGTTCAGGGCACCTGTGGGTTCATCCGCAAAGATCACCCTGGGATTGTTGATCATGCTCCTGCATATGCATGCACGCTGGAGCTGACCGCCTGAAACCTCGTTAATGTCATTGTTGGCTGTTTCTTCTATGCCCAGTTTTTTCATGAGCATCCTGCCCTTTTCTTCCACTTCTTTGCGGCTCATGTCCTTCTTCTTGGATTTTACACCGGGAAGGATGATATTATCAAGTATGGAAAGATTTTTCATCATATACATCTGCTGGAAGATGAATCCCATCTCGTTGAGTCGGAGCTCAGCCATTTCGTTTTCGTTGAGCTCGGACAGGTTATGCCCGTTAAAATGCACTTCGCCCGCAGTCATCCTGTCCATGCCCGAAACCGTGTAGAGCAGTGTGGATTTGCCGGATCCCGAAGGGCCCATGACAGCCACCATCTCACCCTCTTCAACGGCGAAATTCACATTTTTAAGCACGTTGTTCTGTTTCTTGTTTACCACATATGTCTTACAAAGATCTTTTACATCTATTACTACGCTCATATCATTTCCTTTCTCAACCTTTACTCAATATTACCCATGGAATCCGTATTTATCGTTCTTGCATAGAGAGAAGTCAGGAACGAAGTGAGACACACGGCTGCAATAAGTATCGCGGGGTACACCGCAAAGAGTTCCACCGGGCGGATGTCATAAGATATGCCCTTTATGGCACCCATAGTTCCGAAGATCCTGTCGCACACCAGCTTGGTGGCGGGATAGTTAAGGATCAGCGCGCATAATCCCGAGATCACGGCTACCACAAGGAAGCGTAACGTGTGCTGTGCGGAAACGGAACTGTTTTTGAAACCTATGGCCTTCATCAGTGCTATCTCGGAAGCCTCCCTGCTCAGGAAGGATCTTTCCATGAGAACGGTGATGAGTCCCGCAATGATGACCGCAATAAGGAGCACCAGATCCTTGGCTGTTCCGATGGCCCGTGAGGAGTTCGTGGAAGTGTCCACAAAACCCGACACGTCGTAGATCTTTTCCGTACCGAAGATCTCTTTAAGTCTTTCGATCCTTTTTTCTGTTTCCGCTTTATCCGGGTCGTCGTCAAAATCTATCTGGAAGGAAAAGGCCGCGGAAGCATGATTGGGGATCAGCTCCAGACCTTCGTGGAAACGGCCCGCCTCTCCCATCTGGTTAAAGGAAACGAAAGTTGCGGTAACCAGGAACTCCTTTTCTTCACCCTCCACAAGTATCTTCACCTTGTCGCCGATCTTTGCTCCGAGGCTGTCAAGGATCTGGGGAGTGAAAGCCACCTCGTTGGGGTAGATGGGAGCCACGCCTTCGCTGTAAACATAATCCGTGGTCTTTGTATCGGTACATTGCTGCATCTGCACCTGGATCTTTGTGTCCTTAAAGGTCACGGGCAGCTGATAGAGCAGCTCCTGATGCACCTTGCCGGGCATACCGTTGTCCGCAAGGATCTTTTCTATCTCTTCAAACTGCTTTTCCTGTTCATGTTCATCCGTACTTCCCATAAGAGCCATGATCTTTTCCGAAGAGGAATAATAAACATCGCTCTCCGTGGTTCCGAAAAGGAAAAGAAGCTTTTCACTGGTCAGGGTGTTGGAAGCTGTGGCCAGCATGGTGATGAGCAGCAGGCAAAGGGTGAAGGTCACCGTCATGCTGACATATTGTCTGGGTTTACTTAAAACATCGTTGGCAGCAAGGAAAAGATCGCATCCCAGCTTGCTTCCGCAAAGTCTCAGGGCAGATCTTTTGTGATATCTCTCTCCCGTCTCGCCGCTGTGAACCGCATCTATGGGTGACATCTTCCTGATCCTCTTGGTGCAGGAGTAGCAAAAAGCAAGAGTGACAAATACCACTGCCAGGGCGCTTAATATACCCACGAAGGCACGGTTGTCGTTTCCCACGAAGATCCTTTCGGTGACGCTCTGCAGCATCAGATCTCCGAAAGGCACACTGCAGACATATCCTATGGCAGCGCCTGCAACGGATATGCCCAGGTACTTCACCATATACATCATCCTGATGGACCGGTCTTTGAGACCCACGGCCTTCATGACGCCGATCTCCCTGAAGTCTTCCTCAAGGGTGAAGCGGATGGTGAAGGCCAGCATTGTGAAGGCTATGAGGATCAGGCATATGCTTACCACCAGCATGAGACCTGCCACCAGCATATCGATCATATAGGCCATCTTGATCACGGCTTTTTCCTTGGCGAACATTACATTTCCCACCTTGGTAAGGTCGGCTTTTACCCCCTTGAGATCGTCGGTGTAAACGTAGTAGACCGCTCCCGTGGAGTTTGCGACCACGTTTTCGTTTTGGAGAAGGATCTCCATGTCCTCGTCATTCATGAGCATTCGGGGATTTCCCAAGAACTGGGAACCCATAAGGGCATCCTTTAAGTATCCGTCGATGACCACAGGAAGGGATATGCCTTCAAATTCAATGTTCACCGTGTCCCCGATCTTGGTCTTCCCAGGATCTGCAAGGCAGCCTCCGATATAAACATGACCCTTGGGCACTTCCTCGATCGGTTCGTCTTTTCTGTTGTAATAGTTGAGTTTCGCTCCGGAAACCGAAACTATGAGGCCGGGATTCTCGAAATTGGTGTATTTCTCCCCGTCCTTCAGGAGGTTTGCGGAGGAATAGTAGATAACTTCCTCTTTTTTGAAATCCTTTACGGAAGATGCTGAATTCATCACCTCATCCGCTTTGTTTTCCCCGTTTTCGTAACGCATGATCATGATGAAATCCGACATGCCGGCTTTATCGAAGAAATGATCGATACCGCCGTAGACAGAGATCATATTGTTCATGCTGCCCGAGGCAAACATGGCGGAAAGAAGTATGAACACCAGCAAAACAATATTCATGGCTTTCTTTCTCTTAAGATCTTTTTTTAGCATTCTGAAAAACATGTGATTCCTCTCTTTCCGGGCCGGGGGATCCGCCCGGCGTATGATCGTGTTTAACTTTCATACATAGGATACATCGGAAAATATTAAACAATCATTAAGTATAGCATATCCGTTGAAAATAAAAACATCCCGGGAGGATCTGCCCTCTCGGGATGCCTGAAAACACTGTATCAATGCGAATATCTTTCCACGAACTCATCAACGGGAATGGGCTTTGAATAATAATATCCCTGGAGATAGTCACAGCCGATCTTCCTCATGAGCGCCGCCATTTCGTCGTCTTCCACTCCCTCGGAAGTGATGCCGAAGCCCATGTTCTTAAAAGCTCCGATCATCATGGGAAGGATCTCGTCGGGCTGTTTGCAGTAATCCCGCACCAGACTGATGTCAAGTTTCACGTTTATGAAGGGACATTTTTTAAGTCTTGCCAGATTGGAGTAACCCGTACCGTAATCATCCAGCACAAATTTGAATCCATTGTCGTTGAAAGCTTTGACCTGTCTGTTCATAAAGGTTTCGTCGATGAGGGATTCCTCCGTGATCTCCAGATGGATCATTTCGGGATCGATACCGTATTTCTTCGTAACAGCGGCATATCTGTCCGCCAGCCCTTTCTGCATGAACTGTATCGGGGAAAGGTTGACATTCAGCCATTTGATCCCCATCTTCTCGATATCGTTGTCTTTTATAAAGCGACAGGTCTTTTCAAACATCTGATCACCCAGTTCGTTGATGCGCCCGTTCTTTTCCGCTATGCCGATGAAACTTCCGGGAGCGATGAGTTCTCCATTGCCGTCCCTTAACCTTGAAAGGGCTTCCGCACCAATGACCTTCCCTGTCTCCGCATCCACCAGGGGCTGCAGGAACAGTTCGATGCCGTCCTCATCTATGGCATTTTCAAGGCATCTCTTGATGCTCATCTCTCTTTCGGTGGACACCAGATCCTTTTCTGTGATCATCACAGGCATCTCGGAATCGGATCTGTCCGCTTCTTCAAGGCCCTTAGCCATGGTGTTCAGAATCACGTCCGCAGAACCCACCTTGTCGCTGAGTTCTATGATGGCAAATCTCACATCAAGATAGATTTCCATGTCTCTGGACTTCCACGCCTCCCTGAACCTTTCCATCATATCCCTGCATATGGTGCCGTAATTGTTTTCTCCGTCACCCAGAACGATGAAACGTCCTTTTCTGCAATAGAAGACCTTTTTTCCCGAACATAGCTGAACAATATATCTTCCTATCATATTCAGAGCTTCGTCCGTCCGAGATGCTCCGTATATGTCTCTCATCTCGTGATATTTTCTCACCACGATCCCCAGACAACGGCAGTCTTCCCGGCCGGTGTGTTCCTCCAGATACTCCCTCAGGGCGCGGCTGTTAAAAACTATGCTCCTGAGTTCAAGATAGTACTCCGGATTTTCGAACGCGAGATAGACCACAAGCACCGCCATGAGCACAAAAGTATCCATAAGAAGATACCTTGGAAGGAGAAGGCGTATCACTATGCCTGCCATAATGATGGCGTTATAAAGGAGCATACTGTATCGCTCTCTTCTTCTTGCAAGACGCTTTCTGAAATGGGATACCGCAAGAAAGCTCAACAGCACATAGAAAAAGGCGCAGTAATAAAGGATATTGTACAGTTTACCTCCGTGATAACCCGTGGCATCAACATAAAACACCAGATCGTCAAAAAATGAAAGTACGCTCATCATCACGCAGAAATAATAAGGTATCCTGATGATGAACCTGACAGCTTTCGAGGCTCCCATGGTAACTCCAAGGATCCCCACGGTAAATTTATACATAATGAAGGAACGGGTAAAAAAAACGACAAAATATAACAGATTCAAGAGATACAGGATCTTTACGGAAAAAAGTTCATAATGGTTGTCCGCATAACTTGAAGAAATGTCACTGATGATGGTAACGGTCTCAGCAATGATCATTTCGACAAAATATCTGTTTCTTTTGATGGAAAGTCTGGGTAATGAGAAGAAGAACAAAAGAATGATCAGCAATATAAGCAATGTAGGAACGACAAAACTAAAGCTCCACATGGGGTACCTCCCTTTCGGAAATGCCTGTTGATCCCCTGCCGGCTTTCCGTCCAATATGATTGTACCACGCAGAAATTTATACACAAATAAAAAAAATAATAAAAATTGTATAACAAACAGTAACCGTTTACATAAAGAACAGGCACCAACCTTCAAAAATATCGAAAGTTGCTGCCTGCTCTGAGACCCTAATCAAGATATAAGTATTCATCATCCCCACAGCGGTCCTGTGTGAATTTCCCACAGGTACCAAGAAAGATGTTTCTACGCCTTGCATAAACAGAAACATGATAGCTGTGTTCAAGCATATGATACACCCTTTGTCCGCCGATCCGCCAACACATCATGAAACGTCATTTTTTTGGTATGAAATGCTGAACTTGTAAAAAACAGTGAGATGTGTTATATTTTGAATACTCAGACAATTTATCGAAGGTTGCGAAAATGACTATTGTAATATGCGACGACGACGAAACGTGCCGTCTGAATACAAGTGAAAAAATTAGAAAATGGATGAAGGAACGGTCAAGAAACGACCGTATCATTTTATTCGACAACGGTGACGCCCTTCTGGATCACCTTGAAAAGAACCGGGCAGACGTTCTTTTTCTCGATATCATGATGCCTTTGCTGAGCGGCATGGAAACCGCCCGCATCATACGTGAGAGGACTGTGGATATTAAGCTTGTTTTTTTGACCTCAGCCCCGGAATACGCCGTAGAATCCTATGAAGTAAATGCCGCGGGCTATCTTCTCAAGCCTCCGGATCATAAAAAGCTCTGCGCTCTTCTGGACAAGTTTGCGGAAGAAGCGGAAGCAAAGAAAGAGCACATTCTGGTCAAGACCAGGATGGGATACAGAAACCTGGATCCCTCCGTCATCGAATGCGCCGAAGCTCAAGGTAAAAACGTGATCTTTCATCTCTCCGACGGTACAGAGGTTGAAGCTGTGGGCAAATTTTCGACTTATGAGGAACAGCTCCTTAAGGACAAGAGTTTTTTCAAATGTCACAGGAGTTACATCGTGGGACTGGCTCATGTGAAGACGTTTACAACCGGCGAGGCGATCACCCTGTCGGGGTTTTGTTGCCCCATCGCAAGGGGTGAAGGCTCTGCCTTCAAAGATGCCTGTTTTAACTTTATGTTTCCCTCATGATCAAAAGTCGGCTTTATGATCGCCACCTTCCTGCATACCGTATACCGCATTGCGTCTTTCAGATTTTCTCTTGAATTTCCCGTTGACAATTGTTACGGTTAGTGATATATTACAGTAAACGTAATACAACGATAGTATCCGATAACAATGAAACGATCCCGAAAGGAAAAACATGAAGGACAATGTTAAAAGCGGCGCTTTGACCGAAGTTACATTTTTCATATTGCTGTCTCTGTACACCCCGAGACACGGATATGCCATAATGCAGTTCATAGAAGAAAAGACAGGCGGCAGACTGGTGCTGGGAGCAGGTTCTCTCTACGGTGCCCTGAACACCCTGACGGAAAAAGGATGGATCGGTCCTTACGGCGACAGTGGCGGAAGGACCAAGGAGTACTGCATCACACCGGAAGGAAAGGCCATAGCGGAAAAAGAGCTGCAAAGACTGACGGAGCTCACAAAGATCGCGGCTGCCATTGTGGAGGAGGGGAAATGAGCAAGGTTAAGATTAGATTTTTTGCAGGTTTTATCGAAAGCCAGACAAAATGGCTGAACTCCATGTCGGCCAAAGGTTACAGACTTGTGAAAACCGGAAAGATGAGATATGTCTTCGAAGAATGCGAAGCAGGTAAATATGCATACGCTGTGGAGTACGTGGGAGACAAATCCTTTAAAGAAGAAGAAAATTACAAGGAATTTCTGGAAGACATGGGATACACCGTGTTTTACAAGAATATGAACCTTGACTTTTCACCTTTCAAGATCACCTTCCGTCCCTGGGCGGAAAAAGGCGGGAAGATCTCTTCCAACACCAAAAGATCCACCTATAACAAAGAACTTCTTATAGTTGAAAAGGAAAGGGACGGAAAGCCCTTTGAACTCCATACGGACAACGAAGATCTGGCAAATTACTACGACCGTCTCAGTGTTCCCTGGGTGTATGGCTGCTTTTTGTTTCTCCTTTGGGGCATCCTTGCCTGGCCCTTTATGCCCGTAGTGTGCGTAGCGGGTGCAGGGGCATTGCTGTGCGGGACGTTTTTCGGCCGTGCCCGTCACAAGATCAAACAGATCCTTAAAAATAACGAGTTGGAGGAATGATCATGAAAACAAAAGGAGCTGGAAATTTAAAGATCACCATCCCCATAATGATACTGATCCTGGCCGGGGTCATTGTAATAAAGGCCGCAGGATTGATAGGCGACCAGTCGGGACTTCGGATGGGTTTTTCGGGAAACACCACGTTCCACAGATATAACGGAACATACAGCAGGATCACGGGTTCTTTCGAGCATATTCTCTTCCCCTCTTCCGGTGCCGACGCAGTCCTTTGTTCCGTCACAACAAAGTCGGGAGAACTCACCGTAAGGATCGAGGATTACAAGACCAAGACGGTGCTGTTCGAAAAGACCATCTCGGGAGATGAGGAATTCGAAGTGCCTGCATCAAAAACGGTCCGCATTTACCTGGATACCGACGATCACCGGGGAAGTTACGGATTTAAATATTGATCTCAGCGAGACAGCCTGATGGGTTGTCTCTTTTTTATTTAAATGGTACATTAAAAATATAAAATTTTTTTTCAAAAAATGTAACCAAGGAACAAAAAAAGTTGCTTTATAGGGTGAGGCCTTTAAAAGAACAGGAGGAAACATTCGTGGACGACAACGCAATCGTAGAGCTCTACTTGTCAAGAAACGAAGAAGCCATAGAACAGACGGCGCAGAAATACGGTCTTAAACTGAGAAAGATCGCCTACGGCATCCTTGATGACCTTGAAACCGCCAAGGAATGCGAGAACGACACCTACAACGAGACCTGGAACCTGATACCGCCCCATGAACCCAGAACCTACCTTTTCCCCTTTGTGGGAAGGATAGCGAGGAACATTGCTCTTAACATATGCAAAAAGAACAATGCCCAAAAAAGATCCGCAGTCTATTGCGAGCTGACCCGGGAAATGGAGGAATGCATCCCCGCACCGGACGTTGCGGCGGAAAAAGAAGACGCAGAGATCCTTACAGGTCTCATAAATTCTTTTCTGGAAACCTGTTCCAAGGAACAGCGTCTGGTGTTTGTAAGAAGGTACTGGTACTTCGATCCCGTAAACAGCATCGCCGCTGCCTTCGGCTTTTCCCCCGCCAAAGTTAAGACCATGCTCTTCAGACTTCGCGCCGACCTGAAGCAGTATCTTGAAAAAGGAGGTTATACCGTATGAACGACCATGACCTTTTGGAAGCCATCGGCAACATCGACGAAAAATATATCAAAGAAGCCGATCTTTCGGCCATCACGCCCCTAAGGCGTCATATAAAACAGATCACCGTAGCGGCTGCTGCCATTGTTTTAACGGTTGCGGCTGCCCTCACTCTTCCCCGTCTCCTCCCTCAAAAAGAAGAGGGAATACAGACCATGTCGTGGGATTCCGGAGATGTGAGCATTTTATCCTTCACGGAATCCCTGCTCCCTTCATTTTCGGAGCTGGCAAAGGCTCCCCTTCCAGGTATCGAGCCTGCCCTGTGGGATGAATTTGCCGCAGAAGTGAACTCTCACGTCAATGAAGATCTGCATATGGAAAAGAGCGAACTCACGATCCTCAAAGAATTCTCCGTAATGACCGCGGACGGAAAGGAGATCCGTATCATCTTCGCAGGAGAAGGACTTGTGGGAATAGAGACCGAGGGCTTCAGATGCCTTAAGATCTCGGAAGAAGTATATGACAAAACGGTCAACGCATTGTACCGTTAAAGAAAAGAAAGGAAATCTCAAATGAAGAAATATATAGCTCTGATCATAACTCTGACGATCATCGCCTCCCTTTTTGTGGGCTGCGGCAAGAAAGCAGACGGTGTGAACATCCCCGCTGCCGGCACTCCCGCTCCCACCCAAGGAGCAGAAGACCCGAAAGCCGAAATCACTCCCACTCCCGTTCCCACAAAGCCCACAATGCCTCTGGACATGGAAGCTTTTCTCAGGGAGATCGCCAAGGCAAATCCCGAAGGAGACCTGGAAAAGATCGAGGCAGACATCATAAAAAACCCGTTTTTCGTGCTCTACACCCGTGAATATACAGAGTGGTACTATCCCGGAATGGTCTGGGACTTTAAGCCTCAGGGCGTAAAGGACGTGCTCTGCATTGCCGACAATGTCAGCAAAAAGGGTTCTCTTGTCTACGTCATCATCCCCGAAGAAGGCACAGATCCCGAAGCCATCGCGGAAAGCCTCAAGGCAAACTCCGATCCCAAATGGATGGATTTTGAAAAAGGAACGGACGGAATGATGAGCTTTGCAGAAAACGGCATTCTCTATTTTTCCATGTATGACACACAAATGGAGCCTGTTACGGGAACCATAGCCGAAAAAGCAAGAGATCTTGTCACCGTTTTCCATGAGTACCTTGCATCCCATCCCGACGCTACGATGCTCGAACTCGCCGAGTACTTTGTAAGACACCAGAAATTCAACAGCATCTACGCCGAAGAAGCAACAGCCGACAGGCTCACGGGGCTCACGGACTACTCCGGAGAATGTACCATCAAAGGATTTACGGAAGCTGCAGGCATAAAGCCCTTCATGTCCCCCAACCTTTTCATCGGATATGTTTTCCGTCTTGACGATTCCACAGACAAGGACGCTTTCGTAAAGAGCCTTGAAGACAATGCAAACCTGGCCTGGAACATATGCATGGTCGCCAACACCGTCATCATCGAAACCGACGGTAACGCCGTTCTCTTCATGATGTGCTCCGAGCCCAAAGATGAAGAGTAAAAGGAAATTATGGTCTTTTCAAGTCTGACATTTATATATCTGTTTTTGCCGGGAGTCCTGCTCCTGTACTTCTGCGTTCCGACCAAGTTTCGGAACGCAGTCCTTCTTGCCTCCAGCCTTTTCTTCTATTTTTGCGGCGAGCAGATCTATCTTCTGCTCATGGCAGGTGAGACCCTTTTGACCTATGTTGCGGGAAGGCTTTTGGAGATCCTCCCGGACAAAGCAAAAAAGGTCACCCTGGCGGTTTTTCTTGTTTTAAGTTTTGGTCTGTTGGGGTTATTTAAATATGCGGATCTGATCCCGGGAACAGTGAACGGCCTGGCAGGCAGAGAGATCTTCACCCTCCTTCGCCTTCCTCTTCCCATCGGGATCAGCTTCTACGTCTTTCAGAGCGTGAGCTACGGGATCGATGTTTATCGCGGAAAGTACCCGGCGGAAAAGAACCTGCTGAACCTCTCCCTCTATGTTTCCTTCTTTCCCCAGCTCATCGCAGGTCCCGTAGTGCGCTTTGAAACCGTAAGCGAAAACCTAAAGTATCGCACCCACAGCATAGCGCGTCTCAGTGAAGGTCTCTTCCGTTTCACTCTGGGTCTGGGCAAAAAAGTTCTCATTGCCGACAGGCTCTACGCCTTCTGTGATACCGCTGCCGCTGCAGCCTCCCCTTCCCTTCTTCTTTCCTGGACGGAAGGTCTGGCTTTTCTCCTTTATGTCTACTTCGATTTTTCCGGCTACAGCGATATGGCCATAGGTCTCGCCCGCTGTTTTGGCTTCGATCTTCCGGAAAACTTTGACTATCCCCTGATCAGCACCGGTTTTCGTGAATTCTGGAGACGCTGGCACATATCCCTGGGTTCCTGGTTCAGAGACTATGTCTACATTCCTCTGGGAGGAAGCCGTAAAGGACTTCTCATACACTTAAGGAACCTTCTCACGGTCTGGGTCCTCACAGGTCTCTGGCACGGAGCATCCCTGAATTTTGTTCTCTGGGGCCTGAGTTTCGGCATCATGCTCATAGCGGAGGTGCTTTTGGAAAAAACGGGACTGTTTAAGAAAAAAAAGATCCCCGCAGTCCTAAAGCACATTTTGGTACTCACCCTGACGGTGCTGTTCTTCGTGTGGTTCCGATTTACCGACCTTCGTGACGCCCTCACCCAATACGGCCGCATGTTCGGTACCGTTCCTTTATGGACCGGGAGCACCGCCTATCTTTTAAAAGGTTTTTGGGTCCTTCTGTCCATGGCCTGCCTTGGGGCAACGCCTCTCCCAAAGATCCTTTATAAAAAAGCGGAAAACTCTGCGGCGGGCCGCGTCCTTGCTCCTTTCTTAAGGTCGGCGTTCATAGTCTTTATCCTTATCTTTGTAACCGCTTACCTTGTAGACGGAAGTTTTTCACCTTTCCTGTATTTCAGATTTTAGGAGTGCATATGCTAAAAAGATCGATTGCCGCTCTCCCGGCTCTGTCATTCATTACGGCTGTCCTCATGGGCACCGTCACACTTTTCGCTTTTCCGAAAAAAAACATATCCGAAGCGGAACGCCGCCCTCTGGCATCCGCTCCCGTTCTGTCCTGCAAAAATGTCATGAAGGGTGATTACTTTGAGGATCTGGATCTCTGGACAGCGGATCACTTTGCGGGAAGAGAAACCCTGAGACACCTCCGCTTCCTCTTCCAGACAGGGATACTTAATGAAAACGAATACAACGGTTTTGTTAACCATAATGGCTATATCATAAGCCTCCCGAAAAACATAAACTCCTCTTCCATAGCCTATGCCGCAGAGCGTTTCAATGCGGTTTGGGAAAGGTATCTCAAAAACTCCGGAAGTCACATCTACCGGACCCTTGTGCCGGACAAGAGCAGCTTTGCGGGAAAATGGGGCTATCCCACCATAGACCTTGACCTCATGGACCAACTCTATGCCGACAGTCTCCCCTTCGCAGAAGCCATTTCCTTAAGGGACATTTTGAGCCTTGAGGACTACTATTACACCGACAGCCACTGGCGTCAGGAAAAGCTGACCCCTGCCGCAAAGCACATCCTTGAAGCCATGGGCCGTGACTCCTCCCTTCTTGACGGGGATCTTGAAACTGACTCTCTCTACCCTTTTCTCGGAGTCTATGCAGGACAATCCGCCATGGATCCCGATCCCGAGACCATATATTGGCTAAAGGGAGGCTACCTGAACGAGCTTAAAGCCATAAACCTTGAAATAAGGGCACCTCTTAAGATTTACGATCCCGAAGGCTGCGACCCAAAAGACCTCTACACCCTTTTTCTCGGCGGCGGGCTTGGTCTCATACGCATAGAAAATCCCGATGCCCCCGAGGGACAGCTGGTGATCTTCCGTGATTCCTACGCCTCCTCCATGGCTCCTCTTCTTGCCTCCGCCTACAGGACAGTCTATCTTGTAGACATGAGATATGCCCATCCGGATGTTTACGGCAGGTTCATACCCTTCGAGAACTCGGATGTGCTGTTCATGTTCAGCGAGACCTTGATGAACAACAGTCAGGGGATCAGGTGAGTTCCCCCATGTCCGTTAAAAGTTTTCTTGCATTTTGAGAAAAAAAATTGTATCATGAAACATATATCCATGCAGGAGGAAAATTTTAATGGAAAAAAGATTTGACAAAAATATCTTTGTCTGGGTTTTCTGCTTCTTATTGGGCGGATACGGTGTTGACCGTTTCGTCAGAGGTCAGGTGGGTCTCGGAGTTCTCAAGCTTTTGACAGCCGGCGGTTGCGGTATCTGGGCTCTTGTTGACTTCATCATCGCTCTTACAAAGGTTTATGGCAGTGACGCTTTCGGAAATGATACGGAGGTTGTATTCATCGACGGAGACTATGCCAAATAATAAAACAATCACACAACACGGAGGAATCAAAGTTATGAAGAAGACTATGGAAAAAAATGTTTTCGTATGGGTTTTCTGCTTCCTTTTGGGCGAATTCGGCGCTGACCGTTTCGTAAGAGGACAGATCGGACTCGGAGTCCTTAAGCTCCTTACCTGCGGCGGATGCGGCGTATGGCAGCTGGTAGATTTCATCATCGCTCTTACAAAGGTTTACGGCAGCGATGCTTTCGGAAACGATACAAATGTTGAATTCATCGACGGACAGTATGCAAAATAAAAAAATATCGAGGAGTGCGGTTGTTTTGGCAGCTGCACTCCTCGTTCTCGTAATACTCATGTTGACAGGGATCTATCAATGCCCTTTCAGGCTCCTCTTTAAGATCCCCTGCCCTTTTTGCGGCATTTCCAGAGCCTTCATGTCAGCCTCTCATTTCCACATGAAAGAGGCTTTCGCTTTTCATCCGCTCTGGCCCTTGATCGTTCTCGCACTCCTTACGGAGTTGCTTAAGGCTCTGAAGATCGTTAAGATCTCCAACCGTCTTTACAACATAGGTGCCGCCCTTTTGGGTCTGTGCATCCTGATCTGCTACATCATCCGCCTTGTGAGCGGCCTTTACAGGATCCTGTAAAGGTCGTATCAGGCCGTATTTCATCGAAAATGATCCGTCACGTCCTTAACCGTGTCTTCAATGGTGCTGTTCTCTTCGGAAACGGTGATGTCGGCATATGCCTCGTAGAGCTTAACCCTTTCCTCGAACATCTCCTCCAGGGTTTCTCCGTTTCTTAAGACCACTCCCCGTTCTTTCACTTCCTTAAGTCTCCTGAAGAGTTCGTCCTTTTCCAGTTTCAGATAAACCACGGTTCCGTTCTTTTTTAGGCTTTCCATGGCCTTTTGGCTGTACACCGCACTTCCGCCGGTGGCGATCACGGCATTGGCGACTTCAAGGCTCAGGAGCGCCTGTTCTTCGCATTCCAGAAAGCCTTCCAGCCCTCTTTTTTCAATGATATCGCAGAGCCTTGCTCCTTCTCTCCGCTGGATCACTATGTCGGTGTCCACAAAATCCATTCCAAGGATCTTGGCGGCAATGACCCCCACGGTGCTTTTCCCCGATGTGGGCATTCCTATCAAAACTATGTTTCCCCTGCTCATGTCTATTTCACAAAATCCTCTCTCATAGGGTTAAAAATGTCAAGTAAGATGCCCTCTTCCAGGCATATGCATCCGTGTTCCACACCGTCGGTCTTGAGCATGGTGTCTCCTGCCTTCACTGTTTTCTTAACACCGTCGATCTCAAACTCGAACTTCCCGCTCACCACATAGGTGATCTGGGTGTGGGGGTGATGATGCAAAGCTCCCACCGCTCCCTTTTTAAAAGAATTCTCAACGCACATAAGATCTTTGCTGTAGGCAAGGACGCGGCGCACAACGCCGTTTCCCTGATCCTCCGCCTTCACATTTTCATGAAATACCCATCTTTCATCAAGCATAGTCGTCACCTTGTATATGTTTAAAGTTTTTCATTACAGATCCGTGATACTCAGACGTTCCGTGATCTTCTGAGCACTGCGGGTGATGGCCAGACCTTCCTGACCCGTCTCTTTGAGGCAGGTGGGAAGAAGTCTTCCGATCCTGTTCATGGAATCGATGACTTCATCGGGCTCTATGGCACTTCTGACACCTGCCATGGCCATTTGGGAATAGACCACCGCGTTCACGGCACCCGCCACATTTCTCTTGATACAGGGAACTTCCACCAGCCCGGCCACGGGATCACAGGTCAGTCCCAGCATATTCTTTAATGTAAGGGCGGCAGCATGAACGATCTCCTCGTTTCCGCCCCCTTCAAGGTAGGCAAGGGCTCCCGCCGCCATGGCACTGGCGCTTCCTATCTCCGCCTGACAGCCCCCTTCCGCTCCGGATATGCTGGCAGAAGTGGCAATGACTTCGCCTATGCCTCCGGCAACATAAAGGGCCTCAATGATCCTGTCTTTCCCGGGATTTTTATGTTTCATATAAGTAAGAAGCACTGCGGGAATGACACCGCAGGAACCTGCTGTGGGCATAGCCACGATCCTTCGCATGCAAGCATTGGATTCTCCCATTTTCACAGCTTTTTCCATTACTTCAAGGACGAAATCGTTAAGAAGGGAAGAGTGCTTCTTCCTGTACTCTTCAAGCAGTCCTCCGTCGCCTCCCGCAAGGCCGCTGGCGGAACGCAGAGCGGGATCGTAGTTCTCGTCCGCTTCTTTAATGGTCTCATACATATATTCCATGCGGCTCATGGAATCTTCTCTGGACACACCTCTCTCGATCATATCTTCCTCCAGCACAGCCTGCCAAAAAGGAATGTGGCGCTTTTCGGAGAGTTCAGTGATCTCAGTCAGTTTCTTGTAACTCATCTTGTTTCCTCCGGCTCCTTAAGACTGAAATAGGTCACTTTTGTGATCCCATCCGCTTTTTGCAACCATTCCAGAGTCTCTTCCGGAACCTCCTGATCGCATTCAATGACCATGACGGCTTCACCGCCGCGACTTGCACGGTACAGCTGCATGGTGGCCACATTTATGGAACTGCGGGCCAGCATACCGGTAACCTCTGCCAGATGTCCCGGCTGGTCTTCGTTGTGGATGATGAGTGTCGGGAAATCTCCCGAGAAATTTGCATCCAGACCGTCGATCTTCGCAATGTTGATGAGGGAACCCCCGATGGATTCTCCCACTATGGAGAGCTTTCTTCCATGCTCTCCCACAAGCCTCATTTCTACCGAATTGGGATGAGCATCTTTAAGATCCGCTTTTCCGAACTTTATCTGAAGTCCTCTTTCCTTTGCTATCTCAAGACTTTTGGGAATGTTTTCGTCGTCCATCTTCATCCCCAAAAGACCTGCCACCAGCGCCGCATCCGTACCGTGTCCCTTTCCCGTTGCCAGGAAGGATCCGTACAAAAGTATCTCCGCGGAGACCACCTTTTCTCCCAGCAGTTTTCCCGCCGCCAGTCCGATCTTCACTGCTCCGGCCGTGTGGGAACTTGAAGGTCCCACCATGACCGGTCCTATAATGTCAAAAAGATTCATGTTATCTTTTTCCTTTACCTTTGATCATGTATCTCTACACTTCTACAGATATTAGCACAAATCTCTTCTCTTGTCTTTAAAATCCTTTTGCTTCAAGGCACTTTTTCTTACAGTTCACACACTCATGCTATCTTCCAGGAAACCGCTTCCTTTCTTTCGGTGACAAAGTTCCTGTATATGCCTTCTTCTGCCATAAGTTCATCATGGGTTCCCTTCTGAACTATCTTTCCGTCCGCCACCACAAGGATCTGATCCGCATTTCTTACGGTCTTTAACCTGTGAGCGATCATGATGATGGTCTTGTTACGGGTGAGTTCTTCCACGGCTTTGGTGAGTTCCGCTTCATTCTCGGGATCCACATTGGCTGTGGCTTCGTCAAGGATGATGACGGGTGCATCCTTCATAATGGCACGGGCTATGGAGATACGCTGTTTCTCTCCGCCGGAAAGAGACGCTCCCCCTTCACCGATCATGGTATCGTACCCCTTGGGAAGGTTCATGATGAAATCGTGGCATCTGGCCTTCTTTGCCGCTTCAATGACCTTTTCCATGGGTGCTTCGGGGTTACCGAACCTGATGTTGTTGGCAATGGTGTCTTCAAAAAGGTAGACTCTCTGGAACACAAAACTGAAATTCTTCATAAGGGAGTCGAAACTGTAATCCTTGACATTTTTGCCTCCCAGAAGGACCTCGCCCGATCGCACGTCCCAGAATCTGGCCATGAGATTTGTAAGAGTCGTCTTTCCGCCGCCGGAAGGTCCCACTATGGCTGTTGTGGTGTTGGCGGGGATCTTTACCGAAACATTGTCGATGATGGTTCTGTCCTCATATGCAAATGAAACATTTTTAAGTTCGATGTCCGTTTTGGAAGGGGTAAGATCTGCCCCTTCTATGTCCATGGCGGGAATGGAAAGGACCTCATTGGCCTTGTCCACTATGATGTTAACATTCCTCATAAGTGCAGAGAAGCCTCCCATCATATCCAGGCTTTCATATATCATAAATGAGGATATGGTCATGATTATGGTGTACAAAAGAGGCATGGAGCCGGTCAGGTAAAAATACACCGAAACAAGGCACATGAGAACGCCCGTAAGCTTGGTGGCAAGGCCCTGAAGGAACATGAAAGGGATCACGGTAAATTCCATTTTTGTGTCCGCTGCCTGTTTTTCTCTGATGGTGCTTTCAAGTTTTTTGGCAGCCTTTGCGGTAAGGTTGAAATTCTTTACTTCCGCTATGCCCTGGATGTACTCGATGACGGCACTCACAAGACTCTCTCCTGCCTTTGCCGCTCTGGGTGCCACGGGAATGGTCGCTCTCTGCATCATGGAGTTAAAGAATGAGAAAACAAGGATACCCACCAGCAGGATAAGGGCGATACGTATGTCAAAGAATGCCAGGAACACAAAGATCACACCCGTGGTCACGATCCCCTGTGTGGTGATCATTACCACAAGGGTAGCCACATCCGCCAGCTGTTCCATGGTGTTTGTGGTGATGTTCGTGATCTGTCCCAGGCTGTTGGCGTTAAAAAAGCCCATGGGAAGGTATCTTAAATGTTCCGCTATCTCGATGCGTTTTCCGGAACAGGTGTTGTATCCCGCCTCTGTCTGGAGCATGGTGGTCTTAAGGCCTACAAGCACCTGTCCGGCGACAGACAGACACATGATGCCGAAGGATGTCCATATGGTGGAGGGAGTCATGTTATCATCCAGGATCCCCTGTATGATCGCTGCTATAGCAGGGATCTTGAGCATTGCGAACATGGCCTTGAGCACGCCCAAGAGCATAGCTCCCATGAGTTTCTTTTTGTTAACTTTATTGGCAAAGTCAAAGTATTTTTTTAAAGTGCGAAACATTATGCCACCTCCGAATCTTTTGAAGCGATGTGAGCTTCCCACATTTCTTTGTATAAAGGCGAGTTCTTAAGAAGCTCCTCCTGGGTTCCCTGTGCTGCCACATTTCCGTCGTCGATGACAAAGATACGGTCAGCCGAAGCAATGGTGGAAAGTCTGTGGGCGATGACGATAAGTGTCTTTCCCTTTATAAGCTTTGCAACGCTCCTCTGCACAAGAGCCTCGTTCTCAGGATCCGTGTAGGCAGTTGCCTCGTCAAGGATCACAACAGGGGCATTCTTCAGCATGGCACGGGCTATGCTGATCCTCTGTCTCTCACCACCGGAAAGATGACCTCCCGCTCCTCCCGTCTTTGTTTCATATCCGTTTTCAAGGTTCATGATGAAATCATGACATCCGCATGCTTTTGCAGCATTTACGACCTCCTCGTCCGTAGCATCCGGATTGCCCATCCTTATGTTTTCCATGACGGTCTCGTCAAAAAGATAATTGTCCTGGGAAACATATGCGATCATCTTATTATAATAAGTAAGGGGCATATCCTTTATGTCTGCTCCGCCGTAAGTGACGCTTCCACTGTCCGGATCCCAGAAGGAGGCGATGAGTTTTGCCACAGTGGATTTACCCGATCCGGAAGGTCCCACAAGCGCATTGACCGTGCCTTCTTTTATGGTCATGTTGATCCCGTGGAGAACCTCTTTCTCGTCATATCCGAAATGAACATCCTTAAATTCTATGGTGCTTCCCTCAGGCTTTTTCCTGATGGTCTCGGGGCGGGCAAGTTCTCTCTTTTCAAGAACGGATGTCACCTCTTCAATGATCGCTCCCGTTTTCTTAAGATTATCCATATGTCCCGCAACCACCATGAAAGGCGAGACCAGACCGAGGGTCAGGATGATGAGGAGCATTGCATCCGTTCCGTCTGTCTTACCCTGAAAATAATACAGTCCCGCAAACGGAAGAAGTGTCAGAAGCTGTGCAGGCAAAAGTGTCAAAGCCAGATTCTGCCATACATTGCACCTTCTCATCCATTCGATGAAGCAGTCGGCGCCTTCTTTGGCCGCAGTAATGAATTTTTCGTAGGATGTTTTGGTCTTACCGAAGGCTTTAATGACTTCGATACCGTTTATATATTCAACAGCGGTGTCGTTCAATGCCTTGGTCTTGACCATTGTATTTCTGAAACTCTCTTCCGATCCCACCATCATCATGCCGTAAAAGACCATTCCCAAAGGAACGCTGATAAGCGAAAGCAGAGTCAGCCTCCAGTCCACCGTGAACATGATCACCAGAATACCTATGGGGACAATGGCGTTTGATATCATCTCCGGGATTATGTGAGCAAGGGTTGTCTCTATGGAATCCACTCTCTCCACGATTATATTTTTATAGGATCCCGAAGAATCCTCCAGCACATCTCCCAGGGGCATGAGGCTCAGTTTCTTTGTAAGCCTTCTTCTGATCTCCGCCAGGACTCCGAAAGTGGCTCTGTGGGACAGGGTTGTGGATATGCTGTGAAAAAGTTTATTCACAAGCCAGCAAAGGGATATGATCCCGCATTTCTGCAGATAGAAACTCATGTCCTCATTTCCTGCGATCAGCGCCCTTACTATCTCTGCCACAAAAAAGTAAGGTACAAAGCCTGCCAGGACACTTATTATCGCAAATATGACGCTCAATATGTATGAGCTTTTGTTCATACCCGCAAACTCCATCACCCAGCTGAGTGTGGATCTCTTTTTGGTACTTTCCATGTTTTTCTCTCCTTTTAATAATACAGTCTGATTAGTTAGCCCCTGCTAACCCATGTCCGTTTTTTAACCCCGCACTGAGCGGGGTCTGTGAACTATATTCCAAAATATGCACTCCATGCAGGCGCGTAAAATGATGATACCGTTTCTGCAAAATGAAGGGCTTTTTCTTTTGAAAAACCGTGCAAAACCGTCTGAAAGAGTGCTTCTATGCTTGCTGTCACCAGAAGATGGAATTCCCCGATATCAAATTCCTTGACACGGACACCTTTCTCCTTGGCCACTTCCATATACCGAAGGGTCACTCTCTCCTCAAGGCTCGCCACGTCGTGCTTGAAGTTTTCGTAAATCGAGCCTTTGGACTTACAAATGATCAGCTCAAACTCCTTAAAATGGTCATATATGTATTCCGTCATCCTGACCATTTCGCCCTTTGAGTTGCTTACATCTGCCTTTCCCTCACCCGAAAGATCATCGAAATATTCTTTCTCGATCTCATGATACAGATCCATCAAGCCGTCCACCGCAGGTTTTACCAGAGTGGCAAACATCTCTTCCTTTCCCGGAAAATGCTTGTACAGTCCGGATGCACTCATCCCGCATGCTGCAGCGATGCGGCGCATGGATGCGTCTTCGAATCCGTATCTTGCGAATTCCTCAAAAGCAGCCTCTATGATCTTCTCATGATTTTCACTCTTGTCTCTGGGCATATCCACTCCTGCACGTCTGTTCAAATCAAAAGCGAACGCTGTACGCTAACGTCTTCGATAGAGTACACCGTTCGCCTAACTTTGTCAAGAAAAAAATGGACGGGATTTCCGATCCCACAGATAATAGCACATTTTCATTGCATTGTCTTTAAGGATTTCATGCCTTTTCAAGGATTTTCGTAATCCTTGCACATCCATCATAAGTTCTCTTTATTTCATATCATTTGCTTTTTATCTTCCAGAAATAAGTTCCGAATGGTGCAAGTTCGCTGCCTCCGGTAAAATCATGTTCCTGCCCCGTGATCAGTTTGTCAGCCCATTGACTGCCTGCTTCGAAATACGCCATAACAGGCTTATCATCAATGTTCACTGCCACAAGTATCCTTTCGTTTTCCCATTCCCTTGCAAAAACGCAGGCACGGTTTGTAAGGAAGAGGCTTCGCATACCGCCGTAATTCAATGCATTCTCACGTTTTTTGATCTCGGCGAGTTTTTGGATGTATTCGGTGAGTTCGTTGGTTTCAGGCTTTTCGATGAAGGGTCTGAGGGCCGGATCGCCGTCCTTTTTGTCGCCCTTCACTCCCCACTCGCTGCCGTAATATATGCTTGGAATGCCCGGCATACCGAAAAGCAGTGCATATGCAGGCTGCAGCTCTCTTTCGTCGTTTAATATGCTTGCGATCCTCGTCACGTCGTGGTTGTCAAGAAACGACAGGAGGTGAGTCCCCCGTGCCACTGTCCAGTCCTCGGGACCGAAGAGACGAAGTAGTGAGTGAACGATTTCAAAAAGGTTGTAGCTGTTGACAGCGGAGTACAGTCCCTTGTAGCACTGGTAGTTGGTGAGGGAGTGGATGCACATTTCTGAAAGCATCCTGCCATATTCACCGTGAAGCACCTCGCCCAGCAGGAAGAACTCCTCTTTTTTCGAGTCGCAGAAGCGTCTGAGTTCGTTAAGGAAGCCACGTTCCAGGCAATATGCCACGTCAAGCCTGATGCCGTCTATGTCAAAGTCCCGGATCCAGCCTTCAACTGCGTTAAAAATGTGGTTTTTGACATCCGGGTTCCAAAGGTTCAGCTTCACAAGGTCGTAGTTACCTTCCCAGCCCTCGTACCAAAGCCCGTCGTTGTAGTTGGAATTGCCCGAAAAATCTATGCGCGCGAACCAATTGACATATTGAGACGCCTCACGTTTTTCAAGCACATCACGAAATGCCCAAAAGCCTCGTCCCACGTGATTGAACACGCCGTCCAACACGACTCTGATGCCGTTTTTGTGAAACTCCGAAACCACTTTTTTAAGGTCGTCGTCAGTGCCCAGTCTCACATCCACCTTCGTGTAATCCCTTGTGTTGTACCCGTGAGTGTCCGACTCAAAAACAGGGCAGAGATACACCGCATTTGCACCAAGTTTTTTGATGTGCGGAACCCAGTCCAACAGTTTCAGGATCCTATGTTCCAAAACGCCGTCATTCTCAAAGGGTGCACCCGTCAGACCCAACGGGTAGATCTGGTAAAAAACGCTTTCATATGCCCAAATTGAGCCCGGCATTTTGTCACCGGGAAGGGTGTTGTTTTCGTTGGTCATGTGGGGTACCTCCTTGTATTTCTGATCTTTTTGTGCTTTCATCAAACAATATCCGCTACTTTACAGCATGCTGCCTTGATCAGGTCATCAGGGGAGATTTCTGTCTGAAAGCCCACTTTTCCCGCACTTACATATATGTGCTCAAAGCCCGCCGCCGTTTCGTGGATAAACGTAGGAAACTGCTTTTTCATCCCTATGGGAGAACATCCGCCGTGGACATATCCCGTGAGAGGCAGCAGATCCTTTTGTTTTCCCGCATCTTTGTTCCCCCCTCCGGCACATCCGTCACAGCATGGTGAGCAGTATATATACCGTTGTTCCGACTATGATGCTGATGATGGAATTAGGGCTTAAGCAACGGCCTTTTCGGATAATAAAACTCCTCCCCTGTGTCCAAGCACAGCATGGCGAGTCTTCCGCCCGTGTAGCAAGAACCGCAGTCCACATCTATCCTGTTGTTCTTTTTAAAGATGCTGCCGGGTTTGGGATTATCATTGAGTTCCTGAGTAGGAGTGTGTCCGGCAACAACTACCTTGTCCTTGTAGTAGCTCACATCAAAGGGATCTCTGGTCCAGACAAGTTCATACTGAGTGTATTCGTTGAGTCCCTTGTCCTCGGAGAAGTTTCCGAGCCCTGCATGCACAAGAACATAGTCTGTACCATTCACATTGATCTCTTCATAGGTCTTTAAGCCACGCCAGAAATCAATGATTTCATCTTTTCTTTCACGGTCAAGTGCCCTAAAAGCACGTATGGTAACATCCGATCCGTTCTTAAGCCACCTGCGGGTCTTTTTTTGGAGATCTTCATCAAACTTCTCCACATCTTCTTTTTCATATTCACTGTCCAGGTACTCAAGTGCATCAAGCGCCATTGCTTCATGATTTCCAAGAAGACAATGAGCATTTTTCATGTGCATGATCTTCTGCACCGTTTCCATGGGCTTCGGACCACGGTCAATGTTGTCTCCAAGGACATAAAGTGTGTCTGTGTCCTTAAAATCCACCATCTTAAGCAGTTTTTCAAAGTATTTAAGTTCCCCGTGAATATCCGATGTCACATACGTAGCCATAAAATCATCTCATTTCCCAAAATATTGTAATACAAAATAAATCCTATTTTCCAATCTTTTCCAATTTCGCACAACGTTCCAATTGCAATACACCTAAATTTGACACCCTAACCCCGTCTCAAAAGGGTCATATGCGAATTCTATAACGTTCAAGATTTACATTGTCGCACTCTAGGTATTTTGTCTCAATATATTCTCCACCATTAGCTAAAATAGTCTTCCTACTTGCAATATTTGTTGGCAAGCAACTAACGTATACTTCATCAAATCCAAAAGCCTTCAAAAAATCAAGAGCCTTTTTCAGCATTCTCTTTGCGTATCCTTTTTTCCTTTCTGATGGTCGTACAGAATAGCCAACATGACCGGTGAAGTCTTTCATACGCTGATTTAGTACATTATGAACCTGCATACACCCTACCATTTTCATGTCGGATTTTCTAAATACCATAAGGACATTGCC